>CAYMMP010000121.1:0-2500 GCA_964391625.1 uncultured Thermoplasmatales archaeon | reverse complement strand
TATAACCTCTTCCTCTGCAATTGGGGAAAAATCAAGAATCAAAACATTACCGCCATATACATAATCGCTGAACTCTTTTAAATCTTCATATCTCTGTATTTCACCGACTCTAACATACATGTTGGCGGGACCAGTGTCCCCAGTTGACTCAACATACTTTTCAAGATCTATATAACCTTCTACGTCGCCTGACTTTTTATCACCAAAAATCTTGTTAACAATTCCCATATTAACTCTCAGCTCCTGTATTAAAATCATAATCTAAAATAATTTTCCGTTTATAAACATTTGCAATTGATTTAATTCTTCATAGCAAAAAAACTCCAAAGACTATCACCAATGTGGTGAATTATCTTAACTGACTTGCCACTTTTTCCCTTAATCATCTTCTCACCAGACATAAGTGCAATACCAACTGCCAATGGCTTATGATATTTTTCATCACATATCCAAACTAGATCGTTTTCATTAATTTTTTTATCAGCGTCGACGATGCCAGGTGCCATAACGTCTGCGCCATTTGTTACAAATTTGACGGCGCCCATGTCTACAACCACAAACCTGTTTCTGGGTTTGTATTTATTTAATCCATGCAACGTAAAAAAAACACTATCTTGATAATACATTAAAGATGGTTCATCATCGACAAATACTAATTTCTGATTTTCTAAATCTCCAATTTCTACTGATGATTTTATATCAAAAAAATCATAATCAAAAATCAATCTGATATCGTGCAATATTTTTTTTATATCTTTTGTTTTAAGTTTGTGTCTATTTTTAATTTTAAGTATCATAATTCATAAATTGTTAATTAAATAATTCTTATAATATTTATCCAAGTGTAATACTCCAAAACCATTATAAATAAGATGTCTATTTCGGAGTCCCAAGGGTAAAACATATGGAAAAACCTTTGAAGATATTACATGGAAGTCTCAACAACAGAGTAATGGTAGAGCTACGCAGCGGACGAGGATATCATGGGACCTTAGATGGGTACGATGTGCCTCATATGAATCTTGTATTAAAAAATGCAGAAGAAATAATTAATGGAGAGCCTACAGCTAAACACAATACAATAATTGTCCGTGGAGACAACATAATCTATGTTTCACCATAAAAAGAGGTAATGATCTATGACTAAAGGAACACCTTCAAAAATGGGTGGTAAAACAACCCATACAATATGCCGAAGATGCGGTAAACATGCTTATCACATACAGAAAAAAGTTTGTGCAGCTTGTGGTTTTGGAAGATCGAAAAAAATAAGAAGATACAATTGGGCCAGACAAAAAGCATAATTTCTTTTACAAAACATTAAATAATGAACTAATATGCTGCTTTTTAGACATGAATGAAAAAATTTGTAAATTTTATTGTTATCGTAAAAAAAGATCTAAAGTAAATTTAGATGTTGAAAAAATGGATAAGCTTGAATTAGTTGTTTTTGACATGGATGGTGTTTTGACAGATATTCTTAGCTCCTGGAAATATATCCATGACCATTTTCATACATCTAATGAAAAATCTGTTGATCTATATGTTAAAGGAAAAATAGATGATAAAGAATTTATAAGACGAGATGCAGAGTTGTGGAGAATAGATGGAAAGCCTTTGAAGAAGGAAAAGCTTGAAGAAATTCTACAAGATATTCCGATAATGAAAGGTGCAAAAGAAACAGTAGATTTTTTGAAAAAGAATAACATCAAAACTGCAATTGTTAGTGCAGGATTAGATATTCTTGCAAATAGAATTGCAGAAGAAATAGGAATTGATTTTGTTTATGCAAACGGCATTAGAACAGATGATCAAGGATATCTAAATGGGGATGGAATAGTTGGTGTAAAATTAAGATTTAAAGATGAAACAATAGTGAATATCTCAAAAAAACAAAATATCAAGTTAAATAGAATTGCTTCAATTGGAAACTCTTGTTTTGACATTCCTATGTTCGATGTTTCAGGCCTGAGTATCGCCTTTAATCCTGATGATGACTGCGTTCGTAGTTCTGCTGATTATGTTATCGATGAAAAGAATTTGACAAAGATTTTGCCGATTTTTAAAAATTACATTTTATAAGTTTTTTGCAATATACTTTATTATCTAGATTATCTTTATTTATATATATTTATAATAAAATTGATAGTAACTTCTAAATAAACCCTTTCTGGATTTGTTATACAAAAATATAACTTTTATATAACATATATTACGTTAAGTGAAAGAAAGGACAATAATTGTTAGAGGAGAATTTAAGTATTTATTACTGTATCACGTTTTATCGACACCTTTATATATATTAGGCGGTTATAGACTCTGAACTATTTGCCACACTTTTATGGTAAGTGGGGGATAAAAAGATTTATTGCTTAGGAGGCAAAAATTATGCAAAAAAGTATTAGAAAGGATAATAGAAAAAAAATTAACGCTGGTTTTGTAGCAACAATAATGTTACTATCAACAATGACTGTAATGGCATCTTTTTTTGCGGCACCTG
>CAYMMP010000120.1:0-2575 GCA_964391625.1 uncultured Thermoplasmatales archaeon | reverse complement strand
GAAAACGAACTTACAGCACTTTTGAATGATATTAAAAGATTTTCAAACTGCATCCGCTTACACATAAATATCAGTGACCATGTAGATCCAAAAATTGGTTTAGAATGTTTTATTTCACCAGATAAATACCATGAAGGTGAAGGATGGAATGAGTTTTTTGATTACCTAGTAAGTAAAAATATATGCTTACCACATCTAAGCTCTGCGTTACTTGCATTTCCAGGTGTAATTCAAGAAAATCAAACTGAAGAGTTTTCCTTTGATTCATATATGCCATCAGTAAAAATAGAGGGAAACAATTTTTCAAAAGCATTAGTTAGATACATTAGTCATGTGAAAATTAATTATGAACCTGGAAAAGCAACAGAGGCAAAAGCATATACTGGTGTAAGATTATTCGGAATGTTAGAAGCATGAAATTTGCTATTTTAGGACATCTAATTGATGAAAATACAATTAAACAGTTGCCACAAGAGTGGGTAAACGACAATATTATTTTGTCACCTGAACTGGAAATCAACAGAACAGTTGGCACCATAGCTGCAATCAAATATACAGCAAAACAGATCATGACTGAGCCGCAACAAGAGATCAGAAAAAGCATTCTCGATGCTGCAGTTTATCTTCAAGATAAGCTTGGTGTAGATATAATCCAACTTGGAGCACTAAATACCTCAATAACAAGCGGAGGGGAGTGGTTAGCTGAACAAGAAGAATACAAGGGATTTGTCAATCATGGGGACAGTTATACAGCCGCTGTAACTTGCAAAGCAGTGAAAAAAAGTTTAGAACGTTTTAATTTAGATTCCTCGGAGAAAACATTAGCAATTGTAGGAGCATATGGAGTTATCGGTGAAGCCGTATCAAAAATACTTGTCCCAGAGTTTTCGCACAGCATACTCGTAGGCAGAAGAGAAGAAAAATTAAAAGAGCTTGAAAATCAGATCAGTGGCAGTTTTGAAACGACTACAGAAATGAAAACAAAGGATGCTGATATAGTTGTTACAGCTACAAATCATCCTACAGCATTGCTCAATTCATCTAACTTGAAGAAGGATGCAATAGTGGTAGACGTGTCTCAGCCAGTTAATCTATCATTAGAAGTTTGTCAAGAAAGACCAGATATAAGAAGAATCGATGGAGGGTATGTAGATTTTCCAGTAATTTTACCAATTCCAGGCATGCCTCCTTACAAAAGTTTTGCATGCATAGCTGAGGCAATAATGCAAGCAATGGAGAATGAAAAGGAGAATCATGTTGGTTCGATAAATCTAAAACATCTAAAGAAAACTGAAGAATGGGCAAAAAAGTATGGATTTGGCCTTAACGAACTTACAAATTTTGGTAAACCTTTTTAGAAAATTAATTTTGCTTATTATCCCAAAAGATTGCTGAATTAAAAGACATGTTGACAAAATTCAATCCATTTTCTTTCGAATATGTGGATTCGCCACCAACATAGAACACTAAGAATGGTTTATCTTTGAAGTAATTGAGAAGATAGTCTCTAGCTTCATAGATACTACGCCCCATTGTTATCAACCTAGTTGTACAAGAAGAAATCAACCCAAATAAAGGGGCATCTGGAAAAGAATTGAGGTTTTCATCAATTGATTTTAAGAGATTTCTACCATCTATTGTTAAAACGGAACCTTCAGAATCTTTAGATCGGATTGTTGTTATCAAAGATTCTCCAAGAATTACGGGTATGATTCGTGGGGCAATTCCACTATTTTCTGTCTGAAACCCCAATGGAAAGTGGTAAGCTATGTTGTACCAATTTTTATCGTTAATATACTCCTCAGGCCAATTCATCAGTTTTATGAATTCAGAGGCGGCAGGCTTGTTATTTATCTCTCGAATTGTCCTGCCATCCTTACTTATCTTTGTAATCTTAAATTTCACATTGGATTTTTTCATATTGTGGGTTGTTAGCACATTTAGATCATGGTTTGTATTGATTGCCAAAGAGATTACAGAATTCCTTAAGACCTTTTTATTGAAGAATTGATAATTTTTTAGACCTCGACCATCGTCATAAGTGCCCCCTCCAAGCATGTAGAAGTCAGGCAGTTCTTTAATTATCTCCTCTATGACCTCATCATCCCTCGCTGCACCTTTTTGAAGGACATATTGGGAAAAACCAAGCAAATTGGTCATCATTTTTGGTGTTAAACCTGATCTAATGACTTTGCGCCTGCCTAAGCCAAGAATATCGGGTATCTCTCCACCAGATACTAAGTTTAATAGAAAATTATTCTTGTAGTTACTATCTTTTAAATTGTTTTTAATCATCTTGACACAGTTTCTTGCAGCTTTCCTAGGATTTCTTTTTGTATTTCTTCCATAACCAATAGCAACTTGCGTTTCAGGGCAAGATACGGCTAAAGCTGTAACTCCTCTGCTAAAGCAACCAAAATTATTCATAAATCCAGTAACCGTTCCTCCAATCAATGGAGTATTTGGGGGCAAAATATCATAAATCCCTTCTAGAAGCTGCTCAAACCCTCCATTTTTTTCATAATGAATAGTAGAAAACAATAAGAAAAAATCAGGAGGACGATTAAGTTTCTCA
>CAYMMP010000119.1:0-2598 GCA_964391625.1 uncultured Thermoplasmatales archaeon | reverse complement strand
CCATTTTTATCAATGACTTCAGTTTCCTGACTCGTTGCAATTTTTTGTGATAAAAGTTCTTGAAATTGATTTACAACAATTGACAGGGATTTTGGAGTTAAAAGTCCCATGCTAAGGAAGTTATTCCCTAGCATTTCTTCCTCTGAAACACCAAATAAATCTAACGCACGTGTATTAATATCAAGTATTTCCCCACGAGCATCAAGAACAATCATGCCATCTGTTGTACACTCAAATAAGCCAGAATATTTCTTTTCGCTTTCTTTTAGTTTCTTTTCAGCTTGTACTCGTTCGGTAATATCTTTAATAACGCCGATAGAGCCAGAAACCTCTCCATTTTCATTTTTTAAAA
Source organism: uncultured Thermoplasmatales archaeon (assembly GCA_964391625.1). Taxonomy (GTDB): domain Archaea; phylum Thermoplasmatota; class E2; order DHVEG-1; family DHVEG-1; genus CAYMMP01. The sequence continues at coordinate 2,246 of CAYMMP010000119.1, read as the reverse complement.
CAGTAATTGAGATATCAACATCAATTAAGGTATTGTCCTTTTTGAACATTCTTGTTTCTAAATTGTGCTGCATTCCCTTTTCTCTTACATTTTCGCTACGTATCTTTTTCCACTCATCTTGAGGATACAGCATGGAAACAGGTTTCTCACGCAGTTCATCTTTACCATAGCCAAGCAATGTTTCAGTATACCCATTCCAAGAAACAATACGCTCACGATCATCGGTAAGCATAATTGCAACTGCAGAATTTTCAAAAATACATCGATATCTTTCTTCAGATTCCTTAAGTTTTTGCTCTGCTTCTTTTCGCTCAGTAATATCCCAGATAAGAGCAATCATTACAGGTTCTTTATCTAATGTAAAAATTGAAGCTGAAATTTCAACAGGAAAGATTGAACCATCTTTTCTTATATTTTCAGTTTCAAAATTTAAACCACCTTTGGCAGATATCTCGTCAATGAACTGATCCCAGTCATACGTTTCTGGAAAAATCTTTTTCAAGGATAATTGATTTAGTTCATCCCACTCATAACCAAGAAGATCACAAGATTTTAGATTTGCTTCAATAATTTTACCATCAAATGATGTCAAAAAAACAGCAGCGTTAACACCTTCAAACAAAGTTTTATATCTGCCTTCAAAAGCACTTTCATTAGTTTGTTCTAACATAAGTTATCACACACACAATTACATCCCATCAGATGAATTTTTAATTTTTATATTTAGTTGAATACATTAATTATTTATAAATTTACTTTAGGTGTTGTAAATTACAGTTTTGCCAATTCCTCTTTTAGTTCTGTTATGATATTTACAGGAGAGGGATCTACTTTTCTTAAAATGGCAAGATAGCAACTGAGATAATCGCCAAGATACATGGCATACATCATTTTAGCTAGCCTTTTTTTACCTTTTATCGGTATTTCTATAACATTTCCAGCTACGCCTTCAAAAAGTTTTTTCATAAAATCTAAACGCTTCGCCATATAGATAGATTCGTTTTCGTTATCTCTAAATAACAGGCAAGTGAAATTTTTTGATGCTTCAGGATCCATTGACCACCCAACTATATCATTATGGTTGCACTCTGAAACTTCATCGAATCGGCATATGACCTTACTATTTTCATTAAACTGTGTACACCATCTTCTAGCAATCGGCGTATAAAAATTCCATCCATAAACTTGTGGAGTTGTTCCAACTATCTTCTCTGCAATTTGTTTTGCATAATTGTTTTTTTCAGGTACTTCTTTTTTATTTTGATTTCTAAATTCCTCAACTAGAGAAAAAGTTTCATTAATTTCTAAATCAACATCTTGTTTTAGTACACCTGTTTTTTTAAGAGCATATATTGCAGAGAATAAAACATATCCGGTAGCTGCTCTTGGTTGGATTCCTGAAGGAATCTTTATGTGAGGGATTTCTCTTTTTTCACAATATTCTTGTAATTTCCCTCCAGAAGAAATACCAATAATTTTACAATGTTTCTGAGTTGCATGCTTAAATGTACTAAGAGTTTCTTCAGTATTTCCAGAATAGCTCTGAGACAATACCAATGTGTTTTTATTTGCCCATTTTGGTAAATCATATTGACGATTTACATATATAGGTATATCAAGCCTGTCTCTAAACAATGATTGAACAATATCCCCAGATATGGAAGAAGCGCCCATTCCACTGATTACAATATCATCCACCTTGTAGAGATTTGGTAAGTTCGATGAATCAACTATGTCTTTTGAGTTTTTAATTTGATCTGGAAAACTTGCAAGATCTCCAAACATATTTGATTTGTCTATTTCTGAAATTAAATTTAAGTCGTCCAACATAATTAATACAACCCACTCTCTATTTAATTTGAATTATTTCTTGTAAATAAGAGGTTACTATTTAGAGATTTTCATTTAAGATGCAAATACTTAAATTTTGGAGTTATATGCTTCTCACGTATGATAATTACTAAACAAAAAAAATTAGAGGTTTTACTTGACTTGATAAAAAACGATTCTGTTTTTATTGCTGGTTGTTCCGAATGTGCTACTTTATGCAATACTGGTGGTGAAAAAGAAGTACTTGAAATGAAAGAAAATCTAGAAAAACGGAAAATCAATGTCACCGGTTGGGAAATCCTAGACCCCGCATGCCATCTTCAAAATGACAAACGTCTTTTAAGGGAACACAAAGATTCTATTGAAAAAGCGAAAAAAATCTTAGTTTTAGCTTGTGGGAATGGTGCTCAAACTGT
>CAYMMP010000118.1:0-2617 GCA_964391625.1 uncultured Thermoplasmatales archaeon | reverse complement strand
CCGTCGGGAGCATCTTTTTACAACTTACAAGAGGCAATTATATATTATTTCAAAGGTTATTACCCTCATTAATGATTTTATTTGGACTTTAAACGATTAAATTAACCGTTTGTCGAAATAAATATCAAAAAATATTAAATAAAGAAACGACGATAGTGTTAACATAGTATGATGAAGGGGAGGAAATGAGTTTCTCAAAATTTGACAAAATGTCCTCTTTGCTGATATCAATGAGATTTAAAACAACACCGCTAGGTGTAATATGTGTTTATGTTGGTGGACTTGTAGCTGGAGCAGCATACAACTCTATTGATCTAATTTCAGCTATGTTGGCAACCTTTTTGATCGGTTCGGGGAGCATGGCGTTTAATGATTATTTTGATTGGAGAATAGATAAAATAAACCATCCAGAACGACCAATACCACAAGGAATTCTAAAACCAAACGAAATGTTATTGTTTAGCACATTACTATTTGCAATTGGCGTTTTAATATCTTATTTCATAAACATACTGTGCTTTAGTATAGCAATATCTAGTTTGTTTATACTAGTATTTTATGAGAAATTCTCAAAAAATTATGGGCTTTCAGGGAATGTAACTGTTGCGTTCGCTTCATCAATCTCTTTCATTTTTGGAGGATCTGCTGTAAACAATCCTTTGTCCTCACTAATACTTTCAGCAATAGCTTTTTTCATTATGGTTAGCCGGGAGATCATAATGGACATTCGTGACAGTGAAGGCGACAAAAAATATAGAAGAACACTTCCAGTTAAAATAGGTAAAAAATCTGCTTTGCACATTGCAACTTTCTTTTTGATTATTGCAGTTGTATTGTCGCCAGTTCCGTACTTTACATATCTCCTTAATGAGTGGTATTTGTTTGCTGTTATGCCAGTTGACATTATAGCTATCTATGCAATATTTAACACCTACTCGGATATTAAAAATGCAGGTAAGGCCGCTTCACTGATTAGAATAGCATTGGCAATTGGACTTGTAGCATTTGTTCTTGGCGTAACTCTATAAACCTATTTTTTGTATCCAAATTCTTTGAAGGCAAATTCCCATTCTTTGTAAATTTTTTCTTTAATATCTTTATTAAATTTATGATGATTCTTTTTGTAATTTTCATGTTTTTTAATATATTTTTGAAAAGCAGGTTCTGCTTTTTGAAAACTATCAATTCCAAATTTTGAATATATCATTTCAACTGTTTTCATAGGCTCTTTAATAAATTCCTCATATCTAAGTTCAATAAGATTCTCCTTGGGAATCAGTTTTTTTTCCTTAAAGTATCTGGAATAAATCTGTTTATAAATATTAAGAATGGATTTATCCAATTCTTCTTTTTCAACATGTTGAAATGAAAAAATGGGAAGAATGCTGTTGTACAATTTCCAGGTAGACATATAAACGTTATAAGGATTTCTACTTAGATGTATAAACTTTGCATCTGGAAACATTTCTAAGATCAGCTTTATTTTTGCTGTGTTTACTAGACTTTTGAGCATAATCTGCTTACCATCATATTTGTATGATATCTTTTTCAAAAAATAAATGTAAGTTTCTTTCCACTCGTTGATAATGTTCTTATCTACACCTTCGTACAAAACATATTTTTTAAAATAATCATTGATATTTCTTGGGAAATACCATCCGTGGTAGAAAGAATACGGGCTAAGGTTTGCTATTGCGTATTCTTCTTCGTAAGGTAAGTTTGTATTCATCTCGAGATTGTCCATCGGGCGTTTGGAGGGTATACTTTTGCTAACAATGTTTCTCAACATTTTTTCATATGCAAGAAATATGCTCGGATCTAGTGTTTCCATAGTTGATGCATAAGCAAGATTTTTATCCTGTCCCATTAAGTAATGTAAAAAAGTTGTTCCACTTCTCCAATGCCCAATAATGAAAATTGGTTGTTTGATTTGGATATTTTCAAATTTCTTATCAAACTTCTTTTTTTCATTGGCTCTAAGCGGTGCTGTTACCATTGAAACTAAAGTAGCGTATAGCGCTCTTGGAATGAACTGCCAATCAATACGTAGTTTGTTTTCAATTAATACTTTTATAAAGTTTTTAAAAGTTGATCCAGCTAAGGGTTGTCGTGTGACAATTAAATAATTGCTTTTATCAAACTTAAGTTTCATTATATAATAAAATTGATATTAAGATATCTATATTTTATCTCTTTCTAAAAAAATTTAGTTTATTGACGATAAAAAATAAAAAAAGAAAAAAAGTTAGAATATTTTGGATTTAAATTGTGCCTAGTACGCCAAGTATACCTAATATTAGGACTATAATTCCAATTATTCCTTGGAAACCGCCTAGCCACTTAGCAAATTTTTCTAAGGATTTTCCTATTGCTGGTATCATTGGCAATATTCCGACTATCATGATTAGGCCTGCAAATATTGCGATGATGCCTTGTAGGCCATTCCAATACCCTGCTATTATGACATAGAGTATTAGTATTATCCCTATTATTGTGTCAAATCCGCCCAGCCATTTCGCGAATTTTGCTAGATGTTTTCCCATAAAGGGTACTGCTTCTAGAAATCCTACGCAGAGTATTAATCCAGCTATTATGTTTAACCACTCTATCATTTTTT
>CAYMMP010000117.1:0-2655 GCA_964391625.1 uncultured Thermoplasmatales archaeon | reverse complement strand
TAGTAAATTGATCACCCGTTGTTGGATTTACGATTCCATGAGAAATAATGGGATCTGAATACTCAATAACAATAAAAGACCATAAGGAACCATTTGACCACTCATATCCATCGAAGGCACAGACTATCCAGTAAAAGGTCCCTTGTGAATCAAATGGAATTAAGGATGTGAAATTAGTATCGACAATTGTATGGTTTTGAGGGGGATTTTCATTCAATCCTTGAAAAACGTGGTATTCTATTATATCATTTTCTTCATCATCAGAATTTTCCCATAGCAAATGAGTGTTTATGATATTTTCCAAATAATAAGTTGAATCATTTAAATTTGGTGAGATTGGAATTGAAGGTGGAGAGTTCATTCTGAATGTGTTTATTGCCCAATTACTCCATCTATATCCGTTGAATACTTGAATGTATAGATAATATCTTTGACCATCTTTCAATTCGTTTCCTTGATATTGAACTTCCTCAACATTACTACTTACATTAATACTCCACATCAGTTTACTTAAAAACTTTTCACTCTGCCATACTGATACATTATAGCCAACCTGTGTTAGGTATGGTGAATTATATGTCCAATTGATAATAGGTGAATGATCAGTAATGTGATCTTTGTCCTGCAACCCCTGAATACACACTGAATTTATAGTTGGTACAGGATAGTATTCGATTCTTAAATACGAAATAGTCGGATATGTTTCGTCATAATCTTCCCACATTATATTAACGTAGAAATCCGCAAATTCAATGGTTGGATTATATTGACCCATTTCATTTCGTCCACCACTAATTTTCTCTATATCGGACCATTCACCATTGGTAAACGAGCAATATACTATATTACTTTTATAATTATAATTAATTCGCCAAACAACTGATACATTTTGATTTTTTCCAGAAATACACGGATCTAAATTATGCCCCGGATTATCATCATTACTAAGTTGAATGGGACACGAGAAATTTGTTCCATCGAATTCTGTAATATATATTCCATAATCTGAATCAATATCTACTCTTTCGGACCAAACGATATGAACTTTTTCGCCACTTGACCAAACTGACAATCCATTAATATTCGTAGGTTCAGATTCAAGTAAAAATCTGCTGGTATCTGACCAGTTAAGTCCATTGTTTTTCTTGAATGCAATGCGAAATGAATCATTATTTTTTTCTGCCCAAAATATATGTAATTCTGAATTTAAAAATGTGAGTTTAGGGTATAAATTGTTCTCCAGTGAATTAATTTTTACTATTGGACCCCAATTATTGAAATCATATCCTCTAAAATATAAATTGTTATTAGATTTATTCATCTCCATCCAAACAACATATACACCACTTTCATTTGATATAACCTGTGAATTGAAGAGCGTTTTTGAATTGTTTTCACCGCTTATACAATAGGGATCGTACCAGATATCGTTGACATATGAGGCGAAGAATATCTCGCTATCGGTATAATTTTCATAACCTTCCCACACAATGAATACATTATCACCGTTACAACTGATATCAGGTTGACCGTTTGTAATTGTATCAGCTTGAAATCCTCTCTCAAATATTGATTGATTATCTTGAAATAAAGCATACTTAATTTCCGACCCTGTTGCTTCTTCTGCCCATGCAATATGTAATTTATTTTCCAGACCAAGTGATAGGCTGGGTGCTTGTTGTTTGATATTTCCAGAATTCTCTCCAACACCTTGAATATCAGTCATTTCATATGATTTGGATATTGGTATTAATGAAACGCAAATAATTGATATGAGAATAATGACAATCGATTTTTTCATCAAATTCCTATCCAAGAGTGTTATCCATTACTGCAGTACTTCACTAATTTCCTCCCTGCGATAAATAGTTTTTGTATACAAGTATTATCGTGTTTTATCACAACACATCTGCGACAAGCCCATCACTGAGGGATTTTCCTTCAGTTAGTCAACTCTCAGCTAATCCGAAAAAAAGGAGTGTGGCGAGGCGTTTTCGTGTAGTTGGTGAAAAACATGAAAACACCAGGCCACGAGGAGTACACGGTACTCAAAAGATATAAGCACAGCGATAGGAAAGCATACAGAAGCAAGAGGAGACAGCTCCTCGATCAAAAACCTTCATTTGCTCAGAAAAAATGGGCAGTGAAACAGGTTTCTAAACATAAGATGAAAGTAGAATCCATTGCTGAATTCTTAGGTAAAAGCAGGTCTACAATATATCGCTGGATCAAGGAAGCAAAAGAGAAGGGAATAGAAGCATTGAAACCTAAAAGCAAACGACCACATAACATCAAAACAATATCATCAGAGACAGTGAAAGAGATATTGGACGCATACGAGGAACACAAATGTGGATCTGAGAAACTGGCAATAATTCTCGGTGATGTGTCTCATATGACCGTGTATCGTGTCCTGGTCAGGTTCGGTATCATCAGCAAGGGGAAATTGATCAGAAGAAGATGGAGGCATTTCGAACGAAAACATCCAAACAGCATGTGGCAGATCGATATCAAGACCGTTTCACAATTTCCACCAGTATATACCGTGACGATATTGGATGATCATTCCAGGTTCATTACTGGATGCAATCATTATGACCATGTCCCGACCACCGATGACATAATCAAATTGATCAAGAAAGCAATCAGGATCTA
>CAYMMP010000116.1:0-2685 GCA_964391625.1 uncultured Thermoplasmatales archaeon | reverse complement strand
CAATTGTTCCGCAAGTTGATTTGGTTTACCAAGACATTTCTCAAAGAAATCAAGCTGAAATTTTTATCTCCAATATTTCTAAATATTTAAAAAAAAGCGGTTCTGGAATTTTAATGATTAAATCTCGTAGCATTGATATTTCACTAAAACCGAAACAAGTTTATGATACAGTTTGTTTGCAAATAGAAGGTGAAAATCTAAAGGTTTTAAAAATTGTTGATTTAAGCCCTTTTGAGAAGGATCACGCTGTTATTTCTGTAGTATTTTGATTTTATAGCTATAAAAGTTTAATTTTTGGTTGTAGATAAATAGCAAGTTTTATATATTAGTATAAATATAAGTTATTATAATATAAAAATTTATAAATTTACGTTGGAGGAACATATATGAAAAATATTCTTAGAAAAGAAACAATTGCAGTTTTTGCTGCGCTAGTTATGATGATTTCGGCTGTTTTAGTAGCAATTCCAGTGAGAGTTGAAGCAAATGCTGGAGATCCGCCAGTCGCAGTTTTAAAAGGACCAAGTCAATGGCCAAAAGGCACAACTTGTCATTTTGACGGTTCCAATAGCTATGATCCTGATGGAACCATAGTTAAATATGAATGGCAATTCTGTGGAAATTGTGCTTGGGAATCAACTGGGAGTTATCCAAAAGCAACAGAAGTCTTCTCTGCAGCTGGAACTTGGAAAGTAAGTTTAAAAGTTACAGATAGTGACGGGCAAACTGATACTGATTCCTACACCTTAACAGTTTCCTATAACAAACTTCCTGTTGCCAACGCAGGAGGAGGAGCCTATAAAAGGTATTTTGGAGATGTTGGCTCTGCTGTTCATTTCGATGGTACTGGGAGTTACGACCCTGATGGGGTATTCGACCAAGATGGTCATTGGTTAGGCATTGTTAGATATGATTGGAAATGGTTTAAAGGAGATAGTTGGCACAATAACATTGGGGGCAAGCCCACACATACATACAATCAAGAAGGGGACTATACCGTAACTCTTAGAGTTCATGATTACTATGGTGGTACAGATACAGATACTGCAACTGTGCATATTACTAATGGCAATTCTAATGAAAATCAAAAACCAGTTGCAAAAATCACAGACAGTTCTGGAAATGAAAAATATTGGTGGACAAGCTCAACAAATACATTTTATGGAGATCAATCTTATGATCCTGATGGGGGAATAATTACCCACTGGTGGACAATTTATGATGGAGATGGAAAACATGAGTTCACCGACAATAGTCCACCAACTAGCATTACATACACTCACAAGTATGCTAGCCCCTCAAGTGGATGGTTAGTAGTTTTATCAGTAATGGATAATGATTGCGAGATCACTCATACTACTGCTAGAGTACTTTGCGGCGGAGGCACACCTGATCTCAAGATTTCAAAAATAGACACACCTGATCCAGTAAATGCTGGAGATATATTAACATATAAAATAAAAGTCTGCAACAACGACCCTACAATTGATCCGAAAATAGTTGATAATTATGATCAAAATAATCTGACAATCATTGATGCAGACGGCGGTGTTGATAACGGCGATACAATTGTTTGGGACCATGTAGTAATTCCTGGACAGGATTGTGTGAGTTATACTGTTACAGCGCTTGTAGATGATTGCGTACCGAATGGCACTATAATAAAAAATAAAGCAAAGGTTTATTATGAAAGTACGTTAGTCGACTCAATTACCATTGGAACTACCGTTCTAAATGATAAAATCTGTGGTTTAACTGCGGAGAAAAAAGTTAAATTGATAGACTGCGAGCAACAAGGCTCTTGGGCCGATGAAGTAGATGCCAATGTTGGAGACACTGTAAGATTTAGATTATACTTTGAAAACAATGGTGACATTCCTCTTTATTTCACAAGTATTAGAGATGTTTTACCTGCTGGCCTTGAATATGCTGATAACGCAGTAGTAAATGGCGTGCCTAAAGAACCTGCTGTTACAGATAATTCAGATGGTACTACAACACTACTTTGGAGGTTTTTACCTCTATATATTGGGGAGGATAACGAATTATCTGTAGGAGAAACACTTACAATCGAATTTGATGCACTTGTCGTTGATTGCGGTGAATTGGTAAATAAGATGTACGCTCCAATTAGCAATGAAGTAGGCAGAGAAGGGTATTTACATACTGTTGAAGTATATGATGAAGCGACAGTTAATGTAGAGTGCGATGAGCAACCGGGTATAAGTATTGAAAAGTTTGTAGCATTTGATTGCTCAAATGATTATCAAAAATCAGTTGATGCAGATGTTGGAGACTATGTTAAATTCAAGATATTTGTAAACAACACCGGTGGTTTAACTTTATATAATATTGAGGTGACAGATACATTACCTAGTGGTCTAACATATATCGATGGAAGTGCAGTTCCGACACCATCAGATATCAGTGGAAATGTCTTGACCTGGACAATATCACAGTTAGATTCAGGCCAGGGTGAAGTCATACGGTTTTCCGCAGATGTTGAAGATTGCGGAAATTTTGAGAATGTAGCAAATGCAACAGCTGTAGATGAATATCAAAATGAAGTAGCAGATGAGGATAGTGCATTCGTAACTGTTGAATGTCCTGAAGAGCCTTGCCTCGAATATACTCCAAATTTCTACGATTTTGGATGTCATGCTGAATGTGAAGTTGACACAACCA
>CAYMMP010000115.1:0-2715 GCA_964391625.1 uncultured Thermoplasmatales archaeon | reverse complement strand
TTTCCTGTGATGGGCACCATGTACCAATTTTCATTTATCATAAAAAATATGATGCAATACCTACAAATATTTGGTTTGAAAATGACAAAGAATTGGATTCCTTTGTGGTACGACTTGCACAGATAAGTGGAAAGCAAATATCAGTTTATTCTCCAATTGTTGATGGAAAATTGCCAGATGGCTCTAGATTACAAACTACGCTCTCAAAAACTGTTACAAAAGGTTCAACATTCACTATACGTAAATTCAAAGAAACACCATTAACACCAATTGATTTAATTGAATTTAAGTCACTTTCAGCAGATATGGCTGCTTATTTTTGGATGGCGATCGAAAAAGGGGCATCCATTCTATTTTGTGGAGGTACAGCTAGTGGCAAAACAACCGCTCTAAACGCTCTATCATTGTTTATTCCTGCACAGCATAAAGTAATTTCTATAGAAGATACAAGAGAGATAAATCTTCCACATAAAAATTGGATTGCAGGTACAACTCGTGAAGGTTTTTCAGCATCAGATGATAAAACTGGAAAGGATATTGACATGTTAGATCTGATAAGAGCAGCTTTAAGACAAAGGCCAAAAGTAGTAATGGTTGGGGAGGTAAGAGGAAAAGAGGCCTATAGCCTTTTCCAAGCCATGGCGACAGGTCATACCTCTTATGCAACAGTTCACGCGAGTGATATACATACATTAATCCAAAGGCTTGAAAACCCACCCATATCACTTCCTAGGGCACTCTTAACATCTCTTGACATAATCGTTTTCCAGAATGCAATTGACATTAAAGGTAAAACAGTTCGAAGAATGACAAGTGTTACAGAGGTTGTAAAACTTGATCCGGATACTAATCAACTTATCTTTATGGAACCGTTTAGATGGATTTCAAAAACAGATGATAGATTCGAGAATACTGGAGCGAGTAAAATACTAAATGAAATAAGAATACAAAATGATTGGTCTGAAAGCCAATTAGAAAAAGAGCTAGAAAATCGTAAAAAGGTTCTTAATTGGATGCTTGAGAATAATATTAGAGACTATCAAGATTTTGGCAGAATTATTGCAGATTATGGCAAATATCCTGATAAGATATTGGAAAGAGTTGAGGAGGATAAGAAAAAGTGAAATCTACAAACTACTCTAGATTTTGTCGTAGACTTTTTCAAAATACCTTTGAAAGATTCAATATAAGCGAAACAACAAAGAATAATCTCTTAGAAAAAGCAGACATTGCAATGGTTTACAAGGAGTACTACTCAATGGTTTTGATGAATATTATTTTAGGATTTGTTTCAGCATTTATTTCAGTTTTAATACTTTATCTAATAATTCCTCACCCAATAACTGCTATATTGATGCTGATTGTTACATCAATTGTTCCAGTTGGAATTGCATTATATTATCTAAGTTTGCCAGGATCTAAAGCAAAGGCAAGAGGAAAGAAAATTGATAGATATTTACCATATGCAACAAATTTTATCAACACGATGTCAGTAGCAGGCACTTCACCAGCTGAAATCTTTGAGGCACTTGCTGATATTGAGCTCTATGGAGAAATACAGAAAGAAGCGCAAAAAATCACTATGGAAATAAAAATGATGGGCAAAGATACAATTACTGCATTGAGAAATGCAATTGAGATATCTCCATCAGATAAATTTAAAGATTTTATTCAAGGCATAATTGCAACAATTCAATCAGGTAGTGAACTTGGGCCGTACTTTGAGCGCTGTGTTGATAGATATATGCAGAGTGATCTAATTGATAGAAAACGAAATCTTGAAACTCTTGCTGTCATGGCCGAGTCTTTTGTTGTAACAGTTATCGCATTCCCATTGTTTCTTATTATAATTATCACAGTAATGGGGCTTATGAGTGAAAAAGGACCAGATTTTGCATTTATGGGCATAATAGCGTTTATGATTTTACCTTTGGCTTATTTCGGTTTTTATATGATGATGAGCTCAGGCATGGGAGAAACAGTATGAAGAACCCAACAAAAAATAAAAAATACAAATTCGATAAATTTTATGGCAAGGATAAAACCATTAAGTTTCTTTTAGCAATTTCTTTAATTTGCTCCTCATTTTTATTTTTAACAGGGATATTGATTTTAATAGGTGTTGCTGAAGTTGCTGGAAATTTACTCACCGGCATGGATTTTATGGTTTTTGGTCTCCTAACTTCGATCGGCCCCATAGGCTTTTATAATCATATCAAAGCAAAATTAAAAAGAGAAATAGAGAACCAATTACCTGATTTTTTACGTGAGATAGCAAGCTCTACTTCATCAGGGATGACTATTTTTGATGCAATTAAAGCTGCGGCAGGTGGAGACCATGGAAAATTAACTCCGGAATTGCAAATGATGGCATCCCAAATATCTTGGGGAATTCCGGTTAACGAAGCGCTAAATAATTTTGCTAAGAGAATTAACACACCTGCAATAAAACGTATGGTTGTAACAATAAATAAATCTCTTGAGATCGGAGGAAATACCTCATCAATCTTTGAAGCTGCTGCCAAAGAAATAGATCAAGTTAAACTTGTAGAAAAACAAAGAAATGTGGAAATGTCAATGTATGCCATTGTTATTTTCATAAGTTTTTTTGTATTCTTGGCAGTTATAATAATAATCAATAATACGATCATAGCAGAATTTATAGATATCCAAGAAAAATTGTCTGAAGAGGCTGCAAATTTAAATGCTGCTGGT
>CAYMMP010000114.1:0-2754 GCA_964391625.1 uncultured Thermoplasmatales archaeon | reverse complement strand
ACATCAAAACATCTGGATATGGCTTCAAAACAACAGGGTAATGAAAGCCATATTGGATATAGATGAAGGGACCGTAAAAATATATGATGATAAGGATAATCTGATTCTGAAGAGAACAGGACTAAATAAAGTTCAAATAAAACAAGTCGAGCACTATATTTTACAATATGGTGCAAAAAAGCTTAGTAAAAACGCAGAGCCGTTTAAATTTCTATAAAAAAGCTAGGTCTCAATTTTTATAACTTTGTCAGGGTAAATTTTAATTCCATTGTTGTCTATTTCCATTAAAACAACTTTTTTCTGATGTTTGCCATATCTCATTTTTAAGATTTCTAATGCATTTTTTCTCATATCGTCTTTTTGGACATTGTATAACACTATAATTCCATCTGCAAGAAATTCTTCAATTCCTGATTCGCTGTATCTCGTGGGAATTGGATCTGTTTCAGTTATCAAAAATGATGTAGCGCCTGTTTCTTCAAAGAAACTAAACAATTGTTGGAGATAAACTCTATAATTTTTCTCTTTTGTTATAGATGCTGCTATAATCGCACTTAGAGAATCAACAGCAATGACTTCTGGATTAAATTCTTTAGGGATGATCAACGGCTTAATTTTGTAGGACAATTCTGTAGCAGAACCTGATCCGCTTATTGAACCAAATTTCATTCTGAGAATATCAAGAGGGTTTATCTTCTGGATAATGAGGTTGCCATTATCAATGTATTTTTGAACGTTCCAACCGAAATCATTCATGCTTCTTATAATGCGCTCTTTACTTTCTTCAAAACTAACATACATGCAGTGTTTTCCTTTCGATACTGCATTGTAACAAATCTGTCTACAAAATGTGCTTTTGCCTGTCCCAGGTCCACCAGCAACCAATATTGAATTCCCTTTTGGTACACCCTTTTTTTCAAATAAATTGTCAAATCCGCCAATCTCTGTTTTAAGAATCTGTTCTTTTTGATTTTTGTTAACTAGTTTTTCTCCATCCATTGTATTTTCGCTCACAATTTTTATATTGTTTTTCAATCTATTATCCATATGTTACATTCCATAAAAAACCTTTCTTATTTTACATATCCTTTGTTTTAAATAAAACAAAAAATATGTTTTAACTTTTTCAGGTCACCCCAGGTCCTGTTTGAACGCCGATTTTAACTACAGTGACTGCAACCCTTAAATCATAAGGTGCCACTGGCTGAATTTTTACACATAGTGGAGAGTCAGGATCCATATCATCATAATTAACAATGTCTACATCCACATATCCATTTTCTATATATTCATATAATAAGCCTTCGGTATTACTTGCTAAATATTCATACCAAACATCAAGATGTCTTGTTAGAATTTTTATGCTGCTCGTGTCACTATCTGTGTGTATATCATGGTTGCTGTAATTGGTTCTAATATAACAATTACTAAATTCAGTTGCAGTTGTTTTTTTGCCTTCAGCACCTACGAATACTGGTATGTTCCAATAGATTTCAATATAGCCACTATCACTTCTGTTTTCAACTGAAATTGCAGGCCCTGCCTTCATTACTTCACCTGAATTTGATTGATTCAATATAAGAGCACCACCTTCTAAAATATATTTTATATTTTTACCACCAAGATAATAATTGTTGTATGCCGTATATTCAATTGAGGTTAGAGGGATTCCAAGAGTAGAATATTCTGCAATGCTCATAGGAACAAATTTGATTTTGTAATCTGTCACATCATCCTTGTCCTTTATTACTACGTCGCCTCTGGCACCCATAGTTACAAAATAAGGTAATTTATCGCTCCCTAGAGTAATAGGTGATGACATCATTGTATGTACTACAGGATTATCTGCATCGATTGATCCCATAATCGATTGCATTTCTATTGTGGCTTTTAATTGAGAAAATTGATTTTCTACAACATCCATATGGTCTGATTCTTTTTGTGACATAATGGATGGTATATAACTCATTTGAATTATCGAAAGGATTAATGCTACTAGTGCAATCAACAATAATGCTTCTATAACTCCTGCTAATGCAAAATTATTTTTAATTAATCTTTTGATCGCAATCTCTCCTTTTGCCATCCACTTATTACAAATATGTATATTCTATAACTTATATTTTACTTATTATTTTGTCATTTTGTAATATTAACATTTTTGAATAAGTTTAAAGAGACTAAATTAATAACACTTTTAAATTTTAATATACATTTATGGAGGCATATTTGTATGGATATGACTTTTGCAGAAAAGATACTTGCTAAATATTCTGGGGAAAAAGAAGTAAGTCCAAGTCAAATTGTAACTGTCCGTCCTGATCATCTTTTAACTCATGACAATACAGCTGCCATTATAGGAAAAATTGAGCCAGAACTGGAAGGATATGGTATTTATTCTAAGGATTTGTCAGTAATTGTTTTAGATCATGTTGTACCTGCTGCTTCAGAAAAAACTGCTAATAATCATAAGATGATCAGAGAGTTTGTAAAGAAATTCGACATAAAGAGATTTTTTGATGTAGGTGCCGGCATATGCCATCAAATTATGGTTGAAAAAGGCTTAGCTTTACCAGGAACACTAATTCTGGGTAGTGATTCCCATACTTGCTCCTATGGAGCAGTTGGTGCGTTTTCTTCTGGTATTGATAGAACAGAAGCTGCTTCTTTGATTTTAACAGGTGAAACTTGGTTAAAAGTTCCACAAACTATCAAAATGAATTTATTTGGAAATTTAAATAAAGGAGTTTTTGC
>CAYMMP010000113.1:0-2755 GCA_964391625.1 uncultured Thermoplasmatales archaeon | reverse complement strand
TATCCTTAGGTGTCTTTACTGGATCATTGGCTCACCAAATGCTTGCAGCTACTGTCTTATTAGTTATAGTATCGGCCGTAGCGACACCACTTTTATTGAAAATAGCCTTCAAAAAAGAATAATTTTTGAAAAATTCAAAAATAAAGATGCTATGAGAATTAACTTTTACCGTTTCCCACTATGGGGTAATATTGAGTGGCATCATAATATTTTCTGATTAATTGATTCATCGTTATCTCCCCAACAATAATTCCGTTTTCAACAACAGGAAGTCTTCTAACTTTATTTCCCTTCATTTTCATAAGAGCATCAACGATTCTGTCATCAGGGCTACAGGATATGATTTTGTGACACATGATGTCTTTAGCAGTTTCTGCTGTTCCATGCTGAAGTGACCGAATGTCAGGCATTCCAAAAACATATGCAGGAAATTGTTTAGGGGCAAGAATGGAAAACACATCTTGTTCTGTTATTACTCCGACAATTTTTTTATTTTTTTTATCCTTTACAACCCATATATGATTTCTTGCGCCAAGAATATTTAAAACGCGATCTATGTCTTCGTTTTCTTCAATCAATGGCAGGTCCCATACTCGTTTATCCATTAGTTGACTTACCCTAAGCTCATAGAATTCTGATATTAGCTTACTTTTTTTCATGACTTGAAAGACTATAAAGCGAAAAGAATATTTAAACCTACTTTCTTATTCTTTCGTATTAATTCATTACATTTATAGCTTTATAGCACTGCAAATGTGTTAAGGTTTATTTTTTCTTTTTAGATAATACATCATCTGTTTTTTTCATCATATCTTTTACTAGCTTTTTATCGGCAATATCTGCTTCTTTTCTCTGTTGTTTTTGTAATCTCCAATGCATCATATGATGCTCTTGGGTGAGAACATATACGACGCTGCCAATACCCATCCATGCCAAAAGGAAAAAAAATCCTGGCATTGAACCTTCAAGTCTTAAAATATATCCAAGGAATAAAGCAGATAACAACATTCCAAATAAAGCGATAACCCACATTCCTCTAAATTTAAATTTCGCTTTAGCATAGATTTCTGGATGTTTATATGGGAGAACCAATGTGGCTATAGAAATTGCAATGTAAATTAGTAGAATGGCCATATTGATCATCATAACTGCATTCATGAATTGTTTAGCAAGTAAAATTATACATATAGCTAAAATTGTATTAATTATCAATGTCCATTTCGGTACCCCAAATTTATTCAGCTCTGCTAGTTTCTGAGGGACTATTTTATCTTTAGCCCAAGCAAATGACAGTCGAGAAGAGGCAAGTATGTTTGGGTTAATATCAGAAATTATTGCAATTGCTCCAGCGAAAGCAACAAAAACTGCTATTAGCGCTGGTAGAAAATGTTTCGCTACATCTGGTACAGAACCACTAGAAAAATCATATGAAGAATAAAACGAAGGTGACATAGATCCATAGGTGATTAAAGCAACTAGAACATAGATTATCGCAATCATAAACATCGATATGATTATGCCTTTTGGCAGTGTTTTTTCTGGTTTTTTGATCTCTCCCCCAACATTAGCAATTGCCGCAAATCCTAGATAACTAAAGAAAATGAGACTGCTTGCCTTTGCAATATCTGAGAGGTTTAGATTTAGAGAATATGTTATGTTACTCATGTTTACAGTAGGTAAACCAAACAAAATAAACAAAGATATACCGATCATTAGTAGTACAAACATTACCGTTTGAACTCTTCCATAAAGTTTCACACCTAAGTAATTTATAAATAAAAATATAATAACAAGAACAATTGCAATGGCAGTTAGATTTTCAGAAATAAAGAAAGAAACGCCATGCATATTTAGTATATCAAAAAAACTATTTATCAATAGGATATCCCCAACTGCCATTGCAGCTATAGTGGCAATCATTGCAAACCATCTAGCCCATGTTGATATAAAGCCAATGAATGGATCTATTATTCTGCTAACAAAAACATATTCTCCTCCAGATGAAGGTAAAGCAGAAGATAAAACAGCATAGCAGAGAGCCATGAAAAATGCTGGAATTGCTGCAATTATATATGAGAGTATTATAGAAGAACCAACTGGCACCTTACTTTGTATTTGGATTGTTGAAAGGAACAGCCCTCCCCCAACAACGGCTGTCACAACAGTTGCAACTACTTCCTTTAATCCCAATTCTCTTTTAAGCTCAACCATTTCTCCACCCACAAATTCGTATCTTGTTAAAAGAAACATTAGTTTTTAATGTTGTGTTTTCGACAAATAATAAGTCCCAGTATCCCCCCCAATCCGATTCCAACTATTAAAACAACTGCCGACACAATAAATTGAGAATATCCATTGAAAATGTTGGATTGGTTGTTATTTAAAAAAGAAGTTGGTAAAGCAGGGATTCCAATATAACGCGAAGAATGTGTGCCCGAGGTATCGCCAGAAGAAACAACACCAGCAACAATATCACTATATTTGTACTGAAACATAGCATCTTCAAACGAAGATTCGTTCGTAAGTGTTTCAGCAAGCTCATAATAGCTAACTGATAGAATAGGCTCAACTCCTTGTTTACGAGCTTCGCTTATACTAACACTTGCGCTTTCACGCGCTCTTTCAATTTTTTCATTAGTAACACCATCAACCAATTCTAAAGCAAGATTTCCTTGAACTAATGCTTCGAGAGCTTCAAAGAGTGCTGCAGCTGGATAATTTTGTTCTTCCGCATCACGAGCATCAGAAAGTAGGT
>CAYMMP010000112.1:0-2762 GCA_964391625.1 uncultured Thermoplasmatales archaeon | reverse complement strand
TTTCAACAACCTTGGGGTTAATCTCATACTATTCTTTTCCAAAACCTTTTTACATAACTATCTTCTTCTCTCTTTTTGATGATTACTAGGGATGAAGCATTGACTTTAATTAATAAATACATCAGGGAAAAGAAAAATTTCAGAACATCTCTTGCTATAGAAGCTATACTAAAAAAATTAGCCAGAAGACTTGGAGAAAATGAGGAGATTTGGGGACTCACAGGTCTTCTTCACAATATAGATTACGAATACACTGTTGAAGATCAACAAAAACGGGGGGTTTTGTCAGCTCAATTGTTGGATGGCCTTCTGCCCAAAGAAGTTATAAATGCAATAAGAGCAAACAGTTACATTAACACAGATTATTTGCCTGAAACCCCTCTTGATAAAGCGTTGATTTCTGCAGAGTCGGCTGCCTGTTTAATATTTGCTACGCTTGGCGCATCATATACTCACAGCATCGAGGATATTGATATAATGCTACTTTTTGAGAATTTTAAAGACGCCTCTTTTGCTTCAGATTGTAACAGAGACAGAATAAAGTTATGTAACCATATTGAGATGACAGTTAAAGAGTTTCTTAGCTTGTGTCTTGATGCAATTCAAGATATTCAAAATACCATTGAAATATGAGCTTTTAAATGGTAAATTTAAATGGTAAAAGTTTAATAATGCTGTAAACAGTACAGAATAAGTTTAAAGAGCATGTGATTATTGTGAATGAACCAAACGACATAGAAAATCCTGAGGAAGAATATATTAGACTTCGCTTACCAAATAAAAGGAATAATGAAATGTTTGCAATTGCCGATAGATTGATGGGCGGTTCTAGGATAACTGTAGTATGTGCTGATGGGAAATCAAGAATGGCGCGTATTCCTGGTAGAATGAAGCGCAAGCAGCGAGTAAGGGCCGGGGATCTAGTTATAATAAAACCTTGGGATATTCAAGACGAAAAGGCGGACATTATTTTTAGGTATCGTAGAACGCAATCAGTTATCCTTAGTAGACGAAAACTTTTGCCAGAGGCAATAGATGTCTTCTGATACTTTTTTGGATGATAAACGTCTTAAAAAACTTGATAAAAAACTGCAGGACATTATAAGTAGAGTAGGTGTTGATAGAAAAACTCAAGATGAAGTTTTTGATAAATCCACTCTTCTTAGCTTAGAAAAATTAATTTCAAATCAAGTAATTGATATTCTGGATTTCCCAATCTCTACTGGGAAAGAAGGAAATGTTTTTCGTGGAGTAACGCCTAAAAAAAAATTAGTTGCAGTTAAAATTTTTCGAACGTCAACTTCTACTTTTAAGCACATATCTGAATATATAGTTGGTGACCCTCGCTTCAAATCTCTTCGAAAAACAAGACGAGATATTGTATTTACTTGGACAAAAAAAGAATTTAAAAACTTGGAACTACTTGAAAAAATAGGTGTTAGAGCACCAAAACCCATTATTTTTACCAATAATGTTCTCGTAATGAGCTATATTGGAGAAGCTAGAAAACCTGCGCCTATGCTTAAAGACGTGGTTTTGGAAAACCCAAAAGAAGTATTTGATACAATAATCGAGTATATTTCAAAGATGTATAAAAAAGCGAGGCTGGTTCATGGAGATATTAGTGCTTTTAATATTCTAATTTACAGAAAAAGACCTTATTTAATAGATGTTGGACAAGGTGTTTTATTAGACCATCCAAATTCGTATGAGTTTCTTAAAAGAGACATAAACAACATAGTAGATTATTTTAAAAAGTATAAGATTATTGCCGATAAAGATAAAATTTATCAAAAATTATCAAAAAGTGAATAGTTATGAAATACCTCAAGATTCCTCTAGATCGTGTTGGAGTTCTTATTGGTCATAAAGGCGAGGTTAAAAAAGACATTGAAGGCAAATCTGGATTGAAAATCAATGTAGATTCTAGGACCGGCGAAGTTGTTCTTGATGATCATGATTTGGAAGACCCTTTAATTACAATTAAAATTGAAAATATAGTAAAAGCTATTGGTCGTGGTTTTTCACCTGAAAATGCTTACCGTTTATTTGATGATACTGCTGATTTTTTTTCTTTTGATCTCAGGGATTACGTTGGCAAAAAGGAGAATCATATACGAAGATTGCGAAGTAGAATTATTGGAAAGGAAGGTAAAACAAAACATGTGTTGGAGGAACTTACTGATGCAAAGATATCTGTATATGGTCATACCATATCTGTTATTTCTGATGTTGTAAGGATGAATATTCTAAAGAAATCTATAGATATGCTCCTTACAGGTAGTAAGCATGCTACAGTTTATCGATTTGTTGAACTGCAAATGAAAGCACTTAGACATTCAGAAAAATATGGATTTTAATAGGTAATCTTTTAAAATAATGTAATATTCTGGTGCTGTAAAATTTTATAATGCCGCCTTAGCTCAGTTGGTGGAGCACTCGGCTGTTAACCGAGCGGTCACCGGTTCGAGTCCGGTAGGCGGCGTACATCTTTTTAGAGAGATTTAAGTTGAAAAGGTCTTATTTTTACTTATTATTAAATAATCGCCTTACCTATGTCTACATTATTAATATATAAACTTGATTTTTTCAACTCATCTACTTAACTACATATGTTGATGAATATTCATATGCAAAAAAGGTTCTTAAATGTCTAAAAAATGACTAGAGATGGAAGGAATCGGGCTGGTAGTTTTTATAGAGTGCATCCCATCCCCTCCTGTGTAAGAGGCCAGCCCCCCTTCTTTTTCCTCTTAAACCCT
>CAYMMP010000111.1:0-2787 GCA_964391625.1 uncultured Thermoplasmatales archaeon | reverse complement strand
AATAAATCAATCCCCCTTATATGGAGAAAATCACGTGAGTTTGAACCTTGAAAAGGGCAACAGAATATAAATATAACTAATAAAGAAAAAAGCCAGTAGAAACCTTTATAAACAACAGTTTGGTTTTAAGGAGAGCAAAAAAACCTAGTAAACAACAGGGAGGAAAAATTATGGCAGAAAAAGAAGTAAATCCTGACGAGAACACAATATATGTTGGAAACAAACCACCGATGAGCTATGTGCTCGCAGTTGTTACTCAGTTCAACGGCGGCTCTGATGAAGTAGTAATAAAAGCAAGAGGCAGAGCAATTAGTAGAGCTGTTGACACTGCAGAAATAACAAGAAATAGATTTGTCCAAAATGCAAAAATAAAAGAAATTAAAATTGGGACAGAAAGCATAACAAATGAAGAGGGTAGAAATTCCAACGTGTCCTCAATAGAAATATCTTTGACTACAAAGAAATAAACAAAAAATCTATACAAAACATTTGCAACTACTATATAAAAAAGTAGTTGTATTTTTCTTATTTTTATGTAGTTTGTATAATAGTCCTTTTTTATTTTTTTAAATAAGGGAAATCATTTAAATCCTGTATTCTATTCACCATGCCGGTTGATAAGGGATGGTTAATTATATCATTGTAACTGGCGGGGTCATTTCTGGTTTAGGAAAAGGAATAACTACCGCTTCTATTGGAAAAATATTACAACTTCATGGTTACAAAGTAACAGCAATAAAAATTGATCCGTATATGAATTTTGATGCTGGAACTCTAAGACCAACAGAACATGGAGAGGTTTGGGTCACCGAAGATGGTGGAGAGATTGACCAAGATTTAGGTCACTATGAACGTTTTCTAGACATTAACATTCCTAAATATCATAACATTACAACAGGACAAGTATATAGTGCAGTAATAGAGAAAGAAAGAAAAGGAAAATATCTGGGCAAGACAGTACAACCAATACCTCATGTAACAGATGAAATAAAGAGAAGAATTAGAAGACCTGCAGAAGAAAATGGTTTTGATTTTGTACTAGTAGAAATTGGTGGCACTGTCGGAGATTATGAAAATGTATTATTTTTAGAAGCAACACGTCAGATGAAACAAGAAGGAGAAAGGGTATTATTTCTCCATGTGACCTATGTGCCAATGTTAGATGCTTTAGGTGAAGCGAAAACAAAACCAACACAACACTCTGTAAAACTATTGAGAGAAATTGGCATTCAACCTGATTTTATTATCGCTCGTTCTGAGAAACCTTTAGATAATGTTCGCCGTGAAAAAATCGCAATGTTTTGTAATGTTCATGAGGATGAGGTAATATCAAACGAAGATGTTGATAATGTTTATGCAGTATCATTGCTTTTTGAGAGGCAGGATCTCTGTAAAAAAATTCTTAAAAAGTTGAATCTTAGGAAAGATCATAACGATCTCGAAGGTTGGGAAAAATTCATTAAAAAAATTAGAATTTTGAAAAATTCTGTTAAAATTGGAATAGTCGGAAAATATTTTGATATTGGAACTTCTCAACTTTCTGATTCCTATATAAGTGTCATAGAAGCCGTAAAGCATGCAGCTTGGAATAATAACCTAAAACCAGAGATTAGTTGGATTGATTCCAAGGTTTTTGAAAAAGATTCCAGAAAACTATCAAGTCTTGATGATCTTGATGGGATTATTGTGCCAGGTGGTTTTGGTCTCTCAGGGATAGACGGAAAGATTGAGACGATCAGATACTGCAGAGAAAATAAAATTCCATACCTTGGTTTATGTCTTGGTATGCAACTTGCTGTTGTTGAATTTGCTCGTAATGTTTGTGGCCTCATGGGGGCACATAGCACTGAGGTTGACAAAAATACGCCGCATCCTGTGATTGATTTTATACCAGAGCAAATAAAAATACTTCAAGACTCGCGTTATGGCGCGACTATGCGTCTCGGTGCTTATCCTGCTGTTCTAAAAAATGGAACGTTAATTTACAAATTATATGGATCTGAAAATGTTTCTGAAAGACATCGCCATAGGTACGAAGTTAATCCAGAATATGTTAAAAAACTTGAAAAATGCGGTTTAGTATTTTCTGGCAGAAGTCCTGATGGAATTTTAATGGAATTTATGGAGTTGCCAGATCATCCTTATTTTGTTGGAACACAGGCACATCCTGAATTCAAGAGTAGACCATTGAGACCTTCTCCTTTATTTGATGGTTTGATTAAAGCAGCTAAAAAAAGAAGAAAATGAGTGTTTAAAAGAGTGTGGGGAATCAAAGTATTTGTTTCCATCTAAGGATCGGGAGAAACACTTGACATCTCGACCTATTGAGAAATTATCTTCGGAATCTTGTAAAAAGACAGGTATTAAGAAGGCTACATCTCATTCGTTAAGGCATAGTTTTGCTACTCATCTATTATAAAGCAGAGCGCATCTGCAATGCATTCAAAAGTTATTGGGATATAAGAGTTCTAAAACAATAGAAGTATAAACGCATGTAAGTAATAGAGAGCTCAGTAAGATAAAGAATACTTTGGATACTTTACAGACAAGGGAGTGATGAAATATAATAAGCACATATAGTTCAGATATAATACTAAATTGGAATGACATACGAAACAAGTTCGGATATAACTTGTTATATTCAATTTGGTCTGACTCAAATAAAAAAGTAGCATTTATTTAATTGTAAAGTAATAGGTGAAAATATGGCTATTAAAATCTTTGTAACGGGCGGGACTTTCGATAAAGAGTATAATGAAATAACCGGAGACCTCTTTTTCAAGGATA
>CAYMMP010000110.1:0-2814 GCA_964391625.1 uncultured Thermoplasmatales archaeon | reverse complement strand
ACTGCTGCAAAGTTTTGAGCAAGGCCAAGAGATACTACAACTTCTGCTAGCTCTTTTGCTGTTCTAACCCCGAGAATCCTCCTGCAAAGCTTTGCCTTTGGATGAATATTTGCAGCACCGCCAATAATTCCAACTGCCATCGGCATCTCCAATTCACCAACTAAATTTCCATTTTTATCTTTGTAATATTTTGAAAGGGCGGTATATTGGCCATTTCTTGCTGCATATACATGCGCTCCTGCCTCAATTGCACGAAAATCATTTCCTGTCGCAATAATAAGAGCATCTATGCCGTTCATTATTCCTTTGTTGTGAGTGGCAGCACGATAAGGATCTATTGAGGCCAAGGTGTATGACTCTATGAAAGCATCTACAACTTTTTCACCACCCATTTTCTCCTTATCAAAAACAGCCTTTGCCTTAACGATTCTTTTATCCGCAAGATTTGAAAGAATTTTCAAACGAACATGTCCGCCTGTTAGTTCTTCAAGCATTGGGGCAAGGGCTTCACACATTGTATTTACAGCGTTTGCTCCCATTGCATCAAGCACATTGACAATTACATGTACAACTATCATTTTTCCCAGAGGGCTGTCGAGAATTCTTACTTCTAAATCCTCTGCACCACCACCAAGATCGATAAGGATTTTATCTTGGGCATTTGCAAGTTTTAGTAATTCTTTTTTATGCTCCAATATTGATTCTGCAGCATCTGTGACATCATCAAAACCGAGTAGCTGAATCTGTCCAATCATAAGGGGTTTAGTACTTTCTGTTTTAAAACCGCCTTGCACTCTTGCAATTTTGGCTGCATTACTGGCAGCTGCAACAACACTGGATTCCTCTATTGCCATTGGTACTAGGTAGTCTTTACCGTTAATAAGAAAATTAACTGCAATTCCCAGAGGCAATTCAAATGTTCCAAGAACATTCTCGATCATTCTATCTGCTATTCCCATATCTAAATAAGAGGAAAACAACTTGACTTCTTCATCATTTAACTCTGCAAAATCTTTTACGGCTTCTATTCTTTTATCTATTGGTAGCTTATAAAATCCTGATATTTGAGATGATTTTCTATTTGACATATTATAACACCCCCACTTAAGGGATTTCAGAAAACAACTTCTCGTTTTTAAAATTGTCTGTTTTAAATTCGCTTTTTGACGATTTTACAAAAAAGAGTTCTTTATAATATACAAAATGTTATATAATATTTAACAAAAGTATTTATTATAATGAAACAAATGTTGTATAAAGACAGCTTTATATAAGAAAAATTTATATTAAAGTAATAGATTATGTATATGTATCGGGGAGGTAAAAAATGAAGAAAAAAACAGTTGTTTTTTTAGTTTTGATGCTGTTGATTTTATCAGCTATTCTACCAATGGCTGAAACTTGTAAATTAAAAATTAGTAATACGCTAGAAAATAAACCTTATGGAGCTGGCACAATTAATGAAAAAGAAAATCCTCAGACACATCCTGAGGCAACAAACCAAGTAATGGTTGAAATAACGTATCCTCCGGATGGAGCTGAAATAACAGAATCAGATATTGAAATTTTAGGTTATGCAGCAGATGAGCTTGGTTTAAATTATTGGGAATGGACTTGGGAGTGGGATGGAGGTTCATATAGTGATTCAGCATCTTTTGATATGGCAACATATGTAGAATTTACAATAGGGCTTCATGGAGTGCCACCTGGTTTAAACATAGTTACTGTTACATTTTATAATATTGTTGAAGAACACGGCTCTGACAGTGTAGAATTTTTTCGCATAGGTCAAGAAGATCCACCAGAAGTAACTATTGAAAGTCCTGAAGATGGTACTGTAGTATATGACCCACATATTACTTTGTACGGTGTTGTTACGGATGATGTTGGTATTGTGTCTTTAGGTGCTCATCATGAATGGGATTGGGATGAAACCATAACGTCCGGAACAATCGACCCCCCACAAACGTATTTCCCATTTGAATGGGATTTTGATCTGTATGAAGGTTGGAATCAGATTACAATCTTTGCGGAAGATGGGGCTGGATTGTATGGAGAAGATTCAATTGTAATCTGGTATTATCCTGAAATGCCTGAAATAACGTTTTATCAACTGGATTTAAGTTTGGATGATATGACTATTGGAGATTCCTCTTGGGGTCAGGCGATAATTCCATACGAGTTTCTGGCTGAGATTGTTTATGTTAATTTGGAAGTAAATGGTGAGTGGGTTGTTCAAAACCTGCCTGTATTGCCTGTGGATGATGAGATACTCTTAGATTTTAATTTAGGCGTCGATGAAGGAGAAGATGTTAGTTCGGTGGAATATGCCTATGACGTAAGTCTGTCTCCTGTTAGTAGTTATAACCCGTCAGATATAAAGGTGGCACCTGTATTCAATCGAGCTGTTGTGATGGCCAGTGGAGAAATAGGTGAGACAGTAAATTATATTCCTATGGGCACTCTTATTGGCTGGCTACCAGTCGATTATGCTTTTCATGATAAAAAGAATATTACGAATCAAGACTGTGGTATATCAGAATGTGTGCCAGCAGCAATTAGCAATAGCCTTAAGTTTTTGAAGAAAAGACATAAAATGACAGATTCCAAAATGGAAGATGCAAACATCAGCATCGCCAAAATGAAAACTGCAACTGGTTGGAGTGCCGGAGGAGCACCTGCTTCACCTGAGGCAAATGCATGGTGGAATAAAAAGAAAAAATACATGGAAGATAATGATTACCCAATAACTACCACGATACATAAAGAAGATGTTAAAATGGATGATATAATCAAAGAAATCAAAAAAGGACA
>CAYMMP010000109.1:0-2842 GCA_964391625.1 uncultured Thermoplasmatales archaeon | reverse complement strand
TATTCATACATATGTCTACGAGCCATTAAAGCATAAAGTCCTGGAAATGTTACTCCAAAAAAAGATTCCCATTCTTGATCCGCTGCAGTCGCAAGTGTTTCACTCGCTGCTTCCCCACTTACATCATTCATCTTCTCAATTCCACCAACAACTACCACATCATTGACTCCAGATGCAATTGATAAGTATCCCTGACGTACTGCAAGGCCTCCGGAAGCACATGCCCCTTCAACACGAGTTGCGGGAATATGCAGATGTGAAAAGCCTGATGCATCTGCTACAAGTGCCCCAATATGCTCTTGCCCAACAAAACGACCAGAACTCATTGAGCCAATATACATGGCGTCAATATCTCCACCGCTAATGCCTGAATCTAAAATGGCTTTGGCTCCAGCCTCCGCTATTAATTGACGGAATGATCGGTCCCAAAGTTCTCCAAATTTTGTAACTCCAACCCCAATAACTGCTACATCTCTCATTTTTTATCACTCCAGATACAAAAGATCTCTATATTTTGCATACGCTGCATAATCAATATATTCTTTATTTTCTATTAATTCTGAAAGTAAAGGCGCCTTCTTTCTATCCATGTCTTTTATTTTGTTTGTTACAGTTATATCAAAAGCATCGCTACCTGCTCCTGATCCGTAGCTTGTTAAAAATATCCTATCGCCCGGCTTTACTACGTCTAATACAGATGCCAAACCAATCATAGTAGCACCAGAATAGGTGTTCCCTACATATGGTGATAACAAACCTTGTTTTATTTGATCATAAGTAAAACCTAACATTTTTGCAACTTTGACTGGAAATTTACCATTGGGCTGATGAAAAATTGCATAATCGTAATCTTCTGGTTTGGTTTTTACAAGATCCATTAAATTTTTTGCATTGCTCATAATGTGTTTGAAATAAGCAGGTCCACCAGTAAATCGGCCACCATGTGCAGGGTACTTTCGCCCTGCTCTTCTCCAAAAATCAGGTGTGTCTGTTGTAAAAGAACATGTTTCATTTATTGTTGCAATAATGTTTTCTTTACCAATAATAAATGCGGCTCCTCCCGCACTTGCAGCATATTCTAAAGCATCTCCAGGTGCAGCTTGGGACGTGTCTGCCCCTATTGCCAAACCATATTTTATCATATTGGATTTTACCATAGAAATACATGTTTGTATTGCTGCTGTTCCTGCCTTACAAGCAAATTCATAATCTGCAACCATTAAAAGTGGCGTAGCCCCAATTGCCTCGCCAACAATTGTACCTGTTGGTTTAACAGCATAAGGATGTGATTCGCTACCCACATATATTGCTCCAATATCTTGTGGATTTATATTACATCTATCAAGTGCTGCTCTTGCAGCCTCTACACTTATTGTTGCAACATCCTGATCTGCCGACGGTACTGATTTTTCAATTATTCCTAAGCCACTTGCCATACCCTCAGGGTCTTTACCCCATGCCCTTGCAATATCACCTGTCTTAAGTCTAAACCGTGGTATATGCGCTCCATAGCTTACTATGCCAATATCTTTCATAAATTAACCTCGCCAGGAATAAAAAATAGAGATATATAAAATTGTCGATAAATTTAACGCTTATAAACGAAATTTTATATCTTAATAAAAATTAAAACTTTACCATGTAAGATTTTGTTTTAACTCAATCATATGAAGATTAACACCCAACTCTTCAATTCTCAAAACATAAGCTTTACCAAGGCTCTTTTTAAATTTTTCAACAAAATGTCTACCAGCCTCCTCACCAAGTGATTTTGAAATATTCTCAATAATCTTCTGAAGAGCCCTTCCAAGCTCCGATGCTCTTATGGAGTTTATGTTTTCGGGCAATTCAATCCCATCGATTCCATCTGAAAATTTTAGGCTGTCTATTTTGATACCTTGCGTAAAGACAAATTTTTCATAGAAATTTGATATAGCGTTGTTAACCATTAAAACTGCATAACTTTGTGTACTATACTCACTTAAAACATCAACAAGAGCTTTTAAAACTTTTTTAACTATAATCTCCTGGCTTAATCTAATAATATCGATATTTACCCCGATTTCCTCTAGTTTATGTGTATAATCTACAGTCAACACATCTTTTAATTTTTCAGTAAATGAAAAAGCACCTTTATTCTCAAAATACATATTTATTTCCTGAATAATCTTTTGTATTCCTGCTCCAACAGTTTGTGAGTCGACTTGATTAACTTCTTGATCGACAGTTACAATATCAATACCTTGAACAGATCGAATATCATTAATTTTAACATATTTTAGAACTTGGTGTTCGATGCTAAGCCTGTGAACAAATTCGCTTAATGTTGTATATGCTGAGTCGCGACCGATTTGCCTATTTAAAATTTCAAAACATACAGTTAATGTATACTTAAACATCTCATAGTTATCTATATTATATTTGAAAGACTCCTTCATATCTGTTATAAATTCTGTTTGTAAAAAATCAAAATCTAAGCCAATGTTGTTTAAAACGACTTCATATTCAGTTGGCAAATCTTCTTTAATTTCTTTGATAAAATAGTAGCCAGCATTCTTACCCATTGATCGGGTCATTTTCTTCATAAAACTAGCAGCGGCTTTTCCAATTTCTGCTTGATCGATTCCATTTATTTCGTCGTTAACTCGGACTAGATCAAATACCTCATTGTACTGTATCCCAAGTATGTTTACGTATTTTAAAAAATCGTATTTTGTTGTAAGGGCCCTAATAGTGTCACTAACAACTATATTTGCATATGCCTCAGAAGTCCTTCTACTAATTACACCTATTGTAGATTTTAATAAACGTTCAATTATCTCTTTATTCTCGAATTGAGGCA
>CAYMMP010000108.1:0-2853 GCA_964391625.1 uncultured Thermoplasmatales archaeon | reverse complement strand
CAGATAATCTAGGTAATGCAGAATCCTCAAATAATTGGACAATCTGGGTTGACAACACAGCACCTACTTCAACGATTGATACTAATTACGCTTACTATCATAATAGTTCACTGATTATAACTATCTCGGTTAATGCATCCAATGAGGTAAACAGAAGCGGAATCAAAAATGTGACCTTGTACTTTTATTATAATAGCGCATTAAATAACTCTAGCAAAGCAAATACAAGCTGGGAAGGACCATTTGCTTTTAATTTTGAATCTGCAAATGTTAACAGCACTCCCTGGATTAACTTATCAGCAGTATCAATTTCCTTTAACTTTTCAAATTTAAGTGGATATTATAGATTTTTCAGTGCAGCAAGTGACAATCTAACAAATAATGAAAATACTTCAATTTGGGTTAATCAGACAAATAGTACTGAATGTTTCTTTAATAATACAGTTCCAAATGCTCCACAGATTCTTTCAGGACCAACATCTAGGAATACTGGTGTTTCTGGTACATATGCTGTTAATGCAACTGATATTGATAATGATAGATTAAAATTCGGTTGGGACTGGAATAATGATGGAATAGTGAATACATGGGATGATAACGATACCCATTATTACGCATCTGGGGAAATTGCTAGTATCTCAAAATCTTGGAGCAGTACAGGAACAAAAACCTTTAAAGTAGTTGCAGTGGATGAACATGGTGCTTGGAGTAACTGGTCGTCCACTTATTCTGTTACAGTTTCATCTTCTAGTAGTGGTGGGAACGGGAATCCACCAGTGTATGTATTAACAGCTGATGCTGGAGGGCCATATACTGGCGAAACTGGAACGCCTGTAACATTTACTGGTTCGGCCACGTATGGGTCCAAACCGTATTCTTACTCTTGGGATTTTGGGGATGGAAACACAGGAACCGGACAAACAATAAATCATACTTATTCATCAGCAGGGACATATACAGTAACTCTTACAGTTACAGATAATAATGATAATACTGATGGCGATACAGCAACCGCAACAATAACACAATCATCAACACCTGCATATCCACCAGTTGCAGATGCTGGAGGGCTTTATGATGGTTTAACTTATCAAGATATTGTCTTTGATGGATCAAACAGTTCTGATGTTGATGGGTCAATTCAAAATTATACTTGGGACTTGGGTGATGGAACTATCCTTTATGGGGAACAAGTGACACATGCTTATGACAATTCAGGACTTTTCAATATAAGTCTTACTGTAACAGATGACGATGGGCTAACCAACACTGATATCACTACAATTAATATCTCACTTGATACGGATGCTGATGGTTGGAGTGATGAAATTGAAGAATCATATGGAACGAACATTTCAGATTCATCTGATGGACCAACTGATACTGATGAAGATGGCACTCCAGATGAAGATTCGCCAGATGGAAAATACCAAGGAGATGCAGACGATGATAATGACGGTGTAAGCGATGAAATGGAGGAGTTAATTGGTACAGATCCATTGTCAAAAGAAATTTTTACTACTATAGAAATTGATGGAAAATCATATTATTTAATCGACACCGACGGTGACGGTACGCCTGATCGAATATTTGATATTGCCTCTGAAAAAGATATTGCAATAAAAGTAAATAATGATGGCACAATTTTAATTGATGTTGATGGAGATGGTGGATGGGACTATATTTATGATTCTTCAAATGGGGCCATAAACACTTACAAGAAGGAAAAACCTAAAGGCGAGATTCCAATAATTCCAATAATTATAATTATTGTAATCATACTCCTGATAATTATTGTGTTTTTATTTAAGATAGGATATCTCTACTTTGAAGATAAAAAATAAATGGCGAGAATAGAGCCTTCTCTTACTTTTTGAACTGTTATTTTTATAAGCAACTATTAGTTATATGTTTATACTCTAACTGAGGGGATATAAAATGAGAGAATATCTAACTATGTTTTTGGCTTTTATAGCAATAATTCTTTTTGTAATTGCTATAATCTCAGGTTTTTTAATGAAATCTGAGTCTGATGTGAGTAACGATCTTTTAAGTGAAGATCAAAAGGGTGAAGGCTCCATTACCGGTGCTAAGATATCTGATGGCACTATTACTGATCAAGATATTAGCGATGCAGGAATCTCTAAGATAGCAGATAACTCAATTAGTATGAAGCAGCTAAGTTCTGCAGTTCGCGATGCTTTAATGGGGTTAGCAAATCTCACTATAGTTGATTTTGGCGATGCTGAAACAAATTCCATTGATGGTTCTCTTCTAAAGGACAATACTGTAACTGATGCAAAAATTAACGAGATGGGCATTTCAAAGATAGCAAATAATGCAATTACTAGTGATGAGATAATGGATGGCTCTATCGCTCTTGACGATCTTAGTTCTTCAATTGCTGAAATGTTGTCTGGTATTGGTTCCGGCAGTAGTTTTCAAGGAAGTGTTATAGTAGATAAAATTGAGTATTCTACTCCACGTACTCATTATTATTCTTTAGGTGGAGAACATTTTCAACCTTTAACTGCTGTTGATTATGCCAGTGGAGGGGGTTGTGGTGGTGCATATTTAATTAGCGGTGAAGGAAAGTTAGTTGCACCTGTTAACCTTCCTGATGGTGCTACTATCAACTCTTTTAAAGTATATTTTTATGACAAATCTACAGGAGATATGGATGTTTATTTGAAAGCACAAGATTTGGATGCATGTAGTTATATAGAGATAGCGTATGTTGGGTCAAATGCTAATTCTGGATATTACACTTCAGAGGCCACTGTTGAATCGGTGAACAATGTAGTTGATAATCAACACTACGCTTATCATGTATTGGCTGAAAGTGATAATTGG
>CAYMMP010000107.1:0-2880 GCA_964391625.1 uncultured Thermoplasmatales archaeon | reverse complement strand
TCAAGAAGTGACAATTGAATGGATGGAATGCTAGTTTCGGCAAAAGGCATACTCACTAATAAAACTGATTTTTGGTCTTGTTGCATCCTCATCCTCAATTTATCTAATAAATTGGGAATTTAAAAAGTTAACTTATCGATTACAAAATTCTCAAATAATATAAACTAATTACTTTCTTTAAGAAAATATGTATAAGCTAGATTTAAAAGACAGAAAAATTCTTTACGAACTTGATTTGAATTGCAGACAATCGAATACTCAGATTGGTAAAAAAGTCGGCTTAAAGAAGGATGTTGTATCTTATAGAATAAAAAAACTTCAAGATGAAGGAATAATTGTAAATTATTTTGCAGACATAGACACATTCAAACTTGGTTATAATGTATTTAGAGTGTATATTAACTTCCAATATTTAACTTCAGATATCAAAGAAAAAATAATCAAACATTTTGTTGATTATAAAGACTCTTGGATTGTTGCAACAGAAAAAGCCGAAGTTGACTTAGCTGTTGTTATTTGGGTTAAGAATATTTTAAGTTTTTATCAATTCTGGGAAAAAACATTAGATTTATATGAGGATTATTTTGCTAAATATGCAATTTCAATATATGTTAAAGCACACGTCTATAAGAAATCTTATTTATTGCCTGATAAACAACCTGATAATAGAGAAATTTATCAAATGAACTGTGGTGTCGAACCAGTAATAATTGACAAGATTGATTATGCTCTTTTAAATGTACTTTCTGAAAATGCACGTATACCATTGATTGAACTTGCTGAACAACTTGATTGCTCATCTCAAACTGTAAACTATAGAATAAATAATTTATTGAAAAATGGCGTCATTAAAGCCTTTCGTGTGAACCTTGATCATATGAAATTAGATTTGCAACATTATAAGGTTGATATCTATCTTAAAGACCATACTATGAAAAAACCAGTTTTTGATTACCTAAAAGAAAAGCCATATCTAGAATATATGAACTTGGCTATGGGGTGGTCTGATTTAGAACCAGAATTTGTGGTAAAAGATATAAATGAATTGATGAAAATCTTGGACGAAATAAATGCAAAATTCTCTGGATCCATCAAAAAACAATCATTCTTTATTACTGAAAAACTATATAAAATATGCTGCATGCCTGAAATAGAATTTTAAAATAATTTTTTACAGACCTGCAGCCATTCGCCAAGTAGCGGATGCAGCTAATGCACTTATTACTGCAGTTGTTATTACAATCTTATTCATATTTCTCTCACCACCATTGATATTGATACACAATATCATGTTATACTATGTCAATAAGTGTTATTTAAACCTTTTGTGTAAAAATAACAAAACGATAAACACGACACAACATGCTTTTACCGTAAATTCTAAAAGAACTATACTTGTTTACCCCCTGTTAAAAGACCATGTATAAACTTGATTTAAAAGATAGAGAAGACCCTACAAGTTGTATTTTCTACTATTAATTAAACTATCGAACAATATGTAATAGTTTGTCACTATCAATAGCAAACTTTTTAAAAAAGCCTTTCACTACAATCTAATATAATACAGGAGAATTTTTAGGCTATCATCAGCCTTTTTATGTCTATAAAATAACAATTTTGTTATTTAAGAGGCAATATTTATAAAGAAACTCATCATATCAATCATCATGAATATCTATGAATTACTCGAACGATTAAAGACGATGAAAACCCCTGTGTTTACTACAAATGAAATCGCTCGCATATCGCGTCTCCAAAAACCATCTGCGATTGTCTCTATTAAAAGAATGGTCGATAAAAACCTACTTTTTAGAGTGGCAAAAGGAATTTATTCTCTTCAGAACGATCCAATCCTATATGCATCATATATTATTCCAAACTCCTACATCTCATTCAATGCAGCTCTATTTATTCGCGGAGCTATTAATCAAATACCAGCAACTATTCACGTTGTGACACCAAAACGGGTTAGAAAAAGAGTAGGTGGAGTATGCTTTATTCAGTTACCTAAAAGATTATTGTTTGGGTTTAATACCGTGCAATATCAAGGATATACCATTTGGGTTGCTGAAGCAGAAAAGGCATTACTGGATATTGCATACAAATTTGGTCATTCTCCCCCAGTTATAATAAAATTAAACAACAAAAAAATGATTAAATATGCAAAAAAGATGGAAATAAACCTAAAAGAGGCATACATATGATTACAAGAGAAGAAATTGTTTGGTTGGCAAAAACAAACCGAGTAAAGCCATACCAACAGGAAAAACATTATTTACAAATCGCAACACTTGCCGGAATTTATACTGCCTTAACTGATGAGATTATTTTCAAAGGAGGAACTGCCTTATTCTTATGTTATGGGCTGGATAGATTTTCCGAAGATCTTGATTTTACCCAACAAAAAAAATATGATTATTATAAATTACAAAAAACAATAGCTGATTTTCTTGCCATTATAAATATTATCCATGAACTAAAAACAGAAAAGTCACCAACTGGAAAAACAATAAAGCTAAAGGCGCAAGGCCCTCTATATAAAAAACCAAAAAGTGAAACATTTGTTACTCTTGAAATATCTGAGAGAAACGATCTGGTATTTTCTCCAGACCTCAAAGAGGTTGTCCCCATGTATGATGATCTAAGGCCATTTACCCTTCCTGTGATGAAAAAAGAAGAGATACTTGCAGAAAAAGTACGGGCGTTACTCATCCGAGGACGAGCACGCGATCTGTATGATATCTCTTTTCTCATGAAGAAAAATGTTTCATTTGATGAAAAGCTCATCGACAAAAAACTTTCATATTATAACAAAACATTTGACTCTAAAGAATTTTCACGATGTGCAAAGGCGATAAAAGATATCTGGCAATCAGAACT
>CAYMMP010000106.1:0-2893 GCA_964391625.1 uncultured Thermoplasmatales archaeon | reverse complement strand
GAACGATTATGAGATAATAAATATAGCAGTTACAACATCAAAAACTAGAATTGCTTCAGGATTATTTGACAATTTAGTCGAAAGATTGTCTCAAAATTTTCCAATAATCGCCCAAATATTGAATTTTCAAAGTTAGAACAAAATTATAAAATTTTGTTACACCACATTACACAACTATTTTATTTAATTTAACAAGTATAGATGTATGATTCTTAAAAGTAATATTCTCTATACAATCTTAAAACAAACATTTATATATGTAACATATACTAATATATACATGGGATAATATGGTACAAGCTGTTATACATATTAAAGAAAGAACGAATCGAATCCTTAACATTGTAAAAGCAAAATATGGATTTAAGGACAAATCTCAAGCAATTGAACATGTTATAGAGAGATATGAATCGGCTTTTTTAGAACCAGAACTACGACCTGAATACATTGAAAAACTAGAAAAAATCAGAAAAGGAAAATATACTAGATTTAAGTCTATTGAAGAGTTGAGAAAAAAAACTAGCTAAAAAGGTGCATAATGTATAATTTTGATGTAAGCGAACATCTACAAAAGATACTCAATAAATTATCTAAAAAAGATAAGAACTTATATAATCAAATTTTAACAAAAATTGATGAAATTATACATTCAGACGATATTGAGCACTACAAAAATTTACGGTGGAATATGAAAGATTCAAAACGAGCCCATATCAGACATTTTGTTCTTATATTTCAATATAAAAAAGAGGAAAATCTTATTTTGTTTGATGATTTTGATCATCATGATAAGATCTACAAATAAAAAATATACAGAATGGGATTTGTATAACAAAAACTCATTATTTTGCTTCGTTTTATCACATAACTATTTTATTCTGAATATCAAGTATGATTAATTCATGTGTGAGGATAGTAACCTTCAAAAACCATTAGTATATTTAAGACCCGCTCTAAAGGGGCGGGTAACAAAGTGGTTATGTGGCGGACTGCAGATCCGCATACGGGGGTTCAAATCCCTCCCCGCCCTCTTAATTTTATTAGGTTTTTTATTTATCATTTTTCCATCAATCAATTGTTCTGCTAATCTGATAATAAACGAAGTGATGTATAATCCAAAACCAAGTGACAACTACAACGAATGGATAGAGCTATATAATCCAACAAACCAATCAATCAATGTTTCTGAATGGAGCATAACTGACAACTCTGGAGAAGACTACATAGAGGCTGATTTTGACCATGGAAACGGTACTTTGACAATCCCACCATTTGGTTATGCAATAATAACTGATCATGGTACTAAAGCATACGAAAATTATACATTTGCAAACAATACAATTTGTCTTTATGTCGATGATAAAAGCATAGGTAATGGTCTTAGCAATAGTGGAGACAAAATTATTATTAAAAATAATTTAAGTGAAGCAATAGATTATGTAGAATGGATTGTGAATTATAGTGATGTGCCAGGAGAACCTGCAAAAAAAGTAGACGAAAATCTAACACTGTCTAGATATCAGTTTGGCAATAATTCTTTAACTTGTTTTTACGAAGGATTTCCAACGCCAGGATATAAAAATAATATAAACATGGTCGGTAAAATAAGTTTAAATGTCAAACAAACCAGCTTTTTAATGAAAAAAGGTGAAGTTCAAGAGATTAATTTAAATGTCAAAAATCTCGGGGATTTTTCTGATAACATTTCGCTTGAGATAAATGGCACATCACCGGGTTGGATTGCGAATTTAGAAAAAAATGTAGTAAATTTGTCTTCAAATCAAGAAAAAAACATTAGCTTGTATGTGGAATGTAGTAAGAATAGAATGTCGAGGTATTGCAATATCACAATAATAGCAAAATCAGGAATAGATGCTAATGAATTTGATGAAGAAAAATTATTTTTTGAGATATTAGGATCTGATCTGCTGATTAAAAAAGTAAAGATTTATAATGAAGCTAAAATTGAGAAAAAAGTAATAAATCAAGGAGAAATAATCAGGATCAAGGCATTTCTTAGAAATATCGGAAAAGAAGAAACATCTGTTACTGCTGTTGGCTTTTATCATGATCGTATAGATGATGATCACTACATAGGATGCAAATACTATGACTCTGTTGGAAAATATCAAAAATATCCTTCTATTTTATGGGATACGATAAATGTTGAACCTGGCCACCATGCAATATTAGTTGTAGCAGATGTTTATAACTCTATAGAAGAATTCAATGAAAACAATAATATCTTATCGTGTAGCATAAAAATCTTTGATACCTCCCCATCAAATCTTGAAAAACAAATCTTGATGTCAGAGGTTTACTACTATACCCATCCTAGAATTAACAACGAATACATAAAAATTTATAATCCCTCCTCAAAGAAAATTGACATCTCTGGATGGTATTTTACAAACAACCCATCAAAAAATAAGCTAAATCAAAATAAGGTTGCATTCCCTGAAAAAACAATAATTTTGCCAAATAATTCTTTAGTTTTAACACAAAATGCCAATGCATATCTCTGGGAAAATGGAAAAAAACCGGATTTTGAATGCAATGCGAACTCAGATAAAAATATTCCTCAAATGAATTCTTCGAAAAATTTAACTCTCAGCAATAAAGGAGGCTGTCTCGCGTTAAAAAACAGATACAATCATACTATTGATACTATCGTTTATGGAAATGTTGATTATAATTTAAGTGGGTGGAATGGTAAACCTATTCCAAGTTCAAACGAAGGAATAATTCTCAAAAGAAATTCAAATGAAAATAATCTATTAGTTGATACAAACACCTTGTTTGATTGGGTTCATCCCAGAGAGTATCGCATAGGCCAATCTGATTTTTCTTATCAAAAAATTAGATTTAATGGAAAAATTAGAACGTTTATATC
>CAYMMP010000105.1:0-2965 GCA_964391625.1 uncultured Thermoplasmatales archaeon | reverse complement strand
TCCATATGCAAAAATACTTCATTGTATTTCATAGGCCATTCAACAGCTTCCTGCAATTCCTGCTTTGCATCATGAAGCCCTCCAATATCACTCCAATGAACATTTGGCGATTCAATAACGACTTCTCTCATGGCAGATGGTGTCAAACCTTTGAACGCCTCATAAAAATCCTTGCCAGTCGCCTCTAACTTGTTTAGTATTTCAGTGGGGATTGTATCTGTATCGAGATCAATATCTGGTAAAACCTTTCTCAGAGTTCTCATCGCGGCTTCCTTGCACAAAGCTTCAAGATCGGCACCAGAATAGCCATGAGTCATCTCGGCAAGTTTATCGAGATTCACATCATCTGCAAGAGGCATACCACGTGTATGAATTTCAAGAATTTCACGTCTTCCCTTTTTATCAGGTATGCCTATTTCTATTTCACGATCAAAACGACCGGGTCTACGCAATGCAGGATCAAGAGCGTTCACCCTATTTGTAGCACCAATAACAATTACTTTACCTCGTTCTTCGAGACCATCCATATTGGCAAGTAACTGGGCAACTACTCTCCTTTCAACATCACCATGCGTTTCTTCACGTTTAGGCGCTATCGAATCAATCTCATCAATAAATATTATTGAAGGAGCATTTTCAATTGCTTCATCGAAGATCTTTCGAAGATTTTCTTCACTTTGACCATAGTACTTACTTATAATTTCTGGGCCACTTAACGTGAAAAAGTTAGCATTGGATTCGTTAGCAACTGCTTTAGCAATAAGTGTTTTGCCAGTACCTGGTGGTCCATGCATAAGAACACCTTTTGGCGGCTCAATGCCCATTTTATCAAACAGTTCAGGATGTTTTAGAGGAAGCTCAATCATCTCACGAACTTGTTTAATCTCATCACCAAGCCCACCTATATCCTCATATGTAATCCTTGGTAGTTTTTGCATCTCAGCTTTTACAGGTTTCTCGCTTAGAACAATTTCTGTGTTATGCTGAATAATTGCAATATCTCCTCCTGGTGTAATTTTTGTGACAACAAGATCAATCTTACGACCCATGACATTAAGTTCAATAATGTCACCTCGAACAACAACTCTGCCTTCTAGCACTTGGGAGAGGTATTCTTCTCCTCCCATTATTTGAAGCTCTTCTGTTGGTGCAAGAGTTACTCGATCAGCAGGTTGCCCTTTTGCTTTTTCAATAGTTATTTTGTCATCTATGCCAACACCAGCATTCCTTCTAATAGCAGCATCTATTCTAATAGTCCCTTGCCCTCTTTCTTCAGGGTAGCCGGGCCATGCAAGACATGCTGTTTTTTTCTTACCATTAATTATGATAATATCCCCAGGTGTTATGTTCATTTTTTCTGTTATCTCTGGATCAATTCTAGCAATGCCTCTGCCTGTATCTCGTGGTTTTGCTTCTTTTACCTTTACAAATAAATTATTTTTATTATTCATTTGAAATCACCTCCATTTGTTTTAATCAACTTTTAATTTCTTTCCTTTTGTCCTAGGTTTCAATTTATTTAGTGTTATACTGAGCACACCATTGTTAAACTTCGCGTCACCGCTCTCCTGATCAACCTCGTCAGGAAGATTAACTTCTTTGTAGTATTTGCGCTCAGGGTTATCGACACGTATTATCAAACTATCATTTGTTACTTCTAAATCAACATCTTCCTTTGAAACCCCAGGTATCTCAGCGATAACAGTTATCTGTTTATCCGACTCTTGAACATCTATTAATGGTTCTCTACTTCCAGGCAACTCCTCAGGTTTTGATAATGGGGTTCTTGGCACGTTTCCAAACTCTTGGAATACTGGTTTGCCATCAGAACCCATTTTATAGGTCCAACCATAAACCTTAGGCCCACCTTCTTGCGGTGTTCCAAAATCTCCTTTAAGGGCCCCTCTGTATAGGGTATCCATTCTCTGTTGCATTCTTCTAAATTGTTCTTCAAATTCATCAAATATGTCGAAACGACGTCCTATTCTGCTTCCTGACCAATCATCTTCAAAGAAATCGTCGAAGATGTCGTAGTCTCTTTTTTTCCGGCTGTTATGTCTTTCTTTATCCATATTTTCAACCTCCTTTTTCAATATTTATCAGATTTTTTATGTAATGTAAACTTAAAATCATAAGAAATAAAAGTGAGTGGATTGGATGCTTGTTTTTTTTATTTAATTTCTACTTTCTTCGGTCTATGTACGGGCTTTGGCTTGACTTTAGGTAATTTTACTGTTAGCACGCCATCTTTTAGTTCTGCGTCTACATTATCTGTTTTTAGTTCTTCTGGAAGTTCAAGTGCTCTGTAGAAACTCATACTTTTACGCTCCTTTCTGAGCCAGTTTTTGCTTTTATCTTCTTTGCTTTCTTTGTGCTCTGCGGATATTTCAACTCCTGTAGATGTCACTTCGATGTTGATATTTTCTTTTGGAATGCCCGGCATCTCAACTTTCATTTCGTATCTGTCTCCAAGATCTGCAACGTCTAGTAGTGGTGTTCTATTTGCGGTCATTGTAGTCGTTGGTCCGGTTCTGCTCAACGGCCAGAGTAGTTCGTCAAATTCTTTTCTGAAACGATCGAACATCCTGTCAAAGTCTGCCCATAAATCGAATGGTTGTCTTGTTGTTATTTCGTTTCTTTCTTCTATTGGCCTCTCTATGAGTTTATCTTCTTTTCTTTTTTTTATGATCATAGTTTATCACCCCCCAATTAGTTATCTCTCATTTTTGTTAATTTTAATTTTACAATATAAGTATATTACAATTTATTTAAATATTTTTCGCTTTAGTTAACTTAAAATCAACAAAAATAGTAATTTTTAGAAAAACTTATATACTTTTTATAATATGGTTATTTTTAATGGTCAAAAAAATCATCATAAAAAAAGTTACATCGCCTGCTCCAGGCGATATTGATAAAGATATAGATTACCTATGTAAATCACTCGGATATTTCTCACAAAGAG
>CAYMMP010000104.1:0-2998 GCA_964391625.1 uncultured Thermoplasmatales archaeon | reverse complement strand
TTCATTAGCGAATTGTAGATATCTAAACGCGAAATATTGATTGTAAGTGACTCGTTGTAACTGTATTCAATCGGATGGCCTGTAGTTCTAAAACGATTTTTAATCTCTGTTGGATTTAATTGTTCATTTTCTAAAAGAAGAGCAGTAGCGGCAGCTACATGAGGCGCACTTAGAGAGGTTCCACTTCCGGTTCCTGTATATGTTGTAATGTTTTCACCAGGTGCAAATATGTCTAGAATTGGATTTACATTTGAAAAATTGGCAATTTTATCATCGTCATCTGTTGCGCCTACTGAAAATACTTTGGAGCCACAAGCCGGAGACGTTAAATTTGCACTCCCGTCGTTCCCTGCAGCGGCAACTACAAAAATTCCTTTTTCAACAGCGTCATTGCATTCAGCAGCTACCAAATCAGAATCACAAAAACCAGGACTGGTAGCAGTTGTTCCAATAGAAAATAAAATAATGTCGGGATTTTGATTAATACAGTATCTTAAACCTTCCAGTACGGTAGATTCATAACCAAAACCATCGCTATCAAGTACTTTAGCAACAATTAGCTCAGCATCTGGGGATATTGCTTTAATTACAGATGCTACTTGAGTTCCATGCCCATGGTCATCAAATGGATCATCATCATCGTTGACAAAATCATAACCATAGCTAAAATTTACAACAGAGCCATCAATGCCTGTATCCAACATACAAATTCTTGTTCCATTGCCAGTTAAATTAAATTCTTGTTCAACTCTATCAAAGCCAATAATTGGTAAACTTTCGTTAAGAAATACACTAAATTTCCAATCGGGAGCAATATCTTCAATATCCTTGCTTTTTTTCAATTTATCAAAATTATTGTGATCGATAACACCTGCTATACGCTTTTCTTTAGGGAATTCATTGGTTATGATTAATCCAGATTCTTCCAAAGATTTAGAAATATTCTCATAATCATCTTCAACAGATTTTCTAAGGTCGATTACAACTCTAGATGTACCAACACGGAGAATCTGTTTTGCTACGTCTATTGACACGCTAGCTGGTTTATGATGGATAAACAAGCTTCTTTGCCAACTATACAAAGCAGATGCATAGCTACCATTATCAATTACGAGATCAAACAATTCGTTTAAATTCTGTTTTTCGACAAAATCATCAAACTCTGCATACAAAAATCCCAAATCGTTCTGATCTACAATAAAGAAAGTTGTCGGATAAATTCTAACATCAAAAGATTTGATAATGCTTTCATTATTTTTACCATCAACATGCAAGAAGGTAATATTATCTTTATATTCTGCTTCTAAAGATTTTGTAATCATCTCTTGTTGTAAACTAAGATCGGGATAATCCGAATTAGAAAATAATAATAAAACTGGCGTATCATTTGCCAAACTATCTGCAATAGCATAGTGAACAGGATCTGGATAAAAGCGCTCTGTTACACCAAATCCTTTTTCTATCCAGTCATAAAGTCCCCTCTTTAAATTATATACATTGGTAAAACCAGCGATTACAAGAAGATCACTCGCCAATTTACTTATATAGCCACTTCTCGAATAAACAAGAACAGGCTCTTTTTTATATTTCATTAAAGATTTAACATAGTTTTTATTTTCTGATAGATTTGAGTAAGGAACAGAAATTGCATTTTCTATATGTCCATAGTAGTATTCTTCTAAGGTTCTAACATCAAAAAT
The DNA here is from genome assembly GCA_964391625.1 of uncultured Thermoplasmatales archaeon. GTDB lineage: Archaea > Thermoplasmatota > E2 > DHVEG-1 > DHVEG-1 > CAYMMP01. The sequence continues at coordinate 1,298 of CAYMMP010000104.1, read as the reverse complement.
AACAAGATTTGAGTTGTTTTCAATCATGTCTTTTGCTTCTTGGATATCAACATCTACATAATTTGCTGCAGGCTTTTTAACTTCTTTTCCAGTAAATATGTCAAATATGGATTTGAAAAAAGGCAAAGGGTTAAAATCTATAACACCTAAAGGATTACTCCAGTGAGTGGTAGTTTCAAAATCATAACTACCATCATCAGCGATTACTAAATAACTTATATCCCCTTTTGGATTTAATTGTTTTTCATCTTCGGTTATGAATGTCATTTCTATAGTAACTTTCCCGTTCACTTTAAAATAAGAAGAATACGCAACATTTTGACGATTTCTTAAAGCTTCAGGTAATTGTTTTTTTATCAGTTCAACTCGCTTTCCCAGGTTTGTACTAGGTTCCCCATTGTTATAATTTTCAAAAGAAACGATATTGTTTCCAACTTTTATCTCAGTTAGTTGAACACCAGGGGAATACAAAATAGCAAATATCGTTTCAGAATCTTTACTAGAATATAACGTTCTTTCAACAGTAAATGTTTTAGAAGTTATTTGTCGGTATTCTTCTTTTTTATTCAATATTCTAACTTTGGGAGTTAATTTTTTAAATAATGTTGGAGGGTCTTTTACCCACCCTTCAATAGTTATTCCGCTAGTGATGTCTAAGCTATTGTTATCACTTACTGTAATATTATCGGATCCGTCAAAATCATACCCCCCATCTATCTGAGCATTTGAATTATATGCTGCTCCATTATTTGTACCATCATTGTCGTTTGAAGTCGAGTCAAGTAAGGTTCCAGAACTTTCGTTTAAATGTTGAACCATTTTAAAATTTGAATCCCAAGTGCCAGTAACATTCTGCTGGTTACTGCAAGTAGGATTGCCATAATACATATACAAAATCGTATCTTCTGTTGAGGAAACACTTGAAACTTTAACCCATGCAGTCAACTCCCCAGTAGCTCCATTATATTCTTCGATTTCATGAGGAAAAACAGTGGCGTTAGAACTATCAACAAAAACAATATCATCGCCATCGTCCTGAGCATGTGCTGCAAGATCAGAATCAGAATCTCGACGTAAAAGTACAGGGTAGTTGCTTTGATCTGATTGTACTTTAGTGTGATCTATTCTTATCTCTTTACAATATGACCAATTACAATCCCACCAGTCAACAGCTGCAGAAATGGTATAGGAATAACCAGATTTCGATTCCATATATTGCGTACCATACAGGTAATTAGTACTAATCCCTCCAAAAATAAGCATTACTGTGGTTGCAACGGCAATAATCATTAGCTTCT
>CAYMMP010000103.1:0-3032 GCA_964391625.1 uncultured Thermoplasmatales archaeon | reverse complement strand
AGGCCATTATTAAAGCAAAAATGACAAAAATATTGGCAGAATTTACTGCTAGAGTAACAAAAATATTATTGATTCTTGCTGCTCTTGCGTTTGCCATAAGTATGTTGGGTGTAGATGTCGGTGCTGCAGTACTTGGCGTATCTGTCGTTTTTGGTTTTGTTCTAGGGTTTGCATTCCAGCAAACTTTAGGGAATGTAGCCGCAGGGTTCATGATTGCAATTACAAAACCTTTCAAAAAAGGAGACTACATTGACATAGCTGGAAAAGAAGGTTCTGTAAATAGCGTTGGTGCAAGTATTACAACAATGACTACCGTAGATAACAAAAGAGTGATTATTCCTAACAGCAAAATATGGGGAGAGGCGATTGTCAATTACACAGCATTAAACAAACGTATGATCGACATGCGTGTTGGCATAAGTTATAGCGATGACATGGGCAAAGCGATAAAAATTGCAATGAATGTTTTGAAGAATCACAAGAAAGTTTTGAAAGATCCTGCACCATATGTGGCAGTTGCAAATCTTGGTGACTCAAGTGTTGATCTTCTTTTGCGTCCATGGGTCGATACCGGAGATTATTGGACGGCAAAATGGGAGCTGACACAACAAATAAAAGAAGCATTTGATAAGAACGGTATTAGCATACCTTTTCCACAAACAGATGTGCATTTGTTCCAGCAAAAATGAGTTAAACCTCATTTCTATTTCTTTTATAGGTGCCAGATTTAATGGAGTTATACACAGTTAAAAAATCTGATGGAGAGATTCTACAAAGAAGTTTTTCTTCTTATGTTATGGGTGTTGATGTTGGTGGCACAAATACAAATGTAGGAATTGCTGGGATAGAGGGTAACAAACCTTTTCTGTTGTTTTCACTTAATTTTAAAACTAAAGAGTTAGATTCTTTGATTCCTGCCATCAAACAAACTTTAGAATATTCAAAAAAGGAACATGGCATTATTGTTGGTGTTGCCTGTATCGGAGCAGCAGGAGTTGTATCTGATTCAAAAGAGCATGTAGAATTAACAAATATTAATTGGAATATTTCTACCAGAGAAATTATAGAGAATACCTCATTAAATGAGATTTTTATGATAAATGACTTTCAAGCCATAGGATACGGAATCAATTTATTAGATATTAATAATGCAAATGATTTATATGTTGTAAAACTTAAGGATGTCAGATCAAAGTCTACAAAAGCAGTTATTGGCGCTGGAACCGGGCTTGGTAAAAGCATATTAACATTTGATGAAAGCATCAAAGCATACGTACCATTAGCAAGTGAAGGCGGACATAGTGAGTTTCCAGTACAAGATGACTTTGAAATCGGGTTAGCAGCACAGATAAAAGAAAAAATGGGAATAGACGAACCCATTTCTTACGAAGAAGTTTTGTCTGGGCGTGGTTTAGAGAATATTTACTATTACCTTAGGCAAAAGCAAGGATATGATCATACAAACTACTCTAAAGAGATAGATGAATCAGATGATAAAGCAGAAGTAATCTCAAGATATAGAACAATAGATAAGACGTGCAAAGAAACCTTCAGATTATTTGCCAAGTTTTATGGACGATGCGCAAAAAATTTTGTTTTAGAATCTATGGCCGTAGGCGGCCTGTATATCGCTGGGGGAATTGCCGCCAAAAACAAGGAAATTTTTAAATCTAAGGATTTTTTTGAAGAGTTTGAAAATGCCTATCGAAGAAATGATATTCTTAAAGAAATACCAGTTTATGTTATAATTAATTATGATGTTAGTTTGTATGGGGCATGCTTTGCTGCAATGTTGCAAAGTCAAAAATAAAAGTTTGATATTATGAAAGTTCTATATGAAAAAGAAAATTTGTATGAATATACGGCTGAGGCAATTGGTCAGTTAATCTCAAAATTTTTATCCATGAAAGAGGAAATTGTGTTAGGCTTACCCGGTGGTCGAAGCATTTTGCCGATTCTTAATTATTTAAGTAAACATCCTGTAGATTGGGAAAAAATACATGTCTTTGTTGTAGACGAAAGACTAGTGCCCATCAATGACCCTGAGAGCAATTTTGGTTTGATAAACTCTGGGCTCTCTGACATCATTCCAAAAGAAAATTTTCATCCTTTTATTATCGAAAATCAAAATGAACGAAACAGTTTAAAAAAATATGAAGATGAAATAAAAAAATTTGATGGTTTCTACGATATTTTAGTTGTTAGCATTGGTGAGGATGGACATATTGGGTCCCTATATCCAAACCATCCATCAATAAAAGATGATTCTGATTTTTACATAATTGTAGAAGACTCGCCAAAACCACCTAGTCGAAGGATGAGCATATCATCCAAAATGGTGACTAGATCCAAAGCGTGTGTAGTTATTATATCTGGAAATCAAAAAAAGGATGCTCTGACTAAGTTTCTTGATAGCGACTCTAATTATGCCAGTTGTCCTGCCAAATTGGTTTTAAAAATTCCTGAATTATTTGTTTTTACAGATATAGATTTAAAGAGTATTAATATATAAGTCGTAAGTTTAGAATTGGAGAGCAGTACAATGAAGAAGATGATTATTCCTGCGATAATTGCAAAATCTCAAGAAGAGCTTGAAAACAACATCAATAAAGTCAAGGACTTCGTTGATTTAATCCAACTTGATTTTATGGATGGAAAGTTCGTTCCCAATAACTCAATAGATTTTGATTTTGAACTACCTGAAACAGATTGTCTTTTTGAGGCACACCTCATGGTTAATGATCCAGTTAAATGGACTGATAAATACCATAAGAAAGTCGATATAATCCTGGCTCATTTCGAATCAATGGACAAACCATCTAAAGTAATTGATTTTGTAAGAAGTAAGAATAAGAAAGTTGGTTTTGTTCTGAAACCTGAAACACCTGTAAGCGCAATTGAAGAATATTTAGATGACTTGGATCAAGTTCTAATCATGACTGTAATACCTGGTTTTTATGGTAGCCCTTTTCTTCCGGAAATATTAGATAAAATATCTGAGCTTAGAAAATTAAAACCAAATCTGAACATCG
>CAYMMP010000102.1:0-3083 GCA_964391625.1 uncultured Thermoplasmatales archaeon | reverse complement strand
TTTTATCACAAAAAATTGCAACGAGTCAGGAAACTGAAGTCATTGATAAAAATGGCGATGTCTTAAATGTTGAATTGAGTTCTTTTTTTCTGGTTAGAAAGGATAATGAAATTGATAACTTTGTTTTGTTGATCAGAGATATCAGCGATCGTAAACAAACCGAAATCGAACTTGCTCGTGAGCATACTCTTCTGCAAACTTTAATGGACAGCATACCTGACTCAATTTATTTTAAAGATGAAGAAAATAAATTTGTTAAAGTAAATAAAGCAAAAGCTGCACACTATAACGTTAAACCTGAGGATATGATTGGTAAAACAGATTTTGATTTTCTTTCTGAATCTGAAGCTAGACGTGCCTTTGACGATGATGAAGAAGTTTTGAAAACAGGCAAATTCATCATCAATAAAGTTGAAAAACTAACAAACATAGACGGCTCCGATCGTTGGGTTTCTGTTACTAAAATACCGCGTTTTGATCCCGAAGGAAATATAATTGGTACAATGGGTATTTCAAGAGATATTACTGAATGGAAACGTCTTGAAGAAATGTATAAAAAAGATAAAACCCAATAATTTTTTAAAGCGCGGGGAGGGAGATTCGAACTCCCGTGGTCGTAAGACCAAAGGATTAGCAATCCTTCGCCGTAGCCAGGCTGGGCCATCCCCGCAGCAAAGGATGGAAAATAGAAAAGCCGATAAAAAGATTTTGATATCATTTTTTCAAAACAAATATTAAAATACATCTGCCTTGTTATATCTATTAGAATGGAAGATTGGACAGAGAAATATCGACCAAAAACACTTGACGAAGTAGTTGGAAACGAACGTGCTATTTTAGATTTAAAAAGATGGGCAAATTCTTGGAAGAAAGGCATTCCAAAAAAACGTGCAGTCGTGTTGTCTGGTAAAGCAGGAACTGGAAAGACAAGCAGTGCGTTAGCTTTGTCCAAAGATTATGGTTGGACACCAATCGAATTAAATACGTCTGATGCTAGAAATGCTACCAAGATAAAAAATGTCGCTACATCAGGTGCACTTCATGAGACTTTTTCAGATGACGGAAGTTTTGTTTCTTCACACGATGGTGGTAGAAAACTAATCATTTTAGATGAAGCAGATAATCTATATGAAAGAGTTCGAGAACCAAAACCTGATAGTAACGATCTTAGTGATAAAGGTGGTAAAAAGGCAATTATTGAAACTATAAAAATTACAAATCAACCGATAATTCTAATTGTAAATAATTATTATAATCTTATCAAAGGAAGTGGTGAAGTTTTAAAAAGTATGTGCCAACTGATACGATTTTATGATCCCTATCCAAATAATATTGCAAGTCTCCTAAAACGAATTTGTGTTTCTGAAGGGATATCTGTCGATCAAAGAGTTTTACAAAATATTGCCGATAGGTGTAAAGGGGATGTAAGATCTGCAATTAACGATTTACAATCTATCGCACTTGATAAAAAGCAAGTTGATTTATCATCATTGAGTGTGCTTGGATATCGTGATAGAGAAAAAGATATTTTTACAGTACTTAGAGAGATTTTTAAGACGCGTAACCTTCAAGCAATAAAGGAGAGTATACAACATCTTGATGTTGATCCAAAACTTATGTTATTGTGGATTAATGAAAATCTCCCCAGAGAATACTTGGATTTAGAAGATCTCAATAGGGGCTATGATGCTATATCTAGAGCAGATGTTTTTCTTGGTAGAACCTTCAGACGTCAACATTTTGGATTGTGGTCATATGCCTATGATTTTATGAATGGAGGAGTTTCAAATGCAAAAACTCACAGTTATCCAAACACTAGTTATAATTTTCCTACTTGGTTAAAGGAAAAAAAGAAAGACAGGGACAGCATGAATGTCAAGGATTTAATAATTGAAAAAATCAGTGAAATCAGCCATACCTCTACTAATAAAGTTAAAGAGTATGTTTTAATAGATTTTGCAATCATGTTCCGCAATGATACAACTTTTGCTATTAAAATGAAAAATAAGCTAGATTTGTCTGAGAATGAAGTTAAATATTTGCTTGGTAAAAATCACGCTCACAAATTAAAAGAAATCATGCTTTCTAAAGAAAAACCCCCTACCATTTCTACAGATCAAAAAACTCAGATTAAAGAAAAACATTTTGAAGAAGAAAAAGAAGAGATTCAGCAGACTTTATTTGACTTTTGATTTTATATCCTCAAGTTGTTTCATTGCTTCCACTGCATCTTGTTTGTATTGGTCTTTAAGTTTGTTGTATGTATCATCTGATATTTTTTTTGCACGATGTTGTTTTTCTATATCTTTAAGAACTTCCATCAATAATGCCTTTTTAGTTGTAAGTAGTTCTTCCGACTCACTGCCTCTCACCTGTTTTTTTGTGGTCGACTTTTGGGTTTTCTTTTCTTTGGATGGAAATACAAATGAAAGTGCTACGAGTATTATAAGAACGACTATGATTGCATAGTACCAGGTTGGTACTTTCTCTATCGTTTTTTCTTTAGTTATTGTTTGGACTTGTGTTGTTGTACGTAAAGCAACATTTAACGAACTTCCAGATGCTAAGTTGCTCCCAGCGTATATCTCTACCCCATCAAAAGTGATTGACAGTGAAGTAATATTGTAAAGCAACGTTTTTTCAAAAATGCTTGTTTCTTTATCTAAAGAATACATAACTTGTATATTGGAACCATACGTGTATTCTACACCGGACAAGTCACATGAATATATATTGTCTCCGATTGATGTATATTCTATGGAGTTGCCATCTATAAGGATTGTTATGTTCGCTGCTCCGTTTTGTATCCAAAAACTAATATTTCCATTAGATATAATACCTATCTCATAGTTCTCAACAACAGATATTTTTTCAGATTCAGTTGTGATCTCTATATTGCCCTCCTGTCCATATACCAATATGGCAGAACCTACAACCATCATTATGATTGCAATGAATATTATGGCTAGTTTCTTTAACATAAGCTCCCCGACCAGGGGGTCATATTTCTTCACATTTATGTAGTTTTCTAAATTAACGGCTTTGCACATAAACCTTGACTTTATATGCAAAGCCTAAATTAA
>CAYMMP010000101.1:0-3145 GCA_964391625.1 uncultured Thermoplasmatales archaeon | reverse complement strand
TCTGTGCGATAAAAATTAACAAGAATTGATATCGATTTTTACAAATATTCAGATACAAAAAAATATAAATATACCTGAAGAATACGGGGTAGAAGATTAAGGTATAGGGGACACTATGGAAACAGTTTGTCATATTGAAATAATCAAAGATGGGCGAGATTTTGTAGCTCGTGCACATCTTTCAAACGGCTCAATCAAAGAATACCGTCATCAGGTATTTGAGGATGTTTTAACAGAGATGGTGATAGATCTTCAGGAAGAATTAGCTGAATAATCCCTTTATATCTCAGATTTTTTTGTTTTTTTCCCTTCATAATATGAAATTAGAGAAACGCCAACTGTTGTAACGATGGCTGTGCCGAGAATTACAACAAATGAGATATCCTCAAAAAAACCGTTCATAATTTCTCCTAAGTTCATTCCTTCAGGTCCGACTATTCTTTGTCCAAAGCTTATTGCTAAAATTGCAGCAGCAAGGCCACGAGGCATTATAACCATCATAGTTTGTTTGTCGTCTTTTTCAAATCCGCCTCTAAAGGTTGTAATTTGAACTGCTAAATATCTTAATGCAAGAAGTGCAAGTAAAACTATTATCCCAATCAAAATAAATCCAGCGTTCTTGAAACTGACCATAATCCCCAGATATACAAAAAAGAAAGTTCTAATTAAAAAAGAAGTAAGTGAGTGGAATTCTTTTGTTTGACGGTCTATTTCAAAGCCTGCCCCTTCATATTTAACCATTTTTAAGATCTTTTTGCCATTTCCTAGTACAAGCCCAAACATAAGACAAGATATTGCTCCGGCGCCTGTTCCACCTTCATCGATGCCAACTAGTGCTGCGGTAAGACAATATACAAGAAAAACAACTGCTAGAGTTAAGACATATGAAAATTGTTCTTTTTTTACTTTGTGCATAATGGGCAACCAAACAAATCCTAATGCGACCCCTATAACTATTCCAATAGAAAAAGTACTTACGAGACTCTTTATTCCAAGAGTAAAATCAGGGCTTTTAGCAACAAGTATCATATAGATTCCTGCCAGAACTACTACAATTGCTAGAGGGTCAGTAATTATGCTTTCAATAGAAAGCACAACCTTGGTTTTTTCTTGTAAGTTTTTCAGTTTAGATGCTAACGGGATTACTATTGGGCTGCTTGTACCACCAATTATAGCTCCTAGAATTGCTCCAACTGCAAGACTATTTTCAATAGAAATCGGTAAAATTCCAACGGATGCAAGCCCTACAATTATTAAAATAGTTGCTAGTAAGCTTAAACAAAACCCCGTAATTGTTAATATCAATCCACGGGGTGCACCCTTAAATAATTGATATAAATCTGTGTTTATTCCACCATCAAAAAGTATTATTATAATTGCAATAGCTGCAAAAAATTCTGAAAAAGCGTTTAATAAGTACTCATTGTTAATATTAATAATTCCTTGGGATCGTATTATGGATCCAACTATTAAACCAAACAACAGTAGCCATACGATGCTTGGTATTTGGGTTCTATTAAAGATATAATTGCCAATAAACCCCAGAATCATAATTACTCCCAGAGTAACTAAAACAGAAATTACATCCATGTCGAAAATAATAACAAATAATCGTATTTTAAAACTTCTCTTTTATGAAGAATTATCTACATTCTGTTTGAAAGAACAAAGACAATTATCAACGCTGCAAGTATTCCATACATAAGATAAAGCATAAGCTTTCTACGACGTAACATTGTTTGATATTTTTGCTTACATTCTTCTGAGCAAAAAGTTTCACCCAAGGGTATTGCTTTTCCACAAATCTGGCAGTGGTAATGTTGTGGGACGTTTTCAGGCATAATAATCAATTCTATAATAATTATCTAATATGAAAAGATTGTCATTGTACTTATATCTCTCCATTTTCCTTACAAACCTTTTTTAAAACTGGAATAAAATTATCAATAGTCTTTCTTTTTACATGTGGCATTACCACAATTCTGATGGAAGAAATTCTATCCATTATGTTAACTTTCCAACCATAGTCTGATAGTTTGTTAGCGACAATATCAGGTTTTTTGAGCTTTATTCCAATAACGTTAATAGTTGGTTTTAGAACTGGCTTTAAACCAATCTCTAATAATTTTCCTTCTAGATAATAAGTATTGTCCATACACTGTTTTACTATTTTTTTATAGCCAGTTATCCCAAGATATTTGCTAACTGCATATGCTGCAGCAACAGGTCCTCCAGACCTGGTTCCCAATATCCCTGATTGCGTTTTACTGCTCACGCAATGCGACTCAACACCTATCTTGTCTAACCAATGTTTGTCTCTAACCACGAGTGTACCAAGAGGTATTGCAGAGCAACCCATTTTATGAGCATCGATAGAAATACTACTTACACCTTTGATTTTGAAATCAAAATCAGGAACGTCGTAATTTAGTTCCCTAAGAAATGGAATAACATATCCTCCAAAAGCAGCATCAACGTGTAAAAATATATTTTCATCCAAACAAATATCACTTAATTCAGATATAGGATCAATCGTACCAAGCTCTGTTGATCCAGCTACGCCAACAATCGCCATTGTATTTTTTGATATCCTTTTTTTAACTTTTGGAACATCTATAGTATATCCTTTGTTCAAAGGAATGGTTACAAGTTTTATATCCATTAAAGAAGCAATTTTTTCAAAAGAAAAATGAGCGCTGTTGGGAATTATAACTTCTTTTTTATCTGATAACTTTTTAGCGAGCCATATTGCAGTTATATTGCTTTCAGTACCACCACTACTAATAATGCTACCTGATGATTCTGGTGCATTCAATAAGCCCAAGATAAATGAAATATATTTCAATTCAAGTTCTCTAGATCCTGGAAAAAGACCGGGATCTCCAAGATTCGTCTCAAGAAAGCTCATATAGGTTTTTTTAGCAATTGGGTGTGGTTGCGTACACATGCTGCCAAGTATTTGTCCACTTGAAAAAGTAAAATCTTTTTTTCTGTATTTTTCAAGTTCTTTTAGCACGTCTTGATTTTTATTCATTCTCATTTACACCAGCATATGACCTTATGCAAAAAACCTTTCGCTTTTAATTTTTACCATCACATTTTAATATATAAAATTGTATTATGGTGTTATGATGGAAAAAGAAGG
>CAYMMP010000100.1:0-3224 GCA_964391625.1 uncultured Thermoplasmatales archaeon | reverse complement strand
GGATGCGCTAAAAATCAACATAATTAGTATGCAGTAGCTATGTTGATTTAAAGGAAAGCAGGTAAAATGATAAAGAATTCATATAGTTTGAACAAGAAAAAAATTTACTCTTCTTCAGTTTTATTTTTAGTTTTTCTACTAATTCTTGTCCTTAATTTTCCTGTTTTTGCAACTCCATCTTATGTTCCCTTTCCTCCAAAAGGCAATACTACGGGAGACATAAACGTGGAATATAGGTATACAATCAACACGGTTGAGGTTGGATCTAGTTGGATGTTTGATTGGGGAGATGGAAATTATAGTGACTGGGTAGTTCTTGAGGAATCAGATTCAGGCATATCTCAAACACATAGTTGGAGTGAATTTGGTGAATACCAGGTGAGAATAAAATATAGAAGTGCATATTATGCAGAAAGTCCGTGGTCTTCTCCTTTAATTGTTAATATTTCTCCACCATCTGATATTGATGAAGATGGTTGGAGTAATGAAGTTGAAAAAGCTTACGGTACAAGCCCCGAAAATCCAAACGAATACCCACTTGATACTGACAATGATGGAATACCTGATGAGAATTCAATAGATGGTAAGTATGTTGGAGATACTGATGACGATGCAGATGGATTGGCCGATTCTATAGAGGAGTCTCTTGGATCAAATTCAAAAGATAATGGCGATGTAGAAACCATTTTTGTTGAAAATAAACTTTTGTATATTGTAGATACAAATGCCGATGGTATTGGAGATTTTTTGTATGATCTACAATCCAGTTCAAAAACTAAAATTAAGAGCCAAGGCAGCTCTTTATATCTAGATATTGACGGCGATGGAAATTGTGACTATCTATATGATGGAGAGTTATTTGTTTATAATCCCTTTCCATGGTTGCAAGTCATCCTTGCAGGGATTGGAATAATTTTAATTATACTTGGCATTTTGTTTAAAACAGGAATTATATATATTTATGAAGAAGAGGTTGTTGTAGAGGAATAGACAACCAAATCTATTTTATACATTCCTTTATTTACTGCTTTTTATCATGATTTGTCTTGGTATAGAAGGCACAGCACATTCAGTTGGCATTGGTGTTGTAAAAGAGGATAACAATAGATGCAAAGTTCTGTCTAATTTAATTAAGACTTATAGGCCAGAGCAAGGTGGCATTCATCCCAGAGAAGCAGCAAATCATCATGCATTGCATGTTGCTGATTTAATCAAAGAATCAGTTGAAAAAGCCAAGATAGATTTTTCAGATATTGATTTGGTATCTTTTTCGAGAGGCCCAGGTCTCGGCCCGTGTCTGAGAACGGCTGCGACAGCAGCAAGAGCTTTATCCTTATCACTTAAAAAACCGATTATGGGTGTAAATCACTGTGTAGCGCATCTAGAAATTGGGCCAGGAACATTAGACGGTTGCGATGATCCAGTATTGCTATATACATCTGGAGCCAATACACAAGTTATAGCTTTTGCTGAAGGAAGATATCGTGTTTTTGGTGAAACACTTGATATTGGAATCGGCAATTGTTTAGATAAATTTGGCAGGTCTGTTGGATTAGAATTCCCAGCAGGGCCAAAAATTGAAAAATTAGCAATTAACGGCAAAAAATATCTAGAATTGCCATATTCCATTAAAGGAATGGATATTGCTTTTTCTGGTCTTCTTACTGCGGCTGAACAATATTATAAAAAAGGTGAAAAACTAGAAGACATCTGTTATTCAATTCAGGAAACAACCTTTGCAGCTTTAACTGAAGTTACAGAAAGGGCAATGGCCCATACTGAGAAAGATCAAGTACTTTTAGGAGGAGGCGTAGCAGCAAATTCCAGATTGAGAGATATGGTCAATATTATGGCAAAAGAAAGAAATGCATCCTTTTTCGTTCCGTCTAAAGAGTTATGTGTTGATAATGGTGCAATGATAGCTTGGCTAGGGGCAGTAATGTACAACAACGGAATTAGAATGAAAATAGAAGACAGTGGCATTGATCAGCGATTTAGAACAGATATGGTGGATGTGACTTGGCGTGACTGAGAAAGTAATATATCAAGGGGCAGAAGCAAAAATATGTATTTCCAAATACATGGGTTTTGATGTCATTCAGAAACGTCGTTTGAAAAAATCTTATAGGATAAAAGAGATTGATGAAAAATTGATTTCGTATAGAACCAGAGAAGAAGCAAAATTGATTACAGAGGCCCGCCAACAAGGAATATCTGTGCCGATTATATATGATGTTGATGTTAAAAATGGCATTATAACAATGGAATATCTAAAAGGTAAAAGAGTTAAAGACATTCTGAATGATTTAAAAGAATCTGAAAGAAGAAAATTGTGCATTAAAATAGGAAGAAATATAGCAAGATTTCATAATAGTGATATTATCCATGGAGATATAACTACATCAAATATGATTCTTGTTGATGATAAAGTTCATTTCATAGATTTTGGATTAGGTGAAAAAAACAGTGAAATAGAAACGAAAGGCGTTGATCTTCATGTATTGATGGAAGCTATAGAATCAGCGCATTCAAAATATTCAAACTGTTTCAAATACGTAATTGAGGGTTACAAAAAGGAACTAAAAGATGATGCAAATAATATAATAAAAAAGATTGAGGATATTGTAAAAAGAGGGAGATATAGGTGAAAACAATATATTTTATTACAAGTAATTCCGGTAAAGTGCTTGAGGTAAAAAATAAGCTTACAGATGTTGACATCAAAGTAGTTCAAAAAAATCTAGGCTACCCGGAGATACAAACCAACAGCTTAGAAGAGGTTGCGATGTTTGGTGCAGAACATGTGCAGAAACGATTTAAACTTCCCTTTATTTTAGAGGATGCTGGTCTTTTTATTGAATCGCTTGGAGGATTTCCTGGTGTTTTTTCTGCTTATGCGTATCATACTATTGGATGTAATGGCATATTAAAACTAATGAAAGATAAAGAGGGCAATAATCGCAAAGCTGTTTTCAGATCAATTTTTGCATATGCAGAGCCAGTTAGAAAGCCTATTCTTTTTGTTGGAGAATGTCACGGTACAATTCTAGATAAAATGCAAGGCAACAATGGGTTTGGCTACGATCCGATTTTTATACCAGATGGAGGTAACAAAACTTTTGCAGAAATGAGTACATCTGAAAAAAATCAAATATCGCACCGGGCAAAATCTTTAGAAAAATTGATTGATTTTTTTAAAAATATGTAAATAGAAAAATTAAAAA
>CAYMMP010000099.1:0-3296 GCA_964391625.1 uncultured Thermoplasmatales archaeon | reverse complement strand
GTTGCAGGGGTAGCCAAGCCTGGTCAAAGGCGATAGACTCAAGATCTATTCCTGTAGAGGTTCGCGGGTTCAAATCCCTCCCCCTGCACTAATATTAGATGGGTTCGAAAATATGAATGATATAATAAAAAATAGTAGAAAAATAATGGGTCAAAAATGAATTTGATAGAACTATTCCTTGCGATATTCATTCCTTTATTCATTATAGTAAATCCTTCATCAACATTAGCATTATTCTCAGCAATAACAAGCAAGTATACTAAAAAAGAAAGAAGAACAACAGCAAAGAACGCGGTAAGATACGCAGCAATACTTTTGATTATTTTTGCAATAGCGGGATCTAGCATATTATCGTATCTACAAATTGAGATATATTCCTTGAGAATTGCCGGTGGAATTTTATTGGCATTTGTTGGATTGGATATGGTTAGACGTGGAGAACAATTTGGAGAAAGTCAACCAAATAAGGAGCAAAAAACAGATTTGGCGCTTGTGCCGTTAGCAATGCCTTCATTATCTGGTCCGGGGGCAATAACAGTTACAATTGTAAGTATGACAACCTTGCAAGCATGTCCTGAATTATTTTTACCTTCCTGGACGATATTATTAATCCTTGCAATACTTGCAATCATTCTTACAATGATTATTACCTATATCATCTTTTTAGGTTCAGACATTGTGATAAAAATTCTTGGAAAGAAAGGAATGGATGCATTTACAAGAGTAATGGGATTGTTAACAGTAGCAATAGCAATACAATTCACTCTCACAGGATTTCAAGATTGGATGTTGCAGATGGGTTTAATTTGAATAAAAATCATTCAAAAACTTTTATGCCATTAACATTCAATGGAAGGCCTATAGAATTTGCAATAGCGGTACATTTTGTACGCATCAAATATGCAATAGGTTTATAGTCTGTCTCTGAGAACGTTTCGTAATTTGCCATGCCTTTACAAATAATTAGATCTGCCTTCCCTAATGATTTTTCAAGTTCTTTTGGCAGCTTATTGAAATCAACGCCAACTGCAAAACATCCAGTGTTAAGTATCTCATCTACAACTTCATCAAATCCTAGAGAAACTGCATCCTCCATAGTTGCATCAGAAAGAATGTCGACGCCCTTTACAACAAGTGTTAAATGAATATTTGGATACGCTTTTTTAAGTTCCCTACACAGAATCTTGTCAAAGACTATTTCACCACAGTTATCTGTGAACAGTAATACACGTTTAGATTTTGATAACAATTTTTTTAATTTATCATAATCATCATAACCGAGCCCTTCTTTTACAGATTTGTCAAAAATATCTAGGAGCAACTCAGGTTTATTACTAGCGCCTTCTATTCCATAGTCCATCAAATTTCCAATAATGCTACACACCATACTAGTTTTCAAAGGATCTTCAGAATTTTTTATTAGTTTTTCAGCTCTTGGAGCAAGACTCTGGGCAATCTTATTGCTTGTTTCTTTAAGTTTCTTATAAGGGTCCTTGTCACCAAGTGTTTTGTAAGCAACCGTGTGGACCTTTGTAGCAATGCTTGCACTGCAGATATTTGGATCATAAAGTTTAGCTAGTTCCTCAGTAGCGTTCTTTATTGTTTTAGAAATAATTTCTTGATTATCTGTACTTTGTTTTGCCTCAAAGATAATACGTTTCAATAAACAAGGTACACACTCAGTTTGAATTTTCATAACAAAGCCTGCATACAAAAAGGGGTATTATAGTGTTACTCAGAGAGTTTTTTAACAAGATACACTCCTTTATCCTTAAAGCCGAGCTTTCGATAATATTCCTTAACTCCAACCCCGCTTAGCACAAAGAGGTATTTTTTATCAAATTCTTCAAGACAGATGCGTTCTGCTTCATCAATTAACTCTTTTCCATAACCTCTGTGTTGAATACCCGTTTTGGATCTTTTACCCAGACCTATTTCACGCCCCACAACTTTTAGTTCTCGAATGATCATACATGGGTTTTTAAGCTCAGACCTGTAAGAATTTTCAATATCTCGAAGCCTTAAATATCCAATAAGAGCATCATGATTCTGTTCAACTAATGAAATAAAGACCTCTTCGCTTTCACTTGCATCATAATACCCGCAGCTTAGACCGATATCCTCTTCGTTTATCTCAATATCTTGCTCTAATGACATATGTCCAATTTCACGACATCGTATGCATCTACACTTTTGACCGCGTTTTTTCATTTCTTCGTCAACAAATTGCCTAAGATTGCTTTTATCAACGCCTGCATCAATGTATTGCGATGGAACATCTCGTTGTATACGTTGAATGCGGACCCACTCTGGAACATAAGTCTTTATCTCAGCAATAAGTTTGGATGCTTCTTCAGTAGTCAATGGTTTGTAATCGCCTTTCTTCCACATATCATATAGTTTTGTACCTTTGATTGTTAAAGTTGGATATATTTTGAGCATATCTGGTTTGAAATCATTATTTTCAAAGATTGTAATAAATGACTCAATATCGCGCTCAGTATCTGATCCAGGCAGACCAGGCATCATATGATAACAAACCTTGAAACCAGCGTCTTTTGCAATACGTGTGGCGAGGATTGAATCAACAACAGTATGTCCTCGTTTCATAATAGTTAAAAGATCATCAAAAACTGTTTGAATGCCTAACTCCACACGTGTAGCTCCTAAATCTAAAACTTGATCTGCATGCTGCAAACGGAACCAATCTGGTCTGGTTTCAACAGTTAAACCGATACAGCGAGAATCGGCTTTTTCATTAAGCTTTTTAGCATCTGCAAGAGATTTAGATTCTTTATTATTCATTGCATCAAAACAACGTTTTACAAACCACTCCTGATAATAAGGACCACGAGCAGTAAAAGTACCGCCCATGATGATAAAATCAATCTTGTCTATGGGATGGCCAATTGCTTTGAGTTGATCAAGACGATTTCTTGTCTGGAAAAATGGATCAAAATCATTTAATGACGCACGGAGAGCAGCGGGTTCATGACCAGTATAGCTTTGAGGAGTACCTGAAGCTGGACCACCTGGACAAGGGATGCACAAACCATGTGGACATTCCTCAGGCGAGGTCATAACAGCCACTATAGCAACACCAGAGATGGTGCGAGAAGATTTTTTTCTAAGAATAGAAACAAGGTTTTCGTGTTCCTCATCTGTAAAACCTTCAGGCAAATGAGCCAATATTTCGCTATCTGGAGGAACTGCATTTGTTTTATACTTTTTACAAAGTCTAATTTTTGTTTTATGAAGTTCTTCCTTCGAATGAATCTTATCAGAAAGAATTAAAT
>CAYMMP010000098.1:0-3338 GCA_964391625.1 uncultured Thermoplasmatales archaeon | reverse complement strand
GACGACACGGGAGATGATGATTCAGGAGATGATGGTGTGAACACCAGAAGAAATAGGGACAATACAAATAATAACAATAACAGAGAGGATGCAAATATAGATGATAACAATGAAGACAATGATACAACTACTAAAGACAATGATAATGAAAGTGGTTTAGGTTTGACATTAACTAGTGATCCAGATAATGACGATTCCACCGTTGGCTCAGATACTGCTTCTGGAGCAACAGGTTCACCACAACAACTCAATTTAAATAAAAATACAGATAAACAAGATTTCAGTTATTACTTTATAATTGCAGGAGTTGGATCATTTATTATCCTAATCGCATGGTTTCTGTTAAAAAGCGATGAAGACGAAGGGAAGGACAAAGAGAACACATATATCAAAGGAAACACAATATGTTATCCATATACACCTAAAGCAATTAGTGATGTTTTAAATCCAAAAGAACTAAAACATCAATAAACTTATTTTTTCATTTATTTTTTAAACAGATCATTGTTCTATTTTTTGTGATGAAGACTATGCCATGGATAAATGTTGTTGATACGAATAAAGCAACTGGTAGATTAAAAGAAATCTACGATGAAATTATAGAAAAACGTGGTAAACTTTCAAATATTATGAAAATCCATAGCTTAAATTCAGATGCAATGGAAAAACATATGGACTTGTATATTGTCCTCATGTTTGGTAAGTCGGGGCTACCTCGCGAAGAGCGGGAGTTTATTGCAGTTGCAGTTTCTAAAGTTAATCGTTGTGAATATTGCATTAACCATCATGCAGAAGCATTAAGTTTCTATTGGAAAGATAATGAAAAACTTCAGAAATTTTTAGATGATTTTGAATCTATAGAACTAAACAATCGGCAAAATGCAATGTTAGAATATGCAATTAAGTTAACAAAAATGCCAGATAAAATTGAAAAATCTGATATTGATAAGTTGCGAAATTCTGGCTTTTCAGATGAAGACATATTAAATATTAATTTAATCTGTTGTTATTTTAACTTTGTAAATCGCATTGCTTTGGGTCTCGGTGTTGAACTCTCTGAAGAAGAGATTAAAGGATATAAATACTAATTTAAACTCTGAATGTTGCCCATTCCCCACAATCACTTAACCGTGCTGCATTTCTTGAACAAGCTCTAAAATAGTGAATCCCTGATGGTATTTCAGGAGAGCCCGGGCTTTCTACAATAGGAATAGCATACATAAATGTTCTAGGTAAGCCATCTCCTCTGCACATCAGAGGCTCTGTTTCATAAATTACTCCATTAATTTTATATTCAAACCATGTCCAAGAAAAATCTGGAGTTGCTATGCCTGTTCCAGCTGTACCTGTTTTTTCCAAAATACCATGAAATCTTAACATTTGATCTCCATAGGAATTAGTAAAAATATCATAACTTTTAGTATAAACTTGAGGTGATGTAGCTTCAGTATCCCCACCACCATCATCACCGTTATTACCTCCATCATCAGGATCGTCGTCGGGAGTATTAAATCCCAATATAGTTAAAATCCATAACATTAACCTGAGGAAAAATCCATCGGTTGGCTTATAATTAATTTGATTAACATCATCTTTTTTCTCTTTTACATAATTGGTTTTTATTATTGAGGAAATAGAAATTGAAGAAGCATTAAAAACACCAACACAACTGACTGTTATTAGAAGTATTGAAACAATTACTGAGAAAAAGATTGATTTCATTCTTACGTTATAGACCATCTTTTCAACTCCACCTTATAATTCTAAAACCACATTTATATATAAATGTATTTAAAAATAATGTTAAACTTTACGGATCTGCCGGGATTTGAACCCAGGTTTGAGGCTCCGGAAGCCTCTGTGATATCCAAGCTACACTACAGATCCACATCTAATTACTATTAGAATTGCCATTCATTCTTTAAATATTTCATCATCTTCAAATCTGACTTTGTCTCCAATCTTAAACATATGTTTTTCTGTCAGCTCTAAAACATACTTTGCCTTATTTTTTGCTTTATAATATGGCCAAAAAGGTTTCATATGCTTTATTTCTATTATCTCCCAATTTTCATTCAAATATAAAGCATCTACTGGAAAAAATACGAAAAGCATATGTAAATCAACATATGTTGACCTGTTAAATATGAATAACAAGTTTTTCTTTTTTGAAAACATCAGCCCACGGATTTTAGAGAGAATACTTTTACAAAATTTTACTTTCATTTTTTTGAGTTATGAAAAAATGAAACTTATACTTTACTTAAATAAAAATTAAAAAAGAGAATTTTAGATTGTTTTATTTTGTTTTAGGTTTGAAACCATCGCTAAAAGTTCCATCAGTATTTTGAACCAGAACCGTTGCTTTTCTCTTACGTGCAACTTTTCTTGCTGCTTTGATTGCGTTTTCTTTTGTTTTATGGTGACTGAAGATCTTGCCATGACTGCGTACTGCCCAATCGCCTCTTACCTCTCCAGGTTGTGGTTTACTGACAACATAGATTACATTTGATGGTTTTTTCTTAATTTCTTTTTCTTTTGACTTCTCTGCAACCGTTGTTTTTTTGGAAGATTTTTTCCTTAGATATGGCATATTTGATCTCTTGTTGACTCCAACTTCATAACCTTCTGGCATTGTACATGTTGTACCGCTTTTTGGTTTATGACTGCTAAAAAAGTATATATCTACTTCTCTTCCACGGACTAATTTAACCTTTCGTGTGTAAAGTGTGTACTCTCCATATTTGTATACTTTTGGTTTACCGATTTTCTGAAGATATGGCATACTTGAACGGTCACTTATACCGACCTCATAACCTTCAGGCATTGCTGTCGGCGTACCGCTCTTTGGTACTTTTTTACTGAAGAAATAGATCGGTCTTTCTCCTTTTTCATCATTTTTTAATCGCACCATTCTTACATAAAGTGTCCATTCACCGTATCTGAAAATTTCTATTTCTTCAAAGTATTGTTTAACATACGAAGTCATCAAGTAAATTTCCATTATAACATAAATAACGAAGAACGCTAGATGTTCCATTACGATGTTGCCTATGAGCATGCCCCATATTGGCCACAATGCTGCCCACAATATGAATACCATTGTAAATTTCCTAGCCCACTTTTCACGCCTTATAAAACCTATAAAAACAAAGTATAAACATAGCGCTAGGAGAACTACCAGAAATACTGTGATAAATATATGTGGTACTTCTATTATTTTGTTAAATGTATATCCATGATATGCGAATATTCCTGAAGTAAAGTTGATTATGATAAAGTAAATAAATTCTATTGCAACCAAAAGTATTAGGAATAATGATATTCCTATTGGCATA
>CAYMMP010000097.1:0-3377 GCA_964391625.1 uncultured Thermoplasmatales archaeon | reverse complement strand
AAAAAATGTCGGTAAAATATATATTTTAGTAATTTCACCTACATGTTGGTAATATTTATATACAATAAAATATTACGACATATTATGAAAGTTGATAAAAGACAGCGGATAATCCGCGTAATTCTAAATAACCCAGAAGGATTCCTTTCAACATATAGATTGGCAAAAGAAGCTGAATGCTCTCGATCATGGACAATTGATTTTCTTCATAAATTAGAAAAAATGCAACTAATTAAAAAAACACAAGCCATCTCAGAAGAAACAAAAAGAGAAATCGAAGAAACGCATGTGATTGATGTAATTGGTCTTTTCAATTACTGGATAGAAATAAGTCATCCTCCACAAATTAGAGAATACAATGTTCAAAAACCCCTTAAAATTTTAGAAAAAACAAATTTAAAATATGCATTGACAACATATCAAGCAGAAACACTGACTCAAAATTATTTATTCCCATCACGTATAGATATTTATGTAAAAGAAAAAGATGTAGAGACATGGCATAATGATCTAATAAAAAATGGTCTTGTTGGAAAAGGGAATGTAAAAATAATAATAGAAGATGAACATGTTTTTTATAAAAAGAAACAAAGAAAAAAATATACTATAGTATCAACTCCTCAGTTGATAGTTGATTTGTTAAAAGAGGGGGGAATTGCAGAGGAAGCAGCATTAATGTTAATGAGGAAAAAATACCATGGAATTATATCCTAATTATGAAACAGATATATCATTCAAATATCTAAAACAAGTTATAGATATCTTAGACGAACCAATTTGTATTCTAGGAGGATGGGCAGTATATTTCACAGTAAATAAGAATATAAAAAAAGATAGAGGCATAGGATATTTAGGTTCAAAAGATATTGATTTAGGTTTCCATATTGGTAGAAATTTAAATGAAAGAAACTTAAATAACACGGCAATTGCTAAAACAATAAAATTACTTGAAAAAAATGGATTTCTACCATTAAGTTTTAGATATTACAAGGATATAAACATCGAAACAGGAGAAGAATTAACAAAAGAACAGTCAACAAAAACACCAAGCCATAATATCTTCCAAATCTACGTTGATCTTATTGTAGATGAAATACATCCAAAATTTAAAAAAACATTTGGTTTAGATCCCATTGATGAATCATTATTAAAACATGTATTTGAAGAAAAGAACAATAGAATTGAACTTAAAGAATTTAAGAAAATGTTATGGCTACCAACACCAGAAATACTACTTGCAACAAAGATTAAAAGTCTACCAAATAGAACAAAGGACAATAAAAAAATCAAAGATCTTTGTGATATCTATTCTTTAGGCTGGTATTCGGGAAAAAAGATAAATCAGTTAAAAGAAGCAATTAGTTATTTTAATACTAAAAAAGAAAGAGATAGTGTAGTAAAATGTATCGGGGAAGATGGTATTTTGTTGGATTCTTGTCAACAAGCAATGGGAATAGAAAAAGAGACAATAAAAAATCTAGTTATAGAGTTATTAAAAGTAAATAAATAGTTTCAAAAAAGACAAGGATTCGGATGTCGTCGGTTACGCTTAAAAATGCTATGAACATGTGACTTGCGGATATGATCTAGTGGTTTGTTTATATATATATTATTTCAAATTATGCAATTTTTTGTATTTTTTGAAACATAATATTTAAATACTATACAGTATTAATTATGATTATGAAAATTGATCAAAAGATTATAAGAAATATATTAGAATCATTCAATGAAAAACTTGTTTCTAAAAAACAGTTAAAAAAAGCTTTTAGAAATGTATTACAAGACAATTACTCAGAAAATATCATCATAAATCTAAGAAGAAGTAGAGATATCCTTTATGTTTTCAAAGGATATTATTATGTATTAGACTCAAGAGAAAAAGAAGGATCATATATAGAGTATTCTATAAATGAGATGGTTTACGCAATTCTTAATAAATTAAATATTAGATGGTATCTTGGGCTTTATAGTGCTCTAGAAAGGAACAATATTATCTGGCAAGGAGTTGTTAATCCAATTATTTTGAATTCCAATATTTCTGGTGAAAAAAAGATTCTTGATATAAAATATCAATTTCACAAAGTAAAAAGAGAGTTGCTTGATTTTGGACATAGTAAAAAAATAACTAAAAATAGAATTACTTTTTATTATTCAGATCCTGAAAAAACATACATCGATTTTATTTACTTTAATAAAAAACCACCTTCTGAATTATCTGCTGTCAAAAACAACGAAAAGTTGCGGTTATATCTTAAAAATTATTCAAAGAATTTTAAAAAGAAGGTGCTATACTCATGAATAAAACTAATTTTAAAAAATATATGTCATATGTCAAAGAAACTAAGAGAACAAATATCGAAGATCAATATATTGAAAAAGATTATTTTATATCCTTATTTCTTTCAACATGGCAAAAATTAAAGGATGCTGGAAAAGTTTCTCATCTTGATAAATTAATTTTTAAAGGCGGGACTTTACTTTCACGAAATTATTTGGATTATCCAAGAATTAGTGATGACATTGATTTTACGTATGAAGAATCCAATGATTTGAGGAAATTAGAAAGTAAGAATAAAAGAGAAAAAGCAATTTTACAGCGCATTGCGCCAATTATCGATGATGTTAAGGTAATATGTGATAAAGCAAATTTTGTTTTTGATACCAACAGAAAAAATCGAAAATATATCATTGTAAGAAATTCAAGAGCAGTGTATCTTTTAAATATTTACTATACTTCTTTGATAACTGGTGAAGAGATTCCAATTAAAATTGAGTTGAACTTTTTGGAAAATGTTTTTCACGACTGTTCTGAAATGACAATAAACAATATTGTACCTCAAGATTTATTCTTGAAATCTATAGGATACGATCTGTTAAATATAAAGTTGAAAACATATCCACTTGATGAAGTAATTATTGAGAAATATCGTGCTGTCCTTACAAGAGATTCATTAAAAGAAAGAGATGTTTTTGATTTATATCTCATAAATAAAGGTCGCAAAGAGGTTTTAAAAATAGATAATAAGTTAATTTTAAGAAAAATAAAGAGTGGTTTTTTAATATCTGAATTCTCTAAAGATAATTTGGTTAAAAATTGTAGATTGTTATTTGATGATAATTTTAATGACTCTGATGATGATATCTATCGTCTTACTTTAATAGAAATTGATAAAAAAGATTATGAAATGTTTAAGAAACGATTGTTTAATAAACTAAAAAAGATTTGTAAAATAATGTAGTAAGCGGATATGATCTAGTGGTTAATCTCCCAGGAGAAAACTGCTGTTTTTCACAAAAATTATGGTCGGTATTTCTCACGAATTTTACTAAAAACTTTCTTTTATTTTGTAGTTATACTCTTATTATCCAGATTT
>CAYMMP010000096.1:0-3377 GCA_964391625.1 uncultured Thermoplasmatales archaeon | reverse complement strand
TCTCATAAATCTCAGAGGAATTCTGTCCCACTCCATTCTCTTTTACTGTCTCTGAAACCATCTTCTGAACCATTTCGGTAGTGGGAAGATCAGATAGTCATGTTATCAGACTCCAGCCCCTTGAGTGTGTCCGCACTCTTGGGGCAATCATCTACATATTTTAGGTTATAATTTTATAGGTTAGCCTAACAAAAACCACTAGGAGCTTTCTCCTTATAAACCCTGTTGTGGGTTCACCGAAAGTACTCCTGTTGACTAAGGAGAAAATAATTATTATTCTTAGGTGCTTTTAGGTTTAGAGTCGAAATAATGATGTTAAGTTGATACTCTTTTTCATTACTTTCGTGTAAAGATTATCTAAACTTTTATATATGTAACATTGTTACATAGTTTTATGGATCACAGCAACAAATGCTTGTTTCATGAAGGTAATAAATATCCTGAAAAAAGCTGGTTAAAATTTTTAATTTTAAGAGTAATATTTGAAAAACCCACATATGGCTATAATATAATCAAAGAAATCGAAAAAATCAGTTATGGTAGACACAAAATTAAGTCTGGCACAATGTACACTACCCTTAGAAGAATGGAAAAGGATGATTTGCTAAGATCCACTTGGAAAAAGAGTGAATCTGGACCAGATCGCCGAGAATACAGCGTGACAAAAAAAGGCGAAAAATATCTGAAAAAATGGTTAGAGATGATTATAGAAAGAAAGAAGATGTTGGATAAAATGGTTAAATTCTATTATGAACACTTTGGAGGAGATAAAGTATGAATATTACTGCAATTATCATCAATGTTATAGTACTTGTTGGCCTTTTATTGGCATTTATCAAAGATCGAAAGAAGGCAATAAAATCCCTTAAAATGGCTGGGAAATCCTTCATCAAAATGCTTCCAATGGTATTTATCATAATCATTGCAATCGGTTTGCTTCTTGGTTTTGTGCCACCTGGACAAATATCAAGGTTTGTAGGAGATCAATCAGGAGCAGGTGGTGTATTGCTTGTTGGAATAGTAGGTGCTATCATGCATATTCCTGCCTTGCTCTCTTTTCCTTTAGCTGCATCAATTCTTGAAAGCGGTGCATCGGTTACTGCTGTTGCTGCGTTTATTACCACACTTACTATGATTGGAATGATTACGTTACCGTTAGAAATTAAAATATTAGGTAAGAAAATGGCTCTATTACGAAATGGAATAAGTTTTGTTATTGCCATTTTAATTGCTTTTATTATGGGGATGATTCTATGAAACCCGAAGAAAAGCAAATAAAACAGAAGAAGAAAATGATAAGAGATTGGCTTTTCCTTGGTATAACTATAGTTGTTGTTATAATTCTTCTATCGATTTTTCCAGCAAAGATAGATGCGGTAACCTCAACTGCTCAGGAGTATTTCATAGAAATGATGGTTATTCTCCCTGCTGTGATGGTAATCATGGGTCTTTTCGCTGTTTTTATTTCTGATGAAACAGTTGTAAAACATTTGGGGAAAAACTCGGGAATCAAAGGTATAGCGTTATCTATCCTTATTGGAACACTACCCACAGGACCACTCTATATAGCTTTTCCAATGGCTGCAACCCTTCTGAAAAAAGGAGCACGTGTTTCTAATATCATTGTTTTTCTTTCTGCATGGGCATGCATTAAAATACCGCAGGAAATGGTTGAATTACAATTTCTTGGTGGAGAATTTATGTTTTTACGATTAATTCTAACAGTTATTTTTGTAATACTTATGGGAGTTATTATTGAAAGAGTAATTGAATGGAATGATAAAAAGACAAGTATATCTAAAGGAGTGTGAAGATGATGCAAGTAGTTGATCTTAAAGCAATGGTATCATATCCATATAAAGAACGAGAAAAGAATATCTTTTATAATGTTGAGGAATTCAAAGCAAGAATCATCAAACTACCAGCAGATGGTAATATGCCAACTTGCAAAATGAGTTCTTATGTTATCTTCTATGTTATTGAAGGAACTGTAGATGTAACGGTTAATCAAGAAAAAGCAACCATTAATGAGGGGCAGTGCCTCATTAGCGAGCCAGCAAACCTCTCAATGAGAACTACAGATGGTGTTAAGATAATGGGAATACAGATAACAAAAGGGAATGGTGTTTAGAGATGATTTTTGAAAGTATACCAAAAATGGTTGGAATGATCTATGCGATAATTGCATTGTTTATCTTGGTATACCTATTTCATAAAGACAAGTTTAACAGAAATATTGGCTATTTGTTTCTCATTTTATCAACACTAATGGGGTTTTTGGTTTTCGCTCCAATGTTTCCTATCCAATTGCAACTCATTCTTTTAGGAGAAGTTGGATTACTTGGCGCTCCACTTGGTATCGCCCTTGTTGGTCTTGTGTTATTTATTCTTTTTACGATACTATTTGGACGGATATTTTGCGGATATCTCTGCCCCATTGGTGCGATACAAGAGCTATTGTATTTGCTGCCAACACCTAAGAAAAATATTACATCAAAAAAATACATAATTATTTTTAGAATCATATTTTTCCTATTTATCGTTTCTTTAGCTCTATTATTCTCAATAAACACACTTTCCTTCTTAGGAATAGCATCGTTTTTTAATCTTGAAATCATATCAATTTTTTCGATTGTGTTTGTTATACTCTTGTTGATCTCTATTTTTGTGTACCGCCCATTTTGCAGATTATTTTGTCCTTATGGTGTTTTTCTTTCCCTTGCCGCACGTATCTCTATCGTTAAATTGAAGAGAAATAGCAACTGTATTGACTGTGGTAAATGCGAAAAGATATGTCCAACAAATGAAGCAGGTAGAAACGATTTAAAACAAGAATGTTTTATGTGTAACATATGCAAGGATGTTTGTCCTGTTGATGCTATTGAATATAAATGGGGGAATGAGAAATGATGAAAACAGTGGATGTAAATAATGCAGATATCTCTGAGAATCCTCATAAGGTTGATGTAAGGAAAATATATGACACCGAAAACGCACAAGCAGTTCATATAATTTTAAAACCTGGTGAATCTTTGAAGCGGCATATAACGCCTGTTGATGTGTTTTTTTATGTACTTGAAGGAAAGGGAATAATTGAAATTGGAGATGAAAAGAAGGAAGTATGTCCTGATACACTCATTGAAAGTCCAGCAAGGATACTACATTGTTAGTACAATGAAAGCAACAAAATTCTTAGAGTACTTGTTGTTAAAGTTCCAAGACCAACAGAATCAACAAGATTGTTATGAGTAGAAAATCTGAGAAAAAATGGAATTTTTTACCAGTAAAAGCTGGATAAAATCCCTACTTAATGGTTTGATTATCTCTCAAAAAGTAAATTGACCAAATGTAGGGTTTAACCCTTGAAAAATAAGTTT
>CAYMMP010000095.1:0-3409 GCA_964391625.1 uncultured Thermoplasmatales archaeon | reverse complement strand
GAAATATTAGATAAAATATCTGAGCTTAGAAAATTAAAACCAAATCTGAACATCGAAGTTGACGGAGGAGTTACTGACAAAACAATAGGTCTTGTTGATAAAGCAGGTGCCAATATGTTTGTTTCAGGATCATATATTGTAAAATCTGATAATATAAAAAATGCAATAGAAACTTTGAAAAAAATTATATTGTAAGTTTATTTTTTCTTTTTTCTTATATCATAAAAATAAACTTCTATGCTTTGGCCAAGCCTCCACCCAAAATATCCAAGAAAGAATGCCCAGAAACCACCGATACTTATAGTTGCTATGCTTGTTAAAAAGTTATCCAATCCCTCTCTAGAATATACCCAGATCGTTACAGCAACTGTATAAATTATAACTACGATGAAAATTATTTTTATCAGCGTCATTGTAAATTTAACTGTCTTAGCTGCTGTTTCTTCAACTACTTTCTTTGCTTTTGTCTTGTCTAACTTAGTTATCATAAGCTCCCCATCTGTGTAAATTAATAATAGCATTTCAACTTTTTTAATTTTGTGAAGAAAGTTTATTGCCTGTAAAATATATAACCTTCATCTCTCGCATTCATCAAACTAAGAGTATTATAGTTATTAGTAAAATTATAACTCCAACCCAACGTGTTTTCACCACCAGTGAACGGCAGAGTAATTAATAGCAGATCGCCCTTTAATTGCCAAGTTCCCTCATTTCCAGTAAAAACGCACGTCCCATCGGAATGAAACCTTGCTTCAATTCCGCCCTCTGTCTTCCATTCTCCAACAAATCTATCTGACTCGCTAAGATGTTTTTCATTTTCAAAACAGCCAGTTATTGATAAAATCATTAAAAAGAGAATCATGCCTGTTATCAATATGTTTGTCTTTATTTTATCTGCCTCCAATCTAGAAGTGATATTAAACTTTAAGTAATATTAATTCACCAAATTCTGCTGTAGATAGCGTCAATTTTTTATTATTTTCTGAGTAGCTATAATTGTAACAATTGGTTTCTGGACCACCGCTAATGCCATCTGGACTATACATACATAACTTGCTATTGTTAAAATAAAATGTACCCCAACCCTTATGAATCTTTTGAGTGTCCAATACCACAGAATAGCTGTAAAAGGTTTGGTTTTCATAAAAACTAAAAGTTATTTCTACACTTTCTCCATTCCACTTCCACGTACCAATTAGTTTATCAAAATCGCTAATATTTTTATCATTTTCAAAGCATCCACTTGTAAGATTTATGGAAATTATTAGCAATATTGAAATGACTGTTATTTTCATTAATCTCCCCAGCATTAACCTAATTACAAATACTATTTTATTTATATTAATTTAATGGAGAATTTAATAAAGATCCAAAGAAACTATTTTTTAAATGGAAATACATATTTTTTAAAATTTTTAGTGATAGATACTATTATATACCTGATTTCTATAGCTAACACAAATATCGTCTTTTTTTAGAGGCAATATCAAAAAGGAAATAAAATATGTATAGAGAAAATAGAGGCGGAGGCTTCGATAGACCTCCCAGAGAAATGCACAAAGTAATTTGTGCAGATTGTGGAAAGGAAACTGAAGTTCCTTTCAAACCCGATGGTACTAGACCTGTATATTGTAGAGAGTGCTATCAAAAACATAGGCCAAAAAGATTTTAGTAAAAGATTTGATTTTTACAAAAAATCTTTTTCTTCTTTTTATCACTATTCATTAAAAAAGATAAGGAGTAAAACATATGAAAGGAAAAGTAAAATGGTATAATATTAAACAAGGATACGGCTTTATAGAAGGTGAGGATGGGGTTGATGCTTTTGTTCATAAGAGCAGTTTACCTTTTTGGACAATTTTTCTAAAGTCCGGAGATAATGTTGAATACATACTTAAAAAATCAACAAAAGGATTAGAAGCTGTTAATTTAGAGCAAAAGTAGTTAATTTAAGGCAATTTTTGATTTTTCATTCGATATATTTATATTTGAGTTTAGTTATTTTTATAAATATGCTTAGAATATTTAACCAGCGTGTTATTATTTTTCAGATAATAATAATTGTTTTAACATCATCTATTTTAATACCATCGATAAGCAGTACAAAAACTAACCCAGATCTATTAAAAACAAATCACAATACTATTAAAAGCAAAGAAAAAATCAATCTGGTTTTATCTTCAGAAAACGCAAACTTACTTTTAAATCAATTCTATCAGATTGAACAAGAATACATTGGTGTTGAAAAAATAAAAAAACAGATTGAAATTCTAAAGGAATATAATGTATTTTTAGACAATAATGTTGCATATCATTTTTTAAAAACTATAGAAAGAATAGATGCTCTCCACCATCACAAATCTAAAAACAACGGCATCTTCATTGGTCCAACTATCATTTCTCATTTTATTCCAAGAGGTAGTATTACTGGCACTAGTTTTAATAGAAGTTGGTATTATGAGAACTATACTAAGAACCTAACTGGTTTTTTGAATGGCACAATCTTCGATGGCGTTATTGGCGCTTTACCTATTTATATTGGTATTTCTTTAAAACCAGTTTTTATTACAGCTGTTGGAATAGGGCATTCTGGTGTCTATAGTAAAGTTTTTTTCCCGTTTTTTGAACTCATACTTCCTTGCATCGGTTTTAGTATTCGTATTAAAAATGATTCTGGTGAAATATTTTTTGAGTATAATCTTGATTTTTGTTTATTTGGTGTTTTAAAAGGATTTAATCTAGAATTTTAACCATAAAATGTTGCTGGGTGTAGGCCGTAAGCCCCTTTGTAACACATTTTTCTCATAATTTTTTATGTAAATTTAAGTCAGGAGTACAGATAATAGAAAGTTATTTATACTTTGGTATACATAAGTATACTATGGTATTATGAGTGCAACAACAATTAAAATCCATAAAGAAACAAAAGCAGAAATAGATCGATTTAGAGAATATAAAAATGAAAGTTATGATGAAGTATTAAAAAAATTGATTTACATCGTTAAAAAATTAAAAAAAGAACCGGAATTAAGTAAAGAAACTATAAAAGCCATCGAAGCCGCAAGAGAACGTATTAAAAAGGGACATTTTGTTACAGAAGAAGAAGCAAGAAAGCGGCTGGGGCTATAGATAGATGTTTAAGGTTATTTTTGATGATAAGGCTATTGAATTTTTGGAAAAACTTGATGAGAAAAACAGAAAAAGAATCTTTAATAAAATAATGGCTACAAAAGAAGATCCATTTCATTATTTCGAAAAACTAACTACAAAGAATTATTATAAATTGAGAGTTGGAGATTATAGAGTAATAGCAGATATCAACAAGAATGAGATAAAAATATTAGTTTTACTTATTGGTCATAGAAAAAATATTTATAAAAATTTATAAGATGCTGGGTGTAGGCCGTAA
>CAYMMP010000094.1:0-3453 GCA_964391625.1 uncultured Thermoplasmatales archaeon | reverse complement strand
CCTTTATCAATTTCTTTTTATAGATTATTTTTTACTTTTTTGTTGATTAGTCCTGTTGTTTTGTTACGTAAAAAATTCAGAGAAGAACTATGCGGACTATCTCGCACAAATTTTTTGATAATGGGCGGGATTGGGATTATTCTTGCACTACATTTCGCACTTTGGGTAACCTCGCTTGATTACACGTCAGTTGCAAGTTCTGTAATTCTAGTTACTGCACATCCTGTTTTGGTTGCACCTGTCGCACATTATTTTCTAAAAGAAAAGCTTTCATTAATAAATATTACTGGAATATGCTTATCTCTCTTTGGAGTTGCAATTCTTGTACTTGGAAATTATGATCTTGGACCGCTGACGATAGACTCGTTACAAGGCAATATTTTAGCAATTCTTGGAGGTGTTGCAGCAGGCTTATACATCTTGGGTGGACGCAAAATGCGCAAGACGGTATCTGTTGCATCTTATGCCTTTGTTGTATATGCTGTCGGTGCAATTGTATTGTTTGTTATTTGTTTATCTTTCAATGCTTCAATGATTAACCTGAGTTTAAAGGATTACGAAATAATACTCCTGATGGCCATAGTATCTGGAATCTTTGGACATACGTTTTATAATTGGTCTTTAGGCCACATTCGAGCTTCAATTGCCTCGGTAGTTCTATTAGGCGAGCCCATAGGATCGACACTTCTTGCATATGCAATACCGTGGATTCAACAAATCCCTTCCAAATATACTTTGGTTGGCGGTTTTTTTATTTTATTTGGGATTTACCTTACATCTAAAAATCCAATCATCAAATAGCAAAATTTAAAACGAGCTATGATTTCTAGGACAACGTGATAAAAGAAAATAGAAACGAAACAATTATAACAATAATTTTAGCAATCGTTATTTCCTTAGCGGCAATTACAGTAATGTACGTAAGTTTACCAAATAGTTCAGATACTCACAAAGAAAACAATACAAACGGAGAACTTCCCGCAGAAGAAACCATATTGACGCTAATACATGATGACCAAACACTAAACTATACTCTAAGTGATTTAGAAGGGATGGAAGCATATAGCGGAAGTGGCAGTTACATTAAATCAAAGCTATTGAAGCAGGGAACGGTTTTAATTCAAGGATCTTTTAATTTTACAGGGGTAAAAGTTTCAACATTATTGAATGGAATTAATGATCTTCCAAGCGATTACAATATAACAGTTACCTCAAGTGACGGTTGGACTAACGAATTTACAAAAGATCAGGTAAATGGCATAGTAAATGTTTATAATGAAACAGGAAATGTCACAGGCACCTCTGGTGCAACAATGATACTTGCATATAAAGAAGATGGCGAATATATCACAGATGAAGAGATTGGTCCACTTAGGATTGCATTTGTTGGAGAAGGGGTTGTAACACTTTCATCTGATTGGGCTAAAATGGTTGTTTCAATAGAAGTTATAGAAGTTTAAAAAAACAAATCTTACCACAATCTTTTTTTCCTTGGCAGGTATTTGAGATATTATAAATGAGAGAGATACAGGATTTAATTAAAACATCCCGGCGTTATAAAAAGGCTATTTTGCAACAAACGTTAAAAAGTAAAAAAAATGCAGTTGCATATGTGACCTTAAAAGACAAACCACGAGTAATAAAATGGTATGTTCCCGGCTTTAAGGATAGAATGAAGAATGAGTATTCTGTTTTAAAAAAAGGCTCATCAAAGCTCAATATACCTTCAGTTTATGAAATGGATGAGACAAATAATGTTTTAATTACAAATTACATCATTGGAGAAAACTTGTGTGACCTTGTAAATAACGATGACACTTCAAAAAGTGAAAAGCAAAGACTTATGAAACTGCTGGCAAAGTGGTTCTATGATTTTCATAAATTTTTCAAAAAAGATGATGAGTTTGTTATACATGGTGATCCCACACTTCGTAATTTTATATTTACTGACAAGATATGGGGCGTAGATTTTGAAGAAACCCGTCCTGGAAAAACTGTTGAAGACATAGCTGGAATTTGTGCTTCCATTTTAACAACTGATCCGATGTTTACTTCTGAAAAGTTTGAATTGTGCAATGTTTTCATTGATTCTTACACTGAATTAGCTCCAGGCAGAATTACCAGTATAAATGATGAGATTTCTTATGCCTTACTCCAGAAAATACAGTGGAGACCTGACGATGAAGAGGTTTTGCGCAAATACAGCAAGCGAATAAGGGAAAAAGGTTTAAAATAAGATATACATTCTAGTTATTGGAGAGGGATGAAATGCCTTCGGTGAATAGGTCAATTGAGGAGCTTGTAGACAGGTTACTTACTGGTACAGATAGTATTGATGATCTGAAGAGACGTAGGCCAAAACAACCGTCTTTTAGATATTTACGAGATAAGGATGAGATACAGGCAGCATTATCTGAAAATCTAATGCAAGAAGATGTCTCTGTAATGAAAACAAAAGAGGTTTTAAAAATCGTTGATGAAAACTTAGCAATTGTAGGTGTTGGTAACGTCGAGGCAATAGAGAATATAATACAAAAACATCAGGCAAGTAGAAAAATAAAGTAAAATATAGATAATTTTTTTAAATATCTATAAATTGAAATTTGAGTAGCCTTTGTAATAACGGATACCTTCCAAAAATGTTATAAATATTTGTTCTAAAATCATAGTTCAATGTTTTGCTTTTTTTCTTACCTGTTGCTGTTAATCCGATTTCATCGAAATATTTGTAAGAATTATAGCCGACATCATTCGCTCTTACTTTAAGTTTTACTTCATATGTTTTTTCTTCTTTCGGAGTAAACGTTATATCAACTGGAATTGATTCTAGTCCGTCTATTTTGTAGAAACTATACCAATCATCATTTGATTGGGAAATAGTAAATCTATCAGAGTCTTCTCCAACAATAAGAACCTCTCCGTGAATCTGGTATGGGTTTACATTTTTGATTGTGAATCTTTTTGTTTTAGATTGTCCGATCTTAACTTCTCCAAAATTCGTTCCATCATTTGGAATTAGTTCTATATGATAATCGGGCAACTCTGATATTACTCTCAAGTCTTTCTTTTTAGTGTGACTGTAAGGAGAACCCACCAATGGATCTTCACGATGTATTAATTTTAAATATATCCTGGGGCCATGGTTAACACGCTGCGTCCATATCTCTCTAAGAGACGTATAAACACATAGTTCACCTTCTCCCTCATCTGTTTTTCCGGAAGTATCTTTAAATTCTCTAGTATCAATTAATTTTGAAGGAGCAGGACCTCCCATATCGTAAAGACGTAATTCAAAATACCATTCATCTTTATCAACACTCAAAGCGCCTTCTTTAAACTCATAATGTACAACAAACTTAACAATTCTATCTACATCATCTAAATCAACATCTTTAACTAAAGCTCTATTATTCTCAACAACGTCTTTATTAAGTTCTATTGAGCGATCATCAC
>CAYMMP010000093.1:0-3641 GCA_964391625.1 uncultured Thermoplasmatales archaeon | reverse complement strand
TCTCTCAAAAAGTAAATTGACCAAATGTAGGGTTTAACCCTTGAAAAATAAGTTTTTATGTCAATGGCACATCTTTTCGTAGGTCGTCTCTCATTTTTCTACCTGTCCTTTTCTCCCATTCTTTGATTGGTATGGAATGCTTCTCTCTGATTTTATCTCCAATACCAAGACCATTATATGCGCAGAATGGGACGATCCCTTCAAGTGTTGTATAGTGTATTACACATCTTTCTAATCTTTCAACATTTAGATTAAATGCATCTTGGAACCACATAGAACCTAAGAATAAACTCTTGTAATGAAATCCGCGTAAAGAATCATAGCTACCCCCAATAGCTGCGTCTTTTACAAGTTTCACAAGATTGAAATCATGTGGAGCTTTTTCTTTATCGACAAATTTGTTGATATTTTTAAGAAATGCAGAAGCAACTCTCACTTTTTTTAATGGGCCTTTTATCTTACTTTCTTCATCAATAAATTTAAGCAATCCCTCAACATCAATAAAACGGGTAACAGGAAGAGGCTTGCCATCATCATCAATAAAAACATACGTTGCCCCACCGCAACCCGGATGTGCTGTAAATTCAACCTGTGTTTCGCCTTTGATCATCTCAATAAGTCTAGAAATAGGATAGACAAACGGAACGGGATAAAAATCATCACGAGATATTCTTCCATCAAATTCTTTTTCAATAGCTTCCATCATCATAACATAGTCAACACGTTGTTTGTCTCGTTTTTCATCTTTTATTTTAGTTACTCTACCGCAGAAAGAGATAGGTTGAAAGTTTAAACCACGAACTATATCCATATTGTCTATTGCAAACTGAACTATTTTACCTGCCTCTTTAAGATTTTTATCACCTATCAAAACAGGCACTAGCACAACCTTAAGATTTGCCTTTCTTAGGTTTTCAATGGCTTGCTTGTTCTTATCGATCCAGGGATTCGTTTCTTTAGTTACACCATCAAAACTCATATAGACTGTGTTAACTTTTGCATCTTTCAATTGTTTACAAAATTCAACACTATCAGCTAGTTTTAGTCCATTGGTATTAACCTGGACATGGGAATAACCAACCTCTTTTGCTATTTTTATAATATCAAGTAAGTCATCTCTAATAGTTGGCTCTCCACCAGTTATCTGTAGGGCTTTGGAACCCATTGGCCGTTCATTTCTTGCCTGAATCATAAGATCTCTGAGTTGATCAAGAGTAGGTTCATAGACTCTACCAGAAGCGCCTGCGTTCATAAAACAATAACTACATCTAAGGTTGCATCTATTTGTGACAAGAAGGTTTGTAAGCACACTTTGGGACTTATGCACATCATAAAGTGCTGGTTCATCGAAAACCTTTGTTTTTACATCTGGAGAGTCTGTTCCTGTGACTTTATATTTAATCCATTTTTTATAAAGTTTTGAATCGCTGAAATAAATATCCTTAAACTCCCCGTGTTTATCACATTTTTTCCAGATGTATACCTTGCCATTTTCTTCGATTATTTTAGCATCAATTTTGCGTATCTTTCCTTCCTGATAGCATGCTGGGCAGACTGACGCAGTTTCCTCTAAAACTTTCATTTTTTCACTCATCAAGGCCATATTTGAGGTCTAAATATATTTTTCTATTTAGCTTTAACTATTAATTTCAAGGGAAATTTTATAATACATTATCCTATTGGGCTGATTCCATGTGTCTAGCCATCCCAGGTAAAGTTATAGAAATTGACTCAAATAAAGAACATGCAACAGTTGATTATGGAGATGGGACCAAAAGAAAAGTAAACATTAGTCTTGTTGATGTTGGAGTTGGAAAGTATGTTCTAGTTCATGCAGGTTTTGCAATCGAAGTTTTAAACGAAAAAGAGGCAAAAGAAACGCTTGATCTTTTTAGAGAGATGCTTTCACAGGAGGATAAATAAAGGTGTTCTCCCTTAAAGATAAAAAACTTGCAGAAGAGATTGTATCAAACATAAAAAAAGCCAATGTCAACTTAAAATTCATGCATGTTTGTGGCACTCATCAAGATACGCTTGTAAAAAACGGTTTGGATTCTCTTTTAAAAAAATGTGGCATTGAGATAGGCCAAGGGCCTGGATGCCCTGTTTGCGTTACAACTCAAAAAGAAATCGAAGAAATGTTGGTTCTTGCAAGAAGTGGTAAAGTTGTCACTTCTTTTGGCGACATGCTTAGTGTTCCTGGGGAAAAGAGTTCGCTTAGAAGTATGAAAGAAGAAGGCTGCGACATTAGAACCGTTTATGGGATAGAGGACGCAGTAAATATTGCCAAAGAAAACCCTGATAAAGAGATTGTATTCATGGCAGTTGGATTTGAAACAACTGCTCCAAGTACTGCTGCGGTCATCTTAAATAAACCTCCTAAAAATTTTTCCATTCTTTGCTGTCATCGAACCATACCTGAAGCATTAAAAGCAATAATTGAAATGGGTGAAATCAAGATAGATGGATTGATTGAGCCAGGCCATGTTTCGACAATTATTGGTACCAAACCCTATGAATTTTTGTCTAAGGATTATAAAGTTCCACAAGTTGTTGCAGGATTCGAGCCAATTGACATACTTATGGGATGTTGGATGCTTGTCAAACAAATAAAAAGTGGTGAAGCTTCTGTCCAAAATGAATACACTAGAGCAGTACATACAGAAGGCAATGTGAAGGCTAACAAGATAATAGATGAGGTTTTCGAACCTATAGATATTAAATGGCGCGGTTTTCCGGTTATCAAAAACTCTGGCTTGAAATTAAAAAGCAAATATCAGGAATATGATGCAAGAATTAAGTTTGAAAATATTCTTTCAGAAATAAAAGACAGAGAGTTTCATGAGCCGAAAGGTTGCAGATGTGGAGAGCTTTTAAGAGGTCTTATAACTCCTTTTGAATGCCCATTGTTTGGAAAGATATGTACTCCTCAGAATCCTGTTGGACCGTGTATGGTAAGTATCGAAGGTAGTTGTAATATTGAATATCGTTACGCCGATAGACGATAAAAAATTAGATACTTATTTTAATTTATGGGACATACATATGTTAGATAGGGGTGCCTGTCATACCAAGAGATAAAAAAAGGAAAAAAGAACTAGATAATCTTCGTAATGAATGGCGTAAAAAACATCGTATTTTAAATGGCAAGGTTATCCTATGGCCAGATAAACCTCCAGAGCATGTTAATGCGCGTGCAAGTAAAATTTACAACTGGTTTTGGAAGAACATTCTTCTTGATCTTAATCAACATGACATTCCGGCTGTGATCTCCAATTTAAAAGAACAGATAAAATCTGAAGATAAGCCAGAAAAAATACGAATGTATCGTACTATGATTGGGATGGCAGAAGATGCATATAAATTAAAAAATCTTAATGATATCCTTGATTACGATTCTGAGTTAATGTATGAAAATAAACCTGTTTATAATTCAGAGCAGGGTATTGTTTATAGGGATGGTAAGATTTTTACTACTGACTACTCTGAAGAAGAAACAGAAATTTTAGTTAGAGATGTTGAAGGGATAATTGTAGATAGACTAAGTTCAGGAAACGGAAAAAAATCTGTTTCAGATGCTAGAACAGATACCTATAAAAATTGGGATTATACGGAAGGAAATTAGCGTTCGCCAACATATA
>CAYMMP010000092.1:0-3794 GCA_964391625.1 uncultured Thermoplasmatales archaeon | reverse complement strand
CATTTTAGCAACATTTTTAATAATCAACAAGTTACACGATAAAAATCGGAGGCGTTTGTATGGTTGAAGTTACGCCATTTAAAGGAATATTGTACAACAAAGAAAAAATCGATAAGTTGGATGATGTAATGTCGCCACCATATGACATAATATCTAAAGAAATGCAATCTAAACTTTATGATAAAAATCCTTACAATTTTGTTAGACTTACTTTAAATAAGATAAACCCAGATGACAATGAGATCAACAACAGATATACCAGAGCTAAAGCACTTTTTGAAGAATGGTTAAACAAATCTATACTATTAAAGTCAGATAGAGCTGCAATTTTCCCTTATAAAATTAGTTACAAAATTAAAGGAAGAACAAGGACGATGAATGGCTTTTTTGTTTTGTTGAAACTAGATCCTAGTTACAAGATGGTCAAAGCGCATGAAAGGACCCTTTCAAAACCAAAAGCAGATCGTTTAAATTTAATGCGTGCTTGTAAAACTAATTTTGAGCCGATTCAACTCCTTTATATCGACAAAGATGATACGATTAGAAAAAGAATTGATGAGAACATTAACAAACCGATTATTGATGTAGAAGGGTATGATGGCTTCAATCATAAACTCTGGAAGATTGAAGATGAAGATATAATATCAATGATTAAAAACCGATTAGATGATGAAATTTTATTTATAGCTGATGGGCACCATAGATATCAAACTGCTATCGATTTTGCAAATGAGATGAAAGAAAAAACAGGCAATAAAGATGAGAATGCCTCTTTCAACTATAGAATGGTCATTCTTGCAAATATGTTTGATGAAGGATTGTCTATTTTACCAACTCACAGGCTTGTCAAAAAATCAGATGTCAAAATTGAAAGTCTTATAGAGAATCTCAGAAAATATTTTATTATAGATGAAAAGACAGTTGATACTTCCTTAGATTCTGTTAATCTCAGTAAAAAAATTAAAAGTGAAATTGAGACAGATAAGCAACATAAATTTGCAATTTATGCAAAAGGCAAGTACTATATTTTAACTTTAAAAGATGAAAAAATTATGGACGATTTTGCACCAGATCGATCTAAAACTTGGAGAACACTTGATGTATCAATTCTTCATAAAATTGTTTTAGAACATATTGTGGGCATAACACAAGACAATTTAGAGAATCATTTGAGATATACGCGTGTCGATGAAGAGGCAATTGACTTTGTGAAAAAAGAGAAATTCGATTTCTCAATTTTGATGAATGCGACTAAGATTGATGAATTGAAATCTATTGCAGATGCTGGTGAGCATATGCCTCAAAAATCTACATATTTCCTCCCAAAAATGCTTTCAGGTCTTGTGCTTTATAAAATGGATTAATCCAATCCAAACCATCTTTATTTTATTTTCAATTTGACGTTTTTTCAAGAAAGTATTATATAGGATTAAAGACAAATATTAACATGATATAGATAATCTATGTCATGCTATCACTTTTATTAAAAGGTGAACCTAAAATGTCTGAAAAATTAGTCTTAAATTTTCATTCTCGACAAATAATGGTGGTGAATAAGTAAAATGCCTGCTATAGCTGTGGTGCTGATTGGTTTTATGGCAGGAATGGCCACCATGGCTATTGTAAGTTTTTATAAAAAGTTTTTAGAATATTGGAAAAATTTTTAAAAAAATAAAAAATTGAGATAGTTTTTCTATCTCAATTTCAAATGAAACTTAATTTATTTTATTTTTGGAAGTACCTTTTCAATTTCTTCAGACTTTCCAGCATCCCATATTGCTCTTATCGCCAGAAGGCCAGCAGCCGGTGCTATAAATACTGCGAGCATTGCTGCAATATTTGTAAAGTATGGCCCTATATATTTAAGATTTACAAAGAAATCTTGCTGTAGAGCTGCACCTATTCCTACTAGGAGTAATGCTGCTATTAAAAAGGTTGGTACTTTTTCTGGTGCTATATTACCCAGCGCAAAGAACGTCAGAACTCCAACGATGAAACCGAGAAGCGCTAGGAGCAATGTTACATAGTTATTAGGGTCATTCCATAGACCTGCTCCAAAGATTACGCCGACTACTACTGCTATTACTATGCCGAGTAGAAACGCCCAGCTACCAATTTTTTTAAATATCTCGTCCATTCTCCATCCTTCCTCCTATATTTTTTTTAACTACCTGAAGATAAATTTCACATTATATATATATTTAGTGTAACTAGCGATGTATCTGTATATGTAGGTAATAAACCAAAAGGAAAGACGTCTAATCCAAAGGATGCAAATCTACAAGTAGAATAAAATAAACGTATGGCATTTCGTCAAATTGCTTATTTTTCATTCTGTCTTTTTTCTAAGATATTGTTAAATACTATTACTCTAAAAGTTAATTTGTTTACATTGAAGTAAACCCATGTGGAGGGGGTTTGAGAGCTTTTGATTCACCTCTTCTTGCGTCTCGACCCCCTTTCTACCCCCTTTAGCCAATGATAATTTTTATAGGAAAGATTTAAGTTATTAATTTCTATATTAATTTAAGGTGGGAAATGAAAACAATTATGGTTGTGGATGATGAAAAACATATTCTTGATGAAGTTAAAAAAAACTTGGAACAGGAAGATTTTGAGGTTGTTACAGTAGATAATAGCAGAAAAGCTCTTGAGATGATAGAAGAAGATAAAGAGGATAAATTTGGTTTAATACTGATCGATACAAATATTCCAGATAGCAAAACACCTGCTTTTTTTTCAATGAGTCCAAGATCAAAAATGAATATAGATACCAGTAATGAAGAAGACTTTTTACAAAAACCTTTTACAAGTGAGCAGTTGATAAAATTTGTTAAGAACAAACTGTAAAACTATCAGATCTTATTTTTCTTTGTTTTATTAATATATTCTATCACTAGAAAGATTGTGCAAATGCTAAATATCAAACCACCTAGAGCGATTAAAAATCCGTAGATAACGATGGTAAAAATATCAGATAGAAAGAATCCTTTTTCCAGAATCAATAGAGTTCCCGGATTTTCAATAGTAATTGTATAGTTTCCTTTTATTTCGGCATTAAAAGAGCCGAGTTTATTGTATTCTCTTCCAGAAACTTCAAAGGTTTCAGAATAACCAAAAGACATCAAACTAATTGAAACTTCATCTTCATTTGGATCTATAATTGATATCGTTCTAGGGGTACTATAAAATTCGGAATAATAATAAATGTCATAACTTCCAGTATCAAAATAATATGTCTTTGATTCACCAGATGTGAATATGTTGTTTCTTGCTTCATTTTCGATATCTATGATCTCTAAAAAATTAGTGACTGGAGTGATCAATCCAAATATTCCAACAATGATGATAATAGCTCCAATTGCTGCACCGACAAGTAGCAATAACCTTTTTCTTTGCATTACATTAAGTTAATATATTCTATTATAAAAAGTATTTTCTTTAGCTAGTATATATAGGGCTGATAAAATGCAGAGTAATAAGAGTAAGAATATTATATTCATTAGACTTTCTTCAGGAGAAAACGTAACCGATGAAATTAAAGAAGTATGTAAACTTTATAAAGTTAAAACTGCAGTAGTTATTTCAGGAATTGGTCAAATAAAAAAAGCAAAACTTGGATATTTTAAAGGAAAAGGCAATTATGCCGAAGAAATCTTTGACAAAACTTTAGAACTACTTTCACTAACCGGCAACATAATACATCAAAATAATGACCACATTATGCATTTACACTGTGTTTTAGGCGATGAAAAAAAGAATGCTTTAGGTGGTCATTTTATAGAAGGAACTGT
>CAYMMP010000091.1:0-3826 GCA_964391625.1 uncultured Thermoplasmatales archaeon | reverse complement strand
TTTTCATCTTGTATGCCACAAGTAATTCTATAGTCAAACCAACTATTTGGATAAGTATCTGTACTAGAATAGATGTCATTATTTTCAAAATCATCATTTAATTTCGGACTTGTTTTTATTGAGAATTTTGGACTTGGTGCTGGAGCAGGGCTAATCTTCCCATTAATTTTTGTTTCGTATACATTTTCTGGCCTGCAAATCACATCAAATATCTTTGTGCCAAGTGGGAATGTAAAAGTTTTTATAAAAACAGGAAGTATTGGCTCTCCAGGCCTTGCTAAGTACGATGTTACTCCATCAATCTTAACAGAAAGATACGAATCTTTTTCCTTTAAAACTGCCTCGGAAAAAGCAATAACGTCAGAAGAAATTGATATATTTGAATTATCTTGTATGCTGCTACTAGAGACGCTTTGAAAAGTGCTAGTAATCAGCACAACAATGAAAATCAAACAGACGATCTGTTTTTTCATAAATTGCTCCCCGAAATATTATTCCATTCCTTACAGGAATATAATACATATTACTTATAATATTATTTAAAACTTTGTATTTAATTTTTTTAGTAAATATAAGATTAAAAAAGATGAGCAAATAATTGCTCAAATAATGGGAAACGAAATAGCAGTTTTTCTAGAAATTCATTAGTCAATAGATCAAATGTTCTTGCTCTTGGACAGGTTACAGTTACATATGATTTACCAACATTACCTGCTTCGTCATATACCCATACTTCAATATCATACTGTTGCCACTTTTCTGCAGTAAAATGCCATTCATAGTAGTCTTTGTTCGCCGATACTTGAATCTGATCTTCATTAATTTTACCGCCATTAAACCAAATCTCCACTCTATCAACTCCAGATACTGTCTCACCTACTGTTCCACTTACTTTAACATCACCAGGTTGAATTCTTCCCCATTGTGGAGTTACAATCACAACAGTCGGACTTGATTTATCAATTTTAATACCTTGTAAAATATTATGTGTTTCTTCATTTTCTGCAGTGTCCACTGACCAATATTCTATTTTATTGTTCTTCCCATCTGCAGAAATCTTTGGAGGGTTCTGAAAACTATAGATCTTTTGCTGACCATCGTTGATTTTGTAGTAAGTAACAATATCCTCAGGTGGAGATACATCATCATGGGCATCAAAATGAACCTCCACATTAATGGTATACCAACCATTTTGTCCATTCGGATCTGATGGTATTAATTCATACTCAGTCCATGGTGGATCCATATCAGCTCCAATCCAACTTACGCTCCACTTATCAAGTACAGGTGTATCTTTAGGTATAGCTCGTGTAAACGTTGATCGTAAACGAATTGTTGAGTCTCCTATACTCGATATGTCCTTCCCGGGATTGATGTTCTGCATTAATACTTGTGTTCCTTGAGAGTTTAAAATATCAAACTGAATGTTACCAATTGGTGTACTGTATTTGGCATCAAACTCCTCCCACTCCAAGAAACTACCACCTGGATTTATAGCAGATGACACAACTACGGCTTGCGTAATAATCTGTTTTTCCTCGCCAAAATTATATGTTACATCAGGCGATCCAGTAGATTTGTAAATATGCCATACACTTCCAAAAGCATCAGCATAATTGCTAGCCTGATCGCGTTCATCCTCCCAAGTTGCAAATATCTTTCCATTTCCAACAGCAAGATTATTCCAATCCACTTGTTGAGAAGATCCATCAGACAGCATGTGCTCTTCAGTTTGAACGGCTCCATCAGAAGAAACTAGACATCCCCAAAGATCACTGCCACCATCAAATGCAACAAAGAATAATGTATTAAGGTAAGGTACTACATCTGTTCTGATGTACTGGCTACCTGCTTGAACGATAAAATTGTCATAAACAACATTCCCAAATTTATCTAATATCTTCCCCCACACATTGCCGTCATAGCTTGATCGAACATTTGGATCGGCACTAATATCACCATCATTCCAAGCTACAAAATATCTCTCGGTTTGTGGACAGTAAGTAACTGAAGGGAAAATATTATCTTTTGATGAAGAGCCTTCTGCTATTGTAATTCGTGAGCCTAACTTGTTTCCATTGTTGTCATATCTCTGAGCATAGAGACTAAACGGCCCAATCACAGGATCAAACCCATCTTCATAAACCACCATAAAATTCCCTTGACTGTCTGCACAAATCCATGGCTCATCTTGGCAATTAGCCCCTGAAACTACCTGAAAATCACTACCCAGAGGATTTCCATTAATATCAAAAATGCGACCATATACATCGTAATTGCTGCTTGTATCTCTAGCGTCTTCCCAAACTACAAAGAATTTTCCATTTGCATAGGCAACACAGGGATCATATTGGCCCAAAGTCGCATCACTAATAGTAAATCTCTTTGTTATTGTTCCACTAGAGTCAATCAAAGCCCCTCTGACATCAACGGCATAACGTCCTTCTGCAATGACATTGTATTCATAGGCAACAAAAAATTTACCATTCCCATAAGCTATCGACGGGTTCTCTGCATGATAACTAACATCATTTGGGCCAGAGCTGATGTATAAATCAAGATCATCACTTGGGTTTGGATAAGGATTCTTGCCATCAGAATCATATGTTCTTCCGTGAATTTGTCGAGATACTAATCTCTGACCTTCATACGGAATGTCTTCAGGACCAAGGCCCTCTTCCCATGCAACTAGAAAACGATTCCCACCAAATGCAACATCTGGATCCCATGCACCTTCTTTATAATTTTTATATGAAATCATTAAATCAGGGTTTGTTCTATCATCCCATGTAAAAATCATATCAAAGTTACTCTCATCTGTTGAAGTTGGATCACCATAGAACATGTAAATTGTTATATCTCCTGGCGGGATTGCAGGGACTCTGACAAAAACATTGGCTGTTTCTCCAGGTACCTTTTCACCAATCCAATAATACAAATCATTGCCTTTATCATCGGTAAAACGAAGATCTCTGAAATCTGATTGCATATTTGAATCATAATAAACTGTCATATCTAGGACATAATCTTGAAAAGTTGTACCGCCTCTGTTATTTATTGTGATTGGTTTCATTCTTGTCCAATCTTGATTATACCATGCATCAAAGGTGTCTTTCAT
The DNA here is from genome assembly GCA_964391625.1 of uncultured Thermoplasmatales archaeon. Classification (GTDB taxonomy): domain Archaea; phylum Thermoplasmatota; class E2; order DHVEG-1; family DHVEG-1; genus CAYMMP01. The sequence continues at coordinate 708 of CAYMMP010000091.1, read as the reverse complement.
TATTACTGTCCCAGTGCTTTTATCTACAATATAATTATAGGACAAACTTATATCGATTTTACTTTCATCAAAAAAATCATCCTCCCACTCAAAAGTCGATCCTCCACCTGAAGTAGTTTTTGTTTTTAGTTGTATTTCATTTGTATTAATAACAGTTGCTTGTGTAGTAAGAGAAAAAAGGATTACAATAAGAACAACAACAGCTTTTCTCACAAATAAAGTATTTTTCATTTTTATTTCACCTCATACCACTCATAATTCCAAAGCAACCATACATCCCAATCTCCTGGCAATGGCTCATCTCCAAGTATCCATATCCTAGGAACAATTCCATTTTCAGTATCCCATTGAATAGTTCTTATTATGCTCACATCTTGTGCTTGTATGTTGAAACCATACTGATATTCCTGTTGCTCTGGACTGTATTTGTATCCCACCTTGAATTGTAATTCTTTAAGGAACTCATTTGTAAATACTGTGAAATGACCAGTTTGATCCCAATCCCAATCAAATTTTACAATACAATTTGGATTTAACACAAGTTTTGCGTAAATATTCACTTGATTTGAATTTTGATCGACAAATGTAAAATCAACTGCGGTGTCTACATCAATAGCATGTGACGAAATCATAAAAAATCCTTGCTTATCTCGATCCCATTCAACTTGCACAGAACTATCAGGATGCAATGCAAGAGTACCAGACAAT
>CAYMMP010000090.1:0-3861 GCA_964391625.1 uncultured Thermoplasmatales archaeon | reverse complement strand
CTATCATCGACACTAGTTTTGATACAGTTGCTTTACAGATCGCGCCCCTATATGTCTATGGAAAGTATCGAAAATACAGTAGGGATATGCCCCAAACAAAATGGTTTTGCAAGATTTGTCGTGGAAAAGGATGCAAACGTTGTAATTACACCGGAAAGGTTTATAACACAAGTGTAGAAGAGCTAATCGCAAAGCACTTTTTAGAAGCTACAAAAGGAGAAGACGAATCATTCCATGGAGCTGGACGAGAAGATGTCGATGTTCGCATGCTTGGAGATGGACGCCCCTTTGTTCTAGAAATTAAAAATCCAATAGTTAGAACAATTAATCTCAGTAAAATCAAAAAGAAAATAAACGAAGATGCTGCCGATGTTATTGAAGTGGATAGTTTAAGATATTCTGACAAAAATGAGGTTATTAGAATAAAAAATTCTAGTTTTAATAAAGTATACAAAGTTGTTTTTAAGTGTAAAAAATCTTTAAATAACGAAAAGCTTAAAAAGGCAGTTCAGACATTACCTGGTTCAAAGATAAGGCAGTTTACGCCGTCTCGTGTGGCTCATAGACGAGCAAACATGGTTAGAGAAAAACATATATACAAATGTAATCTTGAGTCAATAAATGGTGCTATAGCTACACTCACGTTAGAAACAGAATCAGGAACCTACATAAAGGAGCTGATATCTGGTGATGGCGGGAGAACAACACCAAGTATAAGTGAACTACTAGGTGTTCCCTGTGATGTAACCGAACTTGATGTAATAGAAATCAAGGGGGAATGAAATTTGGTAAAACGGTCAAAAGGAATACGAAGCAAAAGTAGACAGATATTGAGAAAAAAACCAAGAGATAGAGGTTTAAATTCAATAAAAAGAGCATTACAAGAGTTTGTAGAAGGAGAATCAGTAAATATAGTAATAGATCCTTCAGTTCACAAAGGTATGCCACATATTCGTTTCCATGGATATACTGGCAAAATTGAAGGAAGGCAAGGTGAGTCATATCTTGTTGGAATAAATGATGGGAAAAAACATAAGACATTAATTATAAAACCAGATCATTTAAGGAGAGTGCAGTAGTTGGAAGATGAAAATCAAGCAAAGCCGGTCTCTCTTACTGAGGTTAAGAATATTTTAAAGAAGGTTAGTAAAGAAAGAGAAGAAATGCTGTATGAGCAAAAAATCGCTCTTGAGCATGCTCAAAGATTTGCTAAATTGCCTCTCAAAAAAGTACAAGATATGATTAAAGAACTTGAAAAACTTGATTTTTTACAAGAGAAACATGCTTATAAAGTTGCAGATATACTTCCAAAAACAGTGGATGATGTAAAAACACTTTTTGCAAAAGAAAGGCTTTCTATTGGGGAGAATGAAATTAAAAAAGTATTGGATATTGTTGCAAAATATTCTAAGGAATAGGTCGGGGGTGAAAGCGTGGAGGATTATGTGTATGTTTTGGACTACTTACCAAAAGGAAGGGGGGATCTACCTCCGCATAAAAGGCATCCCACAGTTTATGGTATAGGTGAAAATCAATTTACTCTCTTAGAGCTTGTTCCAAAAAATGATTCGACTTTTACAATTGGTGAAAGGATTTATGTAGGAAAAGATCCTAGTAAAAGACAAAAAATCGCAAAAATCAAAGGTAGAATAAATTATGAAGATATGACATCCTCAGCGCATGGAGAGATGCTATACGTTATCTTAGATATCGTAAAAAATAATAAAGAAAGGTTTTTGAAATTCTTTAATGAGGCGCCTGCAATATCTACGCGCTTTCATGTTCTTGAGTTATTGCCAGGCCTTGGAAAAAAAATGATGCATGATATCCTTGATGAGCGGAAGAAAAAACCGTTCACTAGTTTTGAAGAGATGTGTGATAGAATAGACTTTTTACGAGCGCCAGACCGATTAATTGCAAAAAGAATTGAATTAGAGCTTACTGATCCGGATCAGAAATATCGGTTATTTACTCGCCCACCGATTCAAAAAGATCGTTACTAATTTAGTATTATGAAAGCAAAATTTGGTCAAAATTTTTTAATTGATGAGTCTGTTGCAGAACGAGAAATCAACTATGCAAATATCACAAAAAAAGACGTTGTTTTGGAGATTGGGGCAGGTAAAGGTATTTTAACAAAAAAATTAGCCGAAAAAGCAAAAAAGGTTATTGCAATTGAAATAGACAAAAAACTATTTGATTCTCTACATGGGCAAGTGCCAGATAATGTAGAATTAATTCATGAAGATGCTGTTGAAATTGATTTTGATGATCTTATAAAATTTAATAAAATTGTGGCAAACTTGCCTTTTCAAATTTCTTCACCGATTACATTTAAGATACTCGATTATGATTTCGAGTTGGCTGTACTTATCTATCAAAAAGAGTTTGCTGATAGGTTAATTGCGAAACCAAAAAGTAAAGATTATTCTCGCCTAACCGTTAATACTTATTATAAAGCAAAATGCGAATTGCTTGAAGTTGTACCAAGCACATCTTTTAAACCACAGCCAAAAGTGGATTCAAGTATCATTAAATTAACAAAAAGAGAAAAGCCTCCATTCTTAGTTTTAGATGAAGATTTCTTTTTTGAATTTACAAAAAAATTATTTAACCATAGACGTAAAAAAATTAGGAATATTATCAACTCCGATACTAAAAACATACCATTTCTAGATAATAGAGTTGAAGAACTTACCCCCAGTCAAATTGGTGGACTAAGTAATCTTTTATATAGCCTAAATACTTCATAGTTAGAGATGAGTAGTGGTTTTATCAATTTGACATTTTTCCACATAAAATATTTATATTAAATGTTATAAAAGTATATCATAAGTATAACTTTATTAACTAAGGATGAGAAAATGGATAAAAAAATCATGGTGGTTGATGACGATCCTGATATCTTAATTTGTATGAGAACAATTTTTGAAAAAGAAGGTTATGAAGTTTTAACAGTCGATACCGGAAAAGACTGTGTTAAAGAGCTGGAAAGAGGATTTAAAGGAGTAGTGCTCTTGGACATAATGATGCCTTTTATGGATGGTTGGGACACTCTTGCAGAGATAATCAAGAAAGGTTTAGCTAAAAACGTGACACTTTCAATAATTACTGCAAAAGGTACGCCAGATCATGAAAAAATGAAAGGAATGGAAACTTACATCCATGATTATATTACAAAACCATTTGATGCTAAAAAACTAATATCAAATGTTAATAACATGTTTGCAACATAAAAATATAAAAATCTACTTTTTTAAACTAACTTTTATATAATCTTATTTTATTCATTTATCAAGGATGCACTATGAATGTTATTGAGACCAAGGGTTTAACAAAATATTATGGAAAAATAAGAGGTATAGAAAACCTGACATTTAATGTCAAAAAAGGCGAAATCTTTGGTTTTTTAGGGCCAAACGGAGCTGGTAAAACAACAACAATCAGAACTCTTTTAGGATTGTTAAAACCAACTCGTGGTGAAGCTTACATTTTTGGAAAGAATATCGAAGAGGATATTGTTAAAATTAGATCCCAAGTAGGATATATTCCTGGAGAACTTGCCTTATATGAGCACCTTACGGGTAAGCAGTTTATAAATTACTTCAGTTCATTGAGAAATACAGGGCTTCCTTTATTAGATGAATTATTGGAAACTTTTGACGTGCCTCTTGATCGGAAAATAAAAAGTTATTCAAGAGGTATGAAACAAAAAATGGGCATCATCCAAGCATTTATGGATGATCCAGAAATTGTTATTCTGGATGAGCCGACTTCAGGATTAGACCCTTTACTTCAAAATAAGTTTTATGAGTTCATACTTTCTGAAAAAAAGAAAGGGCGAACTATGTTTTTTTCATC
>CAYMMP010000089.1:0-3949 GCA_964391625.1 uncultured Thermoplasmatales archaeon | reverse complement strand
TTATCAAACTTTTTTTCCATATCATATCTCTCACCATTTTTTCAAATCACAAGCGTGATATGTTATACTTTGCGAATAATGATATTTAAATATTTTGTGTAAAAATGTCAAAAACAGCAGTTCCAAATCAAATAATTCTTGAATATTACAATATTTATTAAAGATGGTACACTACAGAACAAACTATTTTAGGATACTTGAAACTAAAAAATCAACTTATCATGAAAAGCTTTTAAATTAAAATAAAAAAAGAGAGATGATGTTTTATGGATACATCGGTCCACTAAATTGATCGTTGTAGAATGGATCAACGTTCACATTTGCGTACTGGGCTGCCCAATCTTCCATTCCCTGGACAGCATATGCTGCATCGTCTTCAAAGTTATTGTAGTGATTCCATCCATCCATCTGGTAGTAGGTAAATACACCGTTTTTCATTGAACTATCTCCGTCATACGAATAATCCTTGTTGCTCGCAAATGCCCCAACACGCTCATTGGTTACAACTCCTTTGAATCCACCTATTTTGCAGGCATCGAATGCAAAGTATATGTGTGATGAATCAGCGGAATCAAACTTGGACTCAAGCCAGCCGTGAGTTATGTAAACCATATCCGTGGATATCATACATGAGCCGTATTTCCTATAAGTCGTTCCATGGCCGGAGTATGTGAAAACAACATAGTCATCTGCATCTTCACTAGCAAGCAGTGTGTCAATCTTTTCCTCTATGGCATTGGCTGTTGCACTCCTATCAGTAAGAAGAACAATGTTGTATCCTTGCCCATTCAGGAAATTTTTCCAGTCTGTTGCATCATCATCGCAGTAGTTCAAATCATTTACAGTTCCGTCGTAATCGCTTATTCCTATACATAGAGCCCACTTTCTCACGACGCCGTCGCCTCCACTGCCACTGCCTTTAGTTACAGTGACACTGTCCGAGCCGGTATTGCTAGCAGAATCTGTTGCTTCAGCCACGATAGTATGACTTCCATCTGCTTCACTAGTTGTATCCCAGTTGTAGGAAAATGCATGTGCAACAAGGTCTCCATCAATGTAGATATCAGGAGTTATGGAGCCGTCTTCCTTGTCGCTCACCGTTACGGTGATTGTCACTGTACCGGAGACGGTTGCACCATTGGTGGGATTTGTAATTGTTACAGTTGGTTTTTTATCTTTTCCGCCTCCAGGATGTGCAGGTTTACCTTTCTCTGCAGAAACTTTTTCTAAACTATGTGCCGTATAAATTGGAATTTCATTTCGATTCTCAATAAATTTCCGTATTTTGAGTACAGGTTCATTTGCCTCTTGACTTCCAAATATTCCTGGTAGTGCAGTAGTTAAAAACATACAAACTATCAAGAATATCAAAATTTTTTTCATATTGTATTTCCTCCTCATTTTAAAAATATAAATAGCATTACAGAATTTAATTATTTCGTTTAATATAATATATAATAGTTATATAAACTCATAAACAGTGTAACCTTTTTTCATCCCAATCTTTTCGTAAACTTTCATAGCGTTTTTATTATGATTGTAAACGTAAAGACGAATAATATCAATATTTTTTTCTTTTGCAAGCTTCTTAATTTCATCAACTAGTTTTTTGAAAATACCTTTTTTTCTCCAAATTTTATCAACATAGGCACTTTGTATCCACCATATGTATTTTCCACGCCAATCGCTCCATTCATATGTTATCATCAGTTCTCCGACGATGTTACCATCTTCCTCTGCGACTAAGTAAAATCCTTTTATAGGGTCAGTTAAAATTCCTTTGACGCCTTTTAATGCCTCATCATATGTAACTTTCAAACCTTCAGATTCCTTTGCAAGTAAAATACTATTTTTTGCAATAGTTTCAGCATCATCAATAGTTGCAAATCTTATATTCATAGAAAAAAAGAACATTCTAAAAGTTCTTTAAAACTTTTGGAAAAAAAGAAAAAATGGCAGGGATTTTTACCCTTGCCCGTTTCCTTGTCCACCGGATGTTTTGTTGATATGTACCTTTATTGTTTTTGTAGCTTGGTTTGTTCCATCGCTAACAATAAGTGTTACTGTGTAAGGTTGATTTTGGTCAGCGAATTTGTGTGTGACAGTGCTTACATTGCTAGTAGTTCCATCGCCAAAATCCCAACTGTATGTAAGTGGATCTCCATCAACATCCCATGCAGATACATCAAAAGTATAATTTGTGTCAGCGTCTGCATTAAAATTACTTTTTATTATATTATTATTAATAATTATGTCTACTGCAGGTGCACGGTTGCCAATCATATTCTTAATTTTGGAATGATCGCTTACTTTGAATTTCATCTGTTTTTCATGCTGAAGATTCATTGTACTGATTACTGGTATGAACTTGTATTCTTGACCGCCGTGGAAAGTATGAATGGAGCTTTCAAGGTCGATGTCAATAGTGATGGTATTATTTCCTTTTGTTAAATTAAGATGCAACTGCTGAATCTTTAACCAACCAGACGGAACAGTAATATTAACTGTTGCGCCGGTTGAGTTCAATACGCCAACAGCTTTCGTCACATTGATCCATAGTTTAGAATAGTTCCCAACTGGTATTTCGGCGACACCAAGTGTTTCATTAAGATTGTTCAAGTTAAGATACAATAAATCTACTGTCTTGTTATCAGATGTAATTATTTCCCAGGCAGATTCATTTTCATCTGCACCTTGGTAATAAAGTTTAATCTCAGAAAATGTTATATTGACATGTAAAAAATCTTCTGTAACTTTATCTGTTACTTGAACTGCAATATTGGCAGTTTCTCCAGTTTCTGCGCCTACCTCAGTCTTTTTTTCTTCTACACAGCCACAAGTCATCACGATTAAGCTTACGACAATTAATATTCCTAATATTTTCAATTTCATAAACAACGCCTCCGCACCGCTATTCTAGTTCGTATATAAAAAAATTCGTTTATATATCTTTATATATCAAAAATTATATTGTTTCTTTGTTTCCTGACCACAACCTTTAAAATGGTAATTGACTTGCCTAATCTGACTTATTTAACGATTATTGGTGACGCGATGGTAAAAAATAAAATAGTATTGCCGGGGGAACAAGTTTCCACATCAGAGGAACTTTCACCTGGCGATGGAACATTTGAAGAAGATGGAATAATTAGAGCAACAAGAGTAGGAATTTTCGAGCCAAATCAAAAATTTAGAAAAGCAATAGTAAAACCACTTACAAGCATCCCTGTTGAGATAAGAAAGGGCGATATTGTATTAGCATTAGTAAATTCAGTAAGATCAAATATGGTTATAGCCGAGGTCATTCATGTTGTTGGCAAAGAGAGAGCTATCTCTGGTGATACAAATGCCACATTGCGTGTTTCGGAAATATCGCAAGGATATGTGAAAGATCCAGCAACAGAATACGCTCCAGGTGATATAATTCGCGCTAAGGTAACACAGGTAAGGCCAAGTCTGCAACTAGCGACCAAGGATAGAGATTTGGGAGTAATTAAAGCAAGATGTTCAAAGTGTAGAACTCCTTTAACTAGGAAAGGAAATATGCTTGAATGCGATAATTGTAAAAATAAAGAAAAAAGAAAAACAGCATCTGATTATGGAGAGTATGATATTAATAAATTTTAAAATAGAGTAGTAATTACTGGGAGTGATATTAATGGATTTGAAAAAGATTAAAAAAACCTCAAAAGAACTTGAAATTGAGATAACTGGTGAAACCGAAACCCTCCTCAATCCTATTACTGAAGTTTTATTAAAAAATGATGATGTCGAATATGCATCTTATATGTCAGATCATCCAGAGTCAAACAAAAGAAAACTTTACTTAAGAGTTAAAAAAGGAAAACCTGAAGAAATTCTATCAAAAGCTGTTAAACAACTAGAAAATGAAGTAAAAGCATTTACAAAAACTATTGAAAGCAAAAAATAGAATGAAAGTTCTAGATAT
>CAYMMP010000088.1:2720-3961 GCA_964391625.1 uncultured Thermoplasmatales archaeon | reverse complement strand
ATGCTCCCGACGGGATTCGAACCCGTGTAGCTGGCTCGAAAGGCCAGAATGATTGACCGGACTACACCACGGGAGCATTTGAGCAGCCCTGAGCGGATTTGAACCGCTGACGTTGGCTCCAAAGGCCAATATGTTACCGCTACACCACAGGGCTATCCATAACAACTATATATTACAATCGATAACAAACCCCCAAATAAAAGTTTAATATAAATAATTTTCAGGTTTCATAAGATAAAATAAATTTAGTTCTTTTGTTGCTGTTTATTCTGGATTTTAGCCCAGGCATCTCTAAGGGTTACTGTTCTATTTATTACTATATTGTCCTTAGTTGTATCCTTGTCGATACAGAAGTACCCTAGTCTTTCAAATTGGAACCTATCCAGTGGGTTAAGTTTTTTAATCATAGGCTCAACTTTACAGTTCTTAAGTACTTCCAGAGAATCTGGATTTATGAAATCTTTGTAGTCTGCATCTTTCTGTCCAGCAGGATCTTCAATTGTGAACAACTTATCATACAATCTAATCTCTGCATCAATTGCATGGTCAGCTGAAATCCAGTGTATTGTAGATTTGACCTTTCTACCATCAGGCGCATATCCGCCCTTTGTTTCTGGATCAATAGTACATCTGAGCTCTACTACTTCGTCGCCCTTCTTAATTGCTTTTTCACATGTAACTAAATAAGAATATCTAAAACGTACTTCCCTACCAGGTGCTAATCGATAAAACTTCTTTGGAGGGTCTTCCATGAAATCAGTTTTTTCAATGTACAGAACTTTTGAAAATGGTATCTTTCTTGTTCCGGCTTTTGGATCCTCAGGGTTGTTTATCGCTTCAAATTGTTCTGTTTTATCCTTAGGATAGTTTTCAATAACAACTTTTAAAGGCCGTAAAACACCCATATATCTTGGGCATGTTTTGTTTAGATCATCTCTGACACAATGCTCAAGAAATTCAAAATCGACAATACTGTTGACTTTTGCAACTCCAATTCTGCTACAAAATGTCCTAATGCTTTCTGGAGAATAACCTCTTCGCCTCATTCCGCTAATTGTTGGCAATCTTGGATCATCCCAACCATCTACATATTTGCCATCTACAAGTTCTTTCAGCATTCTTTTGCTCATTACTGTGTAAGTAAGATTGAGGCGAGCAAACTCAATTTGTTGAGGATGATAAATACCCAATTGATCTAAAAACCAATCATATAATGGCCTATGGTTTTCAAATTCAAGAGT
>CAYMMP010000088.1:0-2620 GCA_964391625.1 uncultured Thermoplasmatales archaeon | reverse complement strand
TTTGAAGGATTGGTATCATCAAAACGAAGATTGCATTTACCATTATATTCCTCCGCCAGTCCAAAATTCAAGCAAATTGATTTTGCATGACCAATATGCAAATAGCCATTTGGCTCTGGTGGAAATCTAGTATGAACCCTGCCATCCCATTTTTTAGTTCTATTGTCTTCATCTATTATTTCACGAATAAAGTCCTTTTTTACAGTTTCAGTTGAACTCATATACCTATCTCGATATGTAAATACTAATGAATAATATTTTTTACAGCCCCACCCAGATTCGAACTGGGGACTAGAGATCCAGAGTCTCTTATGTTAACCACTACACCATGGGGCTAACCTTTGCAAGGATTATAATCTTCATATTTAATCTTTAACCTGTTTTAATGTTAATCTTTTAATACAAGTGCCTTATTTCCAAGGTTGGTAATGCGGGTGGAAAAAAAAGAAATCCTTGAAAAAATTTCTTTAGTTTTAAAGGATAAAAAATTAACAATTGCATCCGCAGAATCTTGTTCTGGCGGTCTTATATCTCATACTCTCACAAACATCTCAGGCAGCTCAGAATATTTTGATAGAGGTATTGTTTCTTACAGCAATAAAGCTAAGATGGAATTACTAGGTGTTTCAGAAGATATTTTAGAAAAATATGGTGCAGTTAGTGAACAAGTAGCAAAAGCAATGGCTGAAGGGATACGGACAAAATCAAATGTCGATATTGGTCTTTCAACCACAGGCATTGCTGGCCCAACCGGCGGTACGAAAGAAAAGCCTGTTGGTCTTGTTTATATCGGGTTATCAACAAAAGATGAGATTTTAGTTAAAAAGTTTCAATTTTCTGGAGATAGATTAGAAAACAAAGAGAGTACTTGTGAAGCAGCCTTGCAGATGCTTTATGATTATTTGACAGGGTGATATTCTGCTAGAAATCGATGGATCATATGGTGAAGGCGGGGGACAGATACTTCGTAATGCTGTAGCTCTCTCATGCCTTACAGAGACTCCGATAAAAATAACAAATATTAGAGCAAATAGACCAAATCCCGGTATCAAAGCTCAGCATTATATCGCAATTAAAAGTATCGCGGAAATATGTAATGCCGATATCACTGGATTTGAAATTGGATCCTCTGAATTAATATTTAAACCAGGGAAGGGTAAAGGAGGAGTGCACAAATTTGATATTGGAACTGCCGGTAGCATAACATTGGTTTTTCAAGCTTGCATACTCGCTTGTTTGAACAATAAGGAAAAGATTTCTATAAGACTGACAGGTGGCACAGACGTTAAATGGTCGCCATCTTGGGACTATTTTCAATATGTTTTTTTACCTATGCTTAAAAAAATGGGAATCAAAGTTCACCCTAAGCTTATATTACGCGGGTATTATCCAAAAGGTGGCGGAGAAGCAATTATAACGATAAATCCCTGTAACAAACCCAAGCCATTGGATCTATCATTTGAGCCAGAATATGAAAAAATAAGTGGAAATATCAGCATCACAAATTTGCCAGATCATATAAGCACGCGTATCAAACATACAATTGCAAAAACGTTATTGAAAAATGAACTATCAACCAAAATAAATATTGAAAAAACAACTTCTTTATCTCCTGGTGTTGCAGTAACCCTTTGGAGTGAATCAAAAAACACAATAGTTGGAGCTGCTGCACTTGGAGAAAAAGGAATTCCTTCTGAAGAAGTCGGACAAACAGTTGCAAATGTCCTTCTGAAAGAAATTCAATCTTATTCAACGCTTGATATTTTTGCATTTGATCAACTTTTGCCATATATGGCTCTTGCCAGGAAAAACGGAGTTTCGTCATGTTTTGTTAGAGAGCTCAGCAGCCATGCAAGTACAAACATGTGGCTCTTGCAACAGTTTTTCGATGACGTGAAATTCGAGGCAAACCAAAACGAAGATAATTTTTTAATCAAAGTTAGATAAAACATTTAAACAAACAATTTTTATCATGTTCTATGAGAATTGCGCACATATCTGACATACATTGTAATTATGGAACTGACTTTAATGAAAAAACATTTGATAAGGCAGTTAAACAGTTGAATAAAGTTGATGCAGATATAATCTTCATTTCTGGTGATCTTACAACTGATGGACTTTTACAAGAGTATGAACTTGCCAAAGAAAAACTTAAAGAAATCAAAGGGAAAACAGTGGTTGTTCCCGGCAATCATGATGAGCGCAATCTGGGTTGGAAATTGTTTCCAGAGTTCTTTGGTGAAACTGATTTTATCCATAAATATGATGAAATAACACTAACTGGCTTAGCATCTAGTGAGCCTGATAAGGACGACGGCCGTCTTGGGCGAGGGCGTCATAAGATAATCGAAGAGTCGATCAAAAAGAATGACAAGATGACCATAATTGGTTTTCATCATCACTTGGTCCCAGTTCCAAACTCTGGTCGTGAAACAAATATCATAGACGATTCCGGGGAAACACTAGATATTATTTTAAAAAATGAGGTTCCTTTAGTTCTGATGGGGCATCGCCATGTTCCATGGGGCGTTAAGATCCATAAAACTTTGTTAGTTAACGCAGGTACATTTTCATGCAATCGCACTCGTGCCCATTTTGGAAATACATTCAATATTAT
>CAYMMP010000087.1:0-4027 GCA_964391625.1 uncultured Thermoplasmatales archaeon | reverse complement strand
CTTTTCAAGGTTCAAACTCACGTGATTTTCTCCATATAAGGGGGATTGATTTATTATGGAAATATTGGAAAACAAACCGGGTAAGCAGATACTTCTTCTCGGAAATGAGGCTATAACAAGAGGTGCATTAGAGGCAGGCGTAGACGTAGCTACAACCTATCCTGGCACTCCCTCTTCTGAAATAGCAGATACTTTTTCATTAATTGCTAGATCGTTTACAAAACAAAATAAAGAACCACCGTTTTATTTTGAATACTCTACGAACGAAAAGGTGGCTTTAGAAGTTGCAGGTGCAGCAGCAATTTCCGGATTAAGATCTTTAACTTGTATGAAGCACGTAGGATTAAATGTTGCAAGTGACACTTTTATGACATATATGTATATTGGACTTCGTGGAGGACATGTGATTGTATCGGCAGACGATCCTTCATGCCATTCCTCACAAAATGAACAAGATAATCGTTATTTTGCATTATTTGGTGGAGCCCCTATGTTAGAACCTTCAACACCAAATGAAGCAAAAGAAATGACCAGAACGGGATTTGAGATTTCAGAGAAGCTACAATCTCCTTTATTACTTAGGACGACAACTCGTTTAAACCATGTAAGAGGACCAATAGAACTTAAAAAACTACAAAAGCCAAGAAAAAAAGGACATTTTGAGAAAAACCCGAATTGGGTTACTACGCCTGCAGTGGCGCGTGCTCAGCATCCAAAACTTCTTAAAATGCTAAAAAAAGCAGAAGAAATATCGGAGAAGTCACAATTTAACAAAGTTATTAATGCCGGAAAGCCAAACGGTTGGGGAATTGTAACATCGGGAGTGTCATACAATTATGTAAAAGAGATAGTTGAAGATTTAAAATTAAATGTTAAAATTTTAAAACTAGGTATGACACATCCCTTGCCTCGAAAGATGTGTGAAAACTTTATCAAATCTTGTAAAAACATTGTGGTTGTAGAAGAATTAGAACCAATTCTCGAAAATCAATTCAAAGCAATTGCACACGATATCGAATCAAATGTGAAGATTTATGGTAAAAGCACGGGTCACTTTTCAAGATTATATGAATACAGTCCAGACATCGTTTTTGAAGTATTTTCTAAAATTTTTAATGTCAAAAATCCAATAAAAAAACCAAAAGAATTTAAGATTAAACTACCAAGTCGACCACCTGCGTTATGCCCTGGTTGCCCTCATCGTGCAACATACTATGCTGCAAAAAAAGCACAACCTAAGGGTGTTATTTATCCAACAGATATTGGATGTTATACACTTGGTAAAGAGAAGCCACTTGAGATGGCTGATCTCTTATTATGTATGGGTAGTAATGCAGGTACTGCATGTGGTTTAGCAATTGCAACTGATGAAAAAATCATTTCTTTTATGGGCGATTCAACATTTTTCCATTCAGGCATTCCCCCAATTATTGATGCTGTGCACCACAACCATGATGTTGTTATAACTGTACTTGATAATCGTACTACTGCGATGACAGGCCATCAACCACATCCTGGAAACGATTTCGACGGAATGGGAAGACCTGCAAAGAGAATTTTGGTTGAAGATGTCGTAAAAGGCTGTGGAGTCGAGCATATTGAGATTGTAGATCCTAACAATATAAAAGAAACAACCGAAGCGTTCAAACGAGCATTAGATCATAAAGGAGCATCTGTAGTTGTGAGTAAATCTCCATGTATACTTCTTGCAAATAGAGATAAACGTAAACAGGGAGAAAAAATCCCGGTTTATCATGTTGATCAAGAAAAATGCCGCAAATGCAAGATATGCATCGGACAGTTTGGCTGCCCTGCTTTTTATTATGGTGAAGATGGAAGCATTTTAATTGATGAGCAACAATGTAATGGGTGTGGAAATTGTGTTGATATCTGTCCTTTTGACGCCATATCTCAAAAGGAGGACAAGTAGATGAAAGACAAAGTCAACATTATTTTAACTGGGGTCGGGGGTCATGGCGTAATTACAGCAGCAAATATCTTGGGAAAGGCGGCACTGAAAGCCAAGATCAATGTATTTGTCTCAGAGGTTCATGGAATGGCTCAGAGAGGAGGTTCTGTAAATTGTACCATTCGCATGGGAGATAATGTCTCAGGACCACTTGTAGCTAGCGGTACAGCAGATGCAATTGTCAGCACTGAACCTATTGAAGCACTTCGATATATTCATTATTCCAAAAAAGATACAAAAATCATTACTGATATAACACCAGTCATACCATTTACCGTGTCAGTTGGGTCTGAAGAATATCCTGATATAAATACGGTTTTGAAAGAGCTGGAGAACTATGGCAAACTCTATAAAATTGATGCAGTAAAGATAGCCAAAGATTCAGGAGATTTAATTGTTAAAAATATTGTTATGCTTGGAGCCTTAGCAGCAATTGATGTTTTGCCTTTTAAGAAAGAAATACTTCTCGAAACAATATTTGAGAATGTTCCTGCAAAATACAAGGATATGAACAAAAAAGCTTTTGAAAACGGATTCAAAGCAATTAAAAAATAATTTATTTGAAAACCTTCTCCATAATATACACATCAAGTCTCTTACCAAACTTAAATCCAACTTCTTCTAAGATGCCTACATGCTTGAAACCAAACATTTCATGCAAATGAATACTAACCTTGTTGCCATCTGTTATTCGTGCAATAATTGCATGTAATCCTACCCTTTTTCCCTCTTCAATAATTCTCCCCATTAACTTCTTGCCAATTCCTTTTCTCTGGTACTCTGGTTTTACATAAAGAGACAATTCTGCCGTATCTGAATAAGCACATTTTGTATTGTATTTGCTAAGAGCAACCCATCCAACAATTTTATTATCATGTTCTGCAACCAGAATAGGATTCTTGGTGCCATGTTCTTTAAACCATTTTTTCTGATCTGTCAAAGTTTTTGTTTTGGTATCAAAAGTCGCGTTCGTTTTTAAGATAGCATAATTGTAAATGTCAGTAATATCCTTTAAATCCTTCAACTTGGCAAATCTTATATTGGCCACTAGACTCCCTCAGCCAATTTTGTAAATCAACCTTAATATTTATATCATATGGTGTTTTTATCTGACTGAGTCGGTACTAGATATGTTCTGTGTAGAATGCGGCAAAGAAACAAAAATATTCAAAGAAGGAACTTGTTTAGAGTGCTATCTAAAAACGCATTCTTTTACGAGCGGTCCGAAAGCACTAGACCTGCCGATATGCACCCATTGTAATTCGTATAAATATAAAAACACTTGGCTTTCTGAAACACTTACAGATGTACTTAAAAAATTAATTAAAAGCAATTTCAAAATCAATAGAAACCTTAAAAAAATAGACATTAACACAGATTGCAAAGAAACAAAACAAGGCCTTGTTTGTAAGGTTTATATATGTGGTTTTATAGATGACGTTGAAATAACTGAGGAGCACGACCTGTTAGTTCATTTAAAAAGAACGGTCTGTGATGTTTGCTCAAAACAATTTGGCGGATACCATGAATCAATAGTTCAGATCCGTGCAGACAAAAGAAAACTATCAAAAGAAGAACTCGACAACATAGAAAATATTATTTTTACTCTTATTGAAAATCTACAAGCAAAAGGAAATCGAGCTCTGTTTATCACAGATGCAGGGATGGAGCATGGAGGATTGGATTTCTATCTAAGTGATAAGAACACTGGTTTAATTGTCGCAAAAAAGATACAGGAGCAATATGGTGGTGAAATAAAGCAATCAGCTAAAAATATTGGAATGAAGGATAGTAGACAAATCTATCGAGTAACCTATCTTATTAGAATCCCCTCTTTCAAAAAACATGATTTTATCAAATTTAACAAATTACATTATTATATCGAGTCAATACATGGAAATAAAATCAAGATAATAAATCTTAAAAACTGGGAAGAAACAAATACAGATAATAAAACAATTCAAAAAGCAAGCATTCTTGGGGGGAAAGAGCAAATCAAAGAGATGATACTAGTAAGTCAAACAAAAAATGAAGTACAACTCATGGATGAAAAATCCT
>CAYMMP010000086.1:0-4063 GCA_964391625.1 uncultured Thermoplasmatales archaeon | reverse complement strand
CATGGGGAATAATAGAACATATTCCCTGCAAATCTGATGTTGTTATATGTGTAATAGGTAAAAAAATCAATACAAAGAATGTTTTAAATGATAGTAAACGAGCAAATTCGATTGTTGAATATGGGCAGTATTGCACTAAAAAACTTTTAGAAGCCCCCTCTGTTGAGAATTATTTTAAATTGTCACAATTATTTACAGAGAAAATAGGACTTGCAGAAAAGAAAACAATTGATGCAATAAATGCAGCGAACAAATACGGTAATGCAAGTATGTGCATGCTTGGCAATTCAGTTTATGCAATTGGAAAAACACCCGAGTTGTGCAGAGCCCTCTGTACATTTGGAAAATTGTACATATGTTTTGTTGATAATTATGGGGCTAGAATTTTGGAGCAATAACCAAATATTACATTAATTTAATAAACATTGTAAACGTTATATTGTCAAGGAGGGAAATATATTTTAAAGAGAAGTGGACGGGCTTTAACGAAAAAGAATAGAATGCTATCTGTCCATCTTATTTTTATAATTTTTTTGTCAATATTTGTATTGATAAGTTCAGCTCCTCAAGAATCTGCATCATTTATCGAAATGGGTGCAACAGTTGTTGATAATATAATTGCGAAAAATTCAACTAATGTTTCAATTTTCCTTTATAATACGGGGGATGAAATTGCATATGATGTTGAACTTTATTTAGTGCCTTCAGAAAATTTTTATTCGGAGAAGAAAATCACTCAAGAGTTATTATATCCTGGGGGTGAGGCGTTGGATACACTTTCTATTAATGTATATAAAAATATATCTTTAGGTATATATCCACTAGTGATTATATTGAAATATAAAGATGCTAACGGATATCAATTTTCAAGTCTTGTTACTTCATTGATAAAATATAAGAAAGGTTACGACTCAAAAGTTGAGGGAAGCATATATGCATCTGATATAAAAGAAGATGGATCTGGCACATACTCTTTATATGTAACTAACTTTGATGATAAGACACATGATGTAAAAATAAATCTATATTTGCCTGAAAAGTTTAATGGTTCTTTTTCTCAAAAAATTGTTCCAATTGATTTGGTTTCGGATCATACTATAAATTTCAATATAAAAAATAAAGGCATTCTTCCAAATAGTAATTATTTAATTTATGTTGCTCTAGAATATGACTATAATGGTTTTCACTATTCTTCAATTGCTAAAGGAACAGTTGTAGTGGATGAAAAAAAAGAAAAACAGCCTATTTGGGCATACTTAACTATAATATTCGTCGTATTGTTGGTAATATATGTATATTATAAAAAGAGGGAAAATAAGTGAAGATTTCTATCGTGATTCCAACTTACAATGAAGAGCAAAATTTACCGGTTCTGCTTGAGGAATTAAAATTATTAAATTTAAGTAACGAAATAATAATTGTCGATGGTCATTCAGAGGATAAAACTGTCCAGGTGGCAGAAAAATTTGATTGCAAAATATTATATGATGATGTCGGAAAAGGGTCAGCACTTAGGAAAGGTTTGGTTGAAGCAAAAGGCGATATTATAATCTGCATGGATGCAGATCTTTCCATGTTGTCAAATGAGATTCATCTCCTTGTGGCAGGCATCCAAGCAGGTTATGACATATGCATGGGCTCGAGGTTTATCCAAGGAGGCGGTACTGAAGATATGACTCTTATCAGGAAACTTGGTAACAAATTTTTTGTCTTTCTGGTTAATTTGTTTTGGCATATGGAGTATTCTGACCTTTGTTATGGGTATCGATCTCTAAGGAAATCCTGCGTAGAAAAATTAGATTTGAAGAGCGATGGCTTCGGTATAGAAACAGAAATATCGATAAAAGCTGCCAAAAATGGTTTAAAAGTTCTTGAAGTTCCTAGTTTTGAAAAAGCTAGAGTTTATGGTAGAGGTAAACTAAAGACCTTTTATGATGGCTGGAGAATTTTTAAAGTAATTGTTACTGAATTTTTTAAAGATGATTTAGATGGTTAAAATTAGAATTATACTGCCAACCTACAATGAAAAGGATAATTTAATTATTTTAATACCAAAACTTTTTGAATTTTTTAATAAAAATAAATTGGATGCCGATATATTAATAATTGATGATAATTCTCCAGATAAAACAGCTGATTTTGTTAAAGAAATTGCAAATGATTTTCCGATAAAATTAATTAAAAGAAAAAACAAAAAAGGTTTGGGAACTGCATATGTTTTGGGTTTTAAAGATTCAATCAAAGAAAATATAGATATAATTTTTGAAATGGATGCTGACCTTTCTCATAAACCCCAATATATTTTGGATTTCATCAAAAAAATAAATGAGGGTTATGACCTTGTCATCGGTGAAAGAAAAAGATTTATTGGTTGGAGCTTTAATAGAAAAATTGTTTCACGTGGAGGGAACTTAATAGGTAAATACCTGGCAGGTATAAAAATAAATGATTTGACAACGGGATATAGAGCATATAGAAAAGAAGTTCTTAACACTATAAACTTAGATGAGATAGAATCCAATGGATATGCATTTCAATTGGAAATGTTGTATAAGACGCTTGCCAATGGATTTAAAGTTGGTTCAATACCCATAAATTTTTATGATCGTAAAAGTGGGAAAAGCAAACTATCAAAAATCGATATTATAGAATTTTTTATACTTGCATTGAAAATAAGATTGAGGCTGGTAGATGTATAGATTTTTAAGATTATGTTTTAAAGCCATTGCTTCAAATTTTAAAATTTTAAAAGAGCCTTATAAATTAACTTTTGCAATTACTTACAAGTGTAACTCTAAGTGCAAAACCTGCAAAATATGGGAGAAAAAAACAAAAAATGAGCTTAAGATTGATGAAATAAAAAATATTTTTAAAAATATTAATCCTTCATGGGTTAATTTAACCGGCGGAGAACCTTTTATTAGAAATGATCTGTATGATATCGCGGAAATAATTAGCAAAAAAAATGCCTATCTTTTAAATATAACAACCAACGGACTATTAGTCAAAGAAACCATAACAACTTTAAAAAAAATCTTAGAGCTGAAAATTCCAAAGATAATTCTTGTTGTCAGTCTAGATGGTCCAAAAGAAACACATGATAAAATAAGAGGAGTAAAAGGTAATTGGGATAAAGCAATATGTCTTTTTACAAAATTAAAAGAATTATCGTCAAATAATAAAAGATTTCAAACTTATTTAGGATATACAATTTCACATTATAATATTGGATTAATAAACAAAACATTAGAGGAAGTCAATAAAAAAATAAAAGTTAATATCAATGATTTCCATTTTAACATTCTTCATAATTCATTTTATTATGGAAATGAGTCAATAGCAACTACAATCAATATGAAAAATAAAATTATTGAAGATGTAGATTGTATTTTACAACAAAAAACTGGGTTCGGTATAATCAATATACTGGAAAAAAAATATCTTAAACTGATTAAGAAATACTTTGAAATTGAAAAAAGTCCAAAGAGTTGTAAAGCCTTAATCTCATCATGTTTTATTGATCCTAGTGGTTATGTTTATCCTTGTACCGGCTTTAATTTGATTATTGGAAACCTTAAAGCTTATAATTATGAATTAAAAAAAATTTGGCAATCTGAAAAAGCAAACAATGCTAGAAAATTAATTAATGAAAATGTTTGTGGAGGGTGTTGGAGTCCTTGCGAAGCATATCAAACAATATTAGGAAATATTCTAAGGAAATAATTACTAGAATAAAACAATTTAAACCTGAAATTTGGTTAATAATTATTGTTATTTTTGCTCTGATTATAAGAATGAATTTTTTCTTAGGCATGAATCTAAATGATGATTTATGCTATCTAGATTCAGCATATCGAATCACACAAGGTGAATTTAGATTTAGTGAATGGATTTTTTCTCCACGGATTATGATGAATTATCCTATTGCATTATTTTTTTATTTATTCGGAGTTAGTGATTTTTCAGCAGCGTTCTACATATTGTTGTGTTCGCTTGCCAGTGTTATTGTTGCATATTATATTGGTAAAACACTATTTGGGTCAGGAACTGGTTTAGCTTCCGC
>CAYMMP010000085.1:1427-4100 GCA_964391625.1 uncultured Thermoplasmatales archaeon | reverse complement strand
AATTATATTCAACTGAACTTGTTGCCGCCGTAGCTTAGCTGGTGGAGCGGCTGATTCGTAATCAGCAGGTCGGGGGTTCAACTCCCTCCGGCGGCTTGTGAAATTATTAAAAATATTGCCAATAATAGGAATAATACTATTCATCTACATAATTTATACTAATGATGTTGGTAAACTTTATTCTGCATTAAAACAAATCAATCTGATATATCTTGTACTGGCACTATCACTTCTCATTCCTCGAACAATAATTTATACAAAAAAATGGGACTATATCTTGAAAAAACAAGATATAAAACTTCCGTATAAATTTGTTGTAAAGACATATTTAATTGCTACTTTTTATGGAGCAATAACGCCAGGTTGGCTTGGAACTTACATTAGGATACCATACATAATGAAAAAAGGAAAGATTCAACTTGGAAAGGCAACATCAAATCTTGTAATAGATACACTAATAGACGTTATCTCAATTTTTATCATAATATTAATTGGAGCAATACTTGTTTCTTCAAAGTTTCCAAATCTATTACCAATAATCGCTACAATTTTTATTATATTAATTTCTCTATTGGCCTATTTTAGTAGCAAAAAAAGATCT
This sequence comes from uncultured Thermoplasmatales archaeon, assembly GCA_964391625.1. Taxonomy (GTDB): domain Archaea; phylum Thermoplasmatota; class E2; order DHVEG-1; family DHVEG-1; genus CAYMMP01. Next base: position 3,499 of record CAYMMP010000085.1, on the reverse strand, counting down.
GAAAAATACTTTAGAATAATTATTAAATTCCTTATACCGTCTAAATATAAGCAAGATATAAATAAACAATTTGATGCATTTTATGAAAACATACCAAAACTAAAGCTATTGGTATTGCCAATTCTAGCCTCAATAATATGTTGGATTCTTTCATATACACAAATTTATATAATGGCTCAGGGTCTTGGAATAAATCTAGAATATTTCTACTTTATACTAGTGTACCCCGCTGTCTTTTTAGTGGAGCTTATTCCAGTTTCCATAAGTGGTCTTGGGACTAGAGAAATGGCCCTTACAACCTTGTTCTCGGGACTTGCTGCAAGACCTGACATTATTATTCTCTCTTTAAGTGGGTATTTTGTAACTACTATACCACCAGCCACAATAGGTGTGATATTGGCTTTAAAAGATGTCAGAAAAACAAAATCAATTGAGGAACCTTTAATCTAGTTTATGATTCACAAGGGAAATAACTTGTCTTACAATCCTGTCCATTCCAAAGTTTCTTTCAACGTCATCGACTTCTTTAATTTTTACGTTTATATCTTTTCCTAATTTTTCTTTGAATCTTTTTTCAAGTTCATCAAATATTTTTTTAGTAGATGGTTCTTTTGCTTTGGAGTTTTTGTTTATGACAATTAACACCTCAATTTCATCTAATTTTCTCTGAATAATCTGAAATTGCTGTATTAATTCAGATTTGAAATCTTGCATAACATGATTTGGGATGCCTGTTAATGAAAGAGGCGGTATAATTTTTCCATCAGGTAGTATTATTGTGTCAATACTCCGTCCGCCAATGTTTTTTACAAGCATTGAACTACTACCACAACTGCATCTCTTCTTAATCGGAATCATGATGTCATCGTTTCCAGTATAACGAATTATCGGTGTCCCCCCACAAGATAAACGTGTTACAACCAAATTTCCAGGTTTACCAAAATCAACAGGATTCATTTTTTTATCAACAAATTCTAAATGTACTGCATCTTCATGAATGTGGTAATTATGGTTTCGACATTCAAAAACAGCTGGTCCCGCTTCAGTTGAGCTAAACGAATCGAAAACTTCGCATTCAAACGTTTTTTCAATATAATTTCTAATGTGGTCACTCAACACAGCTCCAGTTGATTGGATGCAAAGTGGCTTTACATTCTTGCCAAATCCCTTTTGCTTCAAAATGGCAATACCTTGAAGAACATCAGGGTATCCAGTTATAAATTCTGGTTTAAATTCATTCATCTTCTGTATGATTTTTTCTACATCTTCTCCGATATCTATTGTTTGAAAATTTTTAAAAGATAAAAATGGAGTTTTTTCTTTTTTCTTATTTCTGCTAAAACTAATATGTGCAGAACCTACTGCACCAGGTGCAAGATCTGCAAGAAAAGTCATTCGATGTTTTCTCCAGCTAATGCCATACTCACGCAATTCACGTATGTATCTCCACAAATCAACTAATATTGAATATGAATCGCGATAAATAGTAACAGGCTTTCCAGTTGAGCCTGAAGTACTTAGTTCAAAACCATTTTCTTTATTAAAATTGGGTGGAACTATTCCCTTTGGAAAATTTTTCCTAAAATCCTCTTTGGTAATAAAAGGTAATTTCTCTATATCTTCTATTTTTTTGACATCGTCAGGATGAATGCCTGCTTTTTTGTATTTTTTATGATAGACTGGTACAGAATATGCATATTTTACAGTTTTTCTGAAAGCCTTATCCTTATACTCTTTTAGTTGCTTCTCGTTTAATCTCCTTAACTTCCCGATATCTATAACATATCCTTTAATTGCTTTTGTTAAAAATATAGGATTCGCGAAAGGATTCATTCTTTTCCCCAATACAATTTCTTAATTAAAATTCTTGGGGTTATTAGAGCTAAAATAGAAAGTATGCATAAATAGAATCCAATGGCCATACTCCATGATGCATCAATGTCGACACAATCTGCACTATATGGTATATCAATACTCAATATACCTTCACCATACATGCTGCCAATTCCAATTGTAGACAGTTGGTTCATACCATAAATGAATATCACAATTACAATTATTGTTAGAACTAT
>CAYMMP010000085.1:0-1327 GCA_964391625.1 uncultured Thermoplasmatales archaeon | reverse complement strand
CTTAGTTGCCACCATGGCATTATCAGTGCAGTTATCAACAGAATAATTGGTATTGCTTTAACAAAAGTATGTAGTGATATCTTCTTCAGGAAAAATAGAGTTGACATAACAACTATAAACAATATCGATATAAGTATCACATAGGAGAAAATAACAGGTGTTTTCTCTGTTACAACATTGATTTCTTCTTCACCAGTAACCATAAGTTTTGCTTCATTTTCAAAAGATTTGATACCATACTCTCCAGGTGGGAGGGAGAATGCTGTTGCCCCTTTGTCATTTGTTTTATCCTCTAGATCTTTTGTATTTCTATTAACAAAAACTTTCGTATCTTTTAGAGGAACCCCAAACGAATCGAAAACATTTATTTTGACGTCAAACTTGGCAGGAAATTCTATATCAATTGTATCTTTATTTGAAGGTATTTTAAAGGTTCTTTCGATCTTAAATGTTTTATAATCTACTTTGAAATTATAACTTGAAGGATATAAATTATTAAAAGTATAGACGTTGTCCTTTGTTTCTGAAGCTCTTAAAATAACTGGCTCTTCTGCATCAGAACTTTTGATGGTTGGTGTTAACTTAATGCCAGGAGTAAAACCAAAAGTATCCACTATTTTAAACTTAATTGAATATAATGGAATTTCTAAGGAGAGTACAATTGGTTTGCTAAGCCGTAAAAATTTCAAATTAAAAGATTCGTCATAAATTTTAAAACCGTTGTAGAACACTTTAAGATTATAAGGAGATGATTTTTTTTTGTAAGGTAAATTGATAAGAACTTCCCCATTCTCATCTGTAAAGCTTTCTGTAACACAATAGTTGTCTAAAAATACACATACTTTTGCATTTTCTATATTATTTTTGTTTTGGTCAACTAGGGATACTTGCACGCTTCCCTCTCTTTTACAAAAAATGTGTGTTGTGGCATTTTCTTTTAGTTCGATGATCTCTAAACCTATTATTTCTCTTTCTTGTCTTGATGGAGGGTGCTCTCTATAAATCTTAACAACATATTTTCCAGGAGGGAGATTATCAAATTCTATTTTTTTGAAAATGGAGCTATTCCTTAAATCCAGCAATGACCAATACATCTTGATTTTTTGTAAGGGCGATGTATCTTCTTCATTAAGATTTATATCTGACTCTGTTTTAATGTGGCTTACCACCCCTGTTGAAACAAGATCTCCTTCTCTGTATATTTCAGCTGAGATGTAGGATAAGTTTTTTCCAGTTAAAACTGACAATAGATTTCCTAATGGAAACGATGGTGCTGCATGAGCAAATACTGTTAATGTAAACTTTTCGCCGTTGTTTTCTGAATTAT
>CAYMMP010000084.1:1447-4107 GCA_964391625.1 uncultured Thermoplasmatales archaeon | reverse complement strand
CTTGCGGATATGATCTAGTGGTTATGATAGTGGCTTCCCAAGCCACTTGCTCGGGTTCGAATCCCGGTATCCGCATTGACTATTTCTTTGGTTTTTTTGTAACTTCTTTTACAGGAATGCCGGCATAAGTTTTTCCCTTCTGTAACTTTTGATTCTTAGTGACAAGGCTTTTTGCACCAACTACCACATTATCTTCGATTATCGCACCTGGCAATATCAATGACTGTCCACCTATCAAACAGTTTTTACCTATCTTAACTTTTTTTACTATTAATTTTTCTTCTGCCAAATGCGCCGTTATGATTGTTTTTCCCCCAACCATTGTGTTCTCCCCAATTTCTATTGCACATGGATCAATTAACCATTCCTCACCTGCAAGAAACACGTTTTTTCCAATTTTACAGCCTATGAGGGATAAATAAAACGATTTTAACGGCGTGATGTTGAATATGCCGATGAGTTTGTATGTTGGATGATATAGTATAAAATATAGAATAAACTTAAAAGCTGTTTTATCACAAAGTGATTTGCCATATTCCCCTTCATCATATTTGAGGCGTAATAAGTTTATGAATAAAGCAGATGAAAGCGCTACTGTGATAATCAGAAAGATAAAATCAAAAATAAGAAATATAGAGAAAATTAATAGATGTAGCATATTATCAAGATTTAGATATTGCAATATAAAAAAATTAGAAAGCAGTATTGGAAATAATGCCAATCCGAAGGTTAGACCAGGTATTATTAACAGTAAAACAAGACGCGCTATGCTTATCGGCGTTAGTGGTATCTTTTTTTCTTCACCAGCATACTTCATGATAATTAGCTCATGCCGAGCCTATGCGAGTATAAAGAGTTATTGATGCATAGAAAATTTTAATATGTTTTTTTATTTCCCCTTTACTCAATCGTTTGGATTAAAGTCTTGATATCTGCATAAGAAGGAGATAAATATGAAAGTAAAAGTTGGAGACAGAATTGAACTTATCAAAACAGATGATACTTGGACAAAATTAGAACCTGGTTCAAAGGGAACAGTTACAGAAATCGAGGAAGAACAAGATTTAATTTGGGTCGATTGGGATAATGGTGAAAAACTAGCCCTTCTAAACGGCATTGATAAATTCAAGATAATTAAAAAATAATTAGAACAAAGTTCTTTGCTTCATCATATTTTCAATATTTGAGAATTTTTCTATGATAGGTTCTACTCTTTCTTGTGTAAATTGATATTGATCGCACAATAGTTTCATAACTTTATCCTTGTCAAGTCCTGGCCAATCTAACTTATAATTATCTGTTACTTCAGGCTCGAGAAATATTTTTCGTATTTCCTTTATTTCATCAAAGGTCAGCGGGGCCTTTCCTATTGTTGCATACACATTTTCAACATTGCCATTTCTTTTGATAAGAGACAAGCTTTTTTTTGGACCTATTCCTTTAATACCTTCATTAAAATCTGTTCCGATAAGAATCGCCATATCAACAAGCTGCCTTTGCGTTATTCCAAGAGATTTTAAGTTTTGTTTTAATCTGATTTGTTTTGGATATACTTTTACATAAGACTCTTTGCCAGGAAGTTTTCGTCTTTCAGAAGAAGTTAAATTGCGAACTAAAACTGGCGAACCTAGAAGCAGACAATCATAATCTTGTGATCCGACAGCAAAAGCATCTCCTTTTTTTACCATATAACTAGCTTGTGCCTCGCCTTCGGATGGAGCTTGTATACATGGTATTCCTAACACATCCAATAACTCCTTGCTTTGTTTTACTATTTCATCTGTCACTCTTGACGTTTGCTGTGCTTTTGTTCGTGCTTTTTTTAGATCTCCTTCTTCTAATGCCTCCTTGTATTCTTTTTCAGCGATTTCCTTCCTCCTTCGTCTCTCTTCAATTGTTTTCATTTTAAAAGGAGGAGGCTTTCCATCAAAAACAAATACCGGTCGAATTCTAGCATTAACAAGATTTGCAGTTCTATAAAACAAACCAGATATATGGGACGTTATTTCACCTTTAGCGTTCTTAAGCGGTGTTCCATCACGCCCTCTAATACTTGAAAGAAATTGATGTATCACATTGTAAGCATCTATAACAATGACTCTGTCGTGTAAATCTTTAAATGAAATTTTTTCTTGTTTGAATAAAGCTCCAATGTCTACTCCCATCTAAACAATCTCTGAATAATTTATGTGATTATAGTTTTTACTTATGTCCGATAATCTTAAAGAATGTAATTGCATTCCACCTTTTCGATGAAGCGAAATCTTATATCAATGCTTGACGTAAAAGATGATCTTGAAGATATTATTGACTTGGGAATTAAACTCAAGAAAAAATCAAAGAAGGGTCAATCGATAGAACTGCTAAAAGGTAAAACACTTGGAATGATTTTTGAGAAAAGCAGTACAAGAACACGCGTTAGTTTTGAAACGGGTATGACCAAACTAGGCGGTCATGCAATTTTTCTAGGAAAAAATGATATTCAATTGGGACGGGGCGAAACAATAGAAGATACCGCTCTTGTGCTATCTCGCTATGTTGACATAATCATGTTTCGTGCCATGAGCAATAAAGATATGAAAGAGCTGGCAAAACATGCTACTGTCCCTGTCATCAGTGGATTAGATGATAAAGAGCACCCTTGTCAAGTAATTACAGAT
>CAYMMP010000084.1:0-1347 GCA_964391625.1 uncultured Thermoplasmatales archaeon | reverse complement strand
ATGCTGACGTCATAGCAACAGATACATGGGTTTCAATGGGCGATGAAGCACAAAAACAACAAAGACTCAGGGATTTTAAGGGATATACCGTAAATGACAAACTAATGGAACAGGCAAAATCTGATGCTATATTCTTGCACTGTTTGCCGGCCTATTATGATTATGAAGTTACAAAAAAAGTGGCACATGGCCCACAATCCGTGATTTTTGATGAAGCAGAAAATAGAATGTGGGCTCAAATTGCTATAATGGTTACGCTTTGCAAAAATTAAGATAGAATCTCATTTAATTTATTTCTCTTATCCGCGTATTTTATTTCTTGAGCGATGCGTCGTCCGGTAGACAAATCGGGTTGAATCAACTCGGAATATGGTGAACCAGCAACATATGGATTTGTACCAGCAACAATTCTAGCAGATATTTCAAAGACTTTAAATTCTAAATCTTCTGTTATAACAGTTTCAAGACAGAAAGAGCCTACAATTCCACCAAACAGTTTTTGTGATTTTTCTACGACATCTGCCCCCATCTTGAAGACTTTTGGTAAAAGAGATTCTCTCATTACAATAGGAATATTTCCAGTTACAACAAATGTTGGGTGTATACCAAGCTCTTCAAGCTCAGCAATTGAACCCAATCTTTGAACCTCATCTATGGTTGTTTCATCGCGTCTATCCATACTAAGAAGTTGTAGACTTCCTTTACTCAGCTTGTATGCATTATCCTGAATAGGCGAATAGAAATAGTGAACATAATAGCGAGTTCCCATCACAAACTCTTGAATGACAAACTGTTTATTTTTCTGAATTCTTTTCTTAAATTCATCATAGGTTTTTGCAATAAAAAATCCTTTACCGCCTTTTGCTCCGTGATATTTGACTATAACAGGCCGATCTATATCTTTTGGATCTTTGATTTCTTTAGGCATAGTCAAGCCGGCACTCTCGAGCCATTGTCTTTCCATCTTACGATCGGATTCCCACTCCAAAACTTTGCGGTTCCCAAAGGTAGGTAGATCCAACGTCAAAAATTTGTCAGCACCGAGATATTCAACAAAGGAGCCGTGCGGTATTATGATTACGTTTTTTTCTCTCAATTCTTCAGTATATTTCAAAATATCCTTATAATTATCGACGATAAAAAACTCATCTGGTTTTCCTAAAGGAAATGCATCATAAATCTTTTTCTTATCTCCAACAGAAATCCCCAAAGTTTTAAAACCTTCTTTACGAGCACCATTAAAAATCTGCAAACTAGAATGAGAACAAACAGTCGCTATTCTAAGGTTTTTCTTGTCATAAGATGTAAGCATGTCGCTTATATTTATTTGGGACATATGACGACACC
>CAYMMP010000083.1:0-4115 GCA_964391625.1 uncultured Thermoplasmatales archaeon | reverse complement strand
AAAAATATTGGTATTGACAAGGAAGGAAAAGACACGTGGAAACATGCTGAAGCGGGAGCAAACTTAGTTGTGTTTAAAACTCCAATAGAAACAGATTATATTGTAAAACAAACCCAAACTGAAAAAGAAATAATTGCCAAAATAGATCAGATGGGAAATTATGATATTATTATTGTTGAGGGTTCAAAAGAAAAAGAAATTCCAAAAATTAGAATTGGAAATATTAAAGAACGTGAAAATACTATATTTACATACTCAGATGATTTTCAACAATTAATAAATTTTATTAAAAAACAAATGGAGGAATAAAATGATTGTAAAAGTGAATGGAAAACAAATACCACTAACAGAATTTCCAACTGAAATGATTCAAAATACAATATGTGGCATGTTAAAATCATTAAAAAAAGTAGATGAAATTAAAAAGGTTGAAATTAGCTTTGAAGTGAATAAATAATCCTCTCTCTGTCTTTTCCCTTGGTTTCTCTCTTAATTTTATCGATCTTGGGTATTTCGCTAGTGTTTCGTACATGCGTACCAGCACATGGACAAATATCAAAACCTTCGATCTCTACAATTCTGAGTTTTGTGATAAACTTTGGTAACAAATCTAGATGTGCTCGCTGTTGATCCACTCTCTTTTCTAAGCTTGCCCTATCCTCTTCATATATTTTTACAGGTAAATTTTTACCAACAATTTCATTGAACTTGTTCTCTATTAATTTTAAATCATCATCTGTAAAACGCACCTTGTCAAAATCAACTCTAGAATAGTCTGCATGTATCTGATTTCCAACAGTCCTTGCATTAAACTTATCAAAAATAATTCCTGATAGGATATGTTGAGCAGTATGCATCTTCATATGACCATATCTTTTTTCCCAATCGATAGTTCCATGAACCTTTGTACCAACTGGTGGCTTTTCTCCATCTAAAATATGTTTTACAGTATCTCCTTTCTTAATGACGTCTTTTACTCGAACTTTATTATCGTCCCACTCTAAATAACCAGTATCAGAAGGCTGACCTCCGCCTAAAGGATAAAAGGCAGTTTGATCAAGTGCAACATAATCACTTTTCTTTCTGGTCACAATTGCATCAAATTCTTTGATGTAGTTCCCTTCCATATCATCCATATATAAAATCTTAGTCATAGTTTCAGTGAAAAACAATTTTGTTAATCAATTTTTTGATCCCATTTTTTTGTTTACTAATATCAGCCCCACTATAACAAGAATTCCACCCAAGATAAACATATAAGTTATCTTATCTCCAAGCAAGAAATAACTTGCTATTGTTGCAACAACGGGGATTGCATAAAGATATACACTTACTTCTGAAGCTGTTTTAATTTCAAGTGCGTAATACCACAGTAAATATCCAATTACAGTCGAAAATAATCCAAGAAATAATATAGCACCCCACGTTGTTAATGACATTTGGGCTACTTGTTCAAAAAGCGATATTCTTATAAAAGGAAGTAATCCAAGACTCCCGAGTAACATTGCATAAACTGTTAATGAAAGAGCATTATATCGGCTGAGTAATTTTTTGCCAGTTACTGTGTAAAAAGCACCGACTATTGCAGCTACTAATACCGCTAGAGCAGCATAAACGTATTCTATTTCTAATGAAACATCTTCTTTTCCCCAGATAGAGATGACTATAACACCAAATAATGCAATTATAATTCCTAACAATTTGATGTTTTGTATTCTTTCTTTCAGAAAAATTGCTGCAAGAATCAATATAAAAACAGGGATAGTTGCAATTATTAGACTTGCTGCACCAGGTGAAACTAATTGTTCTCCGTAATTTAGTCCAAAATGATAAACCATTACTCCAATAAAACCCAAGAGAAATATTGGTACAATATCTTTTTTATGAAGTTTTGAAAAGGCTTTGGATTTTGCTAATAAAATAACACTAAATGCTACACAAACCACAAAAAAACGCATTATTGTAAGATTGATAAATGAAAGTTCTTCGAGACTTATTTTTATAAATGGAAATGCCAATGCCCAAACCACAATCATTAAAAGCATGAGTAAAAAGAATTTCCATTCTGCCAATCTATTGTTGATTTTCATTCTGGCTGAGCAATGCAAATTATATATAAAAAACGTTGTAAACAATCTTTGACAAAGGTTGGGACATTATAGTAACATTCTTATATATCAGAATAATAATATGTTTGGAGGTATATGAAAACTCTTGTTCTCAATGTGGATCGTGATGACGATTTCGGGCGTAAAGCAAAAATCAATAGTCCCATTATCGGACTTAAAGATAATGTTAAAGCTGCAAATGAATTAGCAATGGCCGATCCAGAGGACTCGGATGTTAATGCCATATTTGCAGCTATCTCTCTGTATAATCATCTTGCTGATCAAAAAAAGGATGTTGAAATTGCAACAATTTGTGGCGATATAAATGTAGGATATAAATCTGATGAAATATTGGCAGAACAACTAGAAGAGGTCATAAAAAAGACAGGGGTTAATGACGCGGTCTTGGTATCAGATGGTGCTGAAGATGAATACATCCTTCCGATTATTCAATCTAGATTAAAAATAACCTCAATAAATCGTGTATCGGTCAAACAAAGTCGAGAGTTAGAGGACACCTATTATAGAATTTTAAAAATTCTAAATGATGATAAAGTGCTAAAACAATTCATTTTGCCTATAGCTCTTGTATTGATTGTATGGGCATTTTTTGTATTGTTGAACATGACTGCCAGTGGATTTGGAGCCATACTTTTAACACTTGGTCTATATCTTTTAATAAGAGTTTTTAAGTGGGAAAGAAAACTCGAGATGTTTTGGGATGAACTAAAATCAGGCTTTTTATCAGGCAAACTTTCCCTTTATACATATGCATTGGCTGTAGTAGTTTTAATCCCATTTGCCTTTCTAGCATATACTGAAGCTGAAAAATACTTTGAGCAGTATGTACCTTTGGTTCCTGTTTTATCATTTGCATACAATGTTATTTGGGGTATAGTTATAGCAGGATTGATTGCTGTTTTTGGAAGAGCAGTCGATAGATCTATGAAAGAAAAAAAGACACCAGCAATCTATTATTCTGCACCATTTTCGTTATTTGCATTTGGTTTTATTTCATATGCTGTATTTGGCGCCTTATTTGAAGGATTTTTAAACTGGCCAGAAAACTTTAATGTATCCCCATTTACCACTATGTCATTTATTTTATATACATTGGCAGGTATATTAATTGCGTTAATTGGTGCAGTAATAAATCATTACATAAAGGAAAGCTCTGTTGTTGAAGAAAAAGCCTTAAAAAAAACTAGTTAAAATGAGAATTTAAATATGAATTATTCTGATTGGGAAAAGATTTATAAAAAAATTTTAAAAGATTTTAATTTTTCAAAAGAAAGAGATATACAATCAGCACAAGTATTGGATGAGTTCCTTCAAATTAGAAATAAAATTAACATATTAAGTTTGAGAAGATTTATTGAAACTAAGGACGTAGTTGTTTTTGGCTCTGGCCCAAGTTTGGAAAAAGCAGTCTGTAAAAATATGGATTTTTATATGAGTAAGATCCTGATCTCGGCAGATGGTGCGACATCAGCTTTGATTGAAAATTGTATTTTTCCGGATATTATACTCAGTGATTTAGACGGTAAGATTTCTGATCAAGTGGTGGCAAACAAAAAAGGAAGTTTAATAATAATTCATGCGCATGGCGATAATATAAAAAAGATTAAAGATAATTTTTACAAGTTTGGAGAAAAGATATTGGGTACAACACAATCCGATCCTTCTCAATTTAAAAATTTGTATAATTTTGGTGGTTTTACCGATGGGGATAGGGCCATTTTCCTAGCAAATCATTTTAATGCAAAAAAAATTTATCTCATTGGCTTTGATTTTGATGGAAATATTGGAAAATATTCTTTTGCAGAAAAAAAAGACAAAAAACAAAAACTAAAAAAACTTGAGTGGGCCAAATATCTGATAGACATGTTAAATAAAGAAAAACAGAATATCGTTTTTCTATAAGACTTTGTTTTTCCAGGAAATTTAATAAGCGGAAATTTATTCCCTGCACTTGAATATGTCAATTGTGGAAGGATTATTGATTTT
>CAYMMP010000082.1:0-4134 GCA_964391625.1 uncultured Thermoplasmatales archaeon | reverse complement strand
GCAATCTCAGCTCGGACTTCTCTATTTGTCCTGTCACTGATGGATATTAACAACCCACCGACACCGTTCAACCTCATTCTTGTAAACATGCTGTGAATAAAACGAGCAAAGACATAAGGTTCATTATGAATAAGCATTGTTGTAAGCGAGTCAATAAAAACAAATTTTTTTCCATTCAGATTTTTTATATATTTGTTTACCGAAAGAGAAATGCCTGTTAATGAAGATGCATTCTCAACAAACATAACATTTTCAGCTTTAATGTCAGCGTTCTGATTCTTTGAAATTAGATCAATGATGTATACTTTATTTGTTTCGATATTATTTCTCTTATAGATGCTCAAAAGATTAACATAGGGTCTATTCGCAGAAACAACAATTCCATGATCATTTTTCTTTGTTAAAAATTTCACAGCAGCCAGAGCAACTTCAAACGCTTTCTCTGCGCTAGTTTCAACTAAAACAATATAGTCTTCAGGTATCTCTTTAAGTTCTCTGTCAAGGTACTCGATTTTAACCATGAAATCACTGTTTTTTCATTATTTCCAAATTATAATTATATTTAATCTTTTAGATTTATATTCCTATATGGTATAAAAATGTGCACGAAAGCATATAAATGTTTCCCCCAATACAATTTAAGTTAAAACGTTTGGTTTTACGACTTCGATAGAGTAACCCTCTTTAGAATTCCCTATGTAAAAGAACCCATCGGCATAAGAACTGATATTTTTTACGAGTTTTTTCTCAGAGAGATCCTTTGAAACATTTACTAAAAAGATTATTTTCTCAAAATTAACATTGTCTTTTAAATCAATCAAATGGTTAGAAAAACTTTCGCTCCAAGAATCTGAGTTAATAAGTGCCATGGTAGTTATAGAATCGATAAAAACAAACTTTTTATTACTTTTCACATTCTGTAAGTTTTTATGTATCTTGTCAAAAATCCTTTCAACATTTTTTGGTAAAGCCTCGTTTTTATTTTCACTTTCATTGGTGCCGTCTAGGACTTTAACTTTATCCAAATCAATATCAAATTGTTTAAACCAGGAATAGATATTTTTTGCAGGCCTTTGAAAACTAACATATATGCCTTTAAAACCATTCTCTAAAAGATTTTTGATTGTAAATAAACTTGTTTCATAATAAGATTCTGTGGGCAATTCAATTAAGAATAAACCGCTATTATTTTCTGTAAAAACTTCATCCATAGATCCACAAATTGAGTCAAAACTACTGCTCTTCTCGAATAGATTAGATTTCCACATCCCATACCACATATTCTAAAACATATGCGAAATATATAAAAGTATCTGAGCAACTACTTGAAAAAAATTATTTAATTTGAAATGCACCAAAGACTTCTTGATCTGGATGAATTACTACACCTTTATCAGTAATTTGCATTGATACAATCTTTTTTTGATGTTTTTCACCACGCATCTTTAAAACTTCAATTGCAGTTTCACGAACATTATCTTTTCTAATGTTGTAGAAAACAATTACTCCATCTGCTAAAAATTCTTCGACACCAGTTGGTGAAAAAACTTCAGGAATAAGTTTTGTTTCGGTTATTAGAAAGTTAGTACTGCCTATTCTTTCAAAAAATCTAAATAACCGCTCAATATAAATTCTATATGACTGATCTTTTCCTTTAAACGTTGATGAAATTGCAGTTAGGCTGTCAATTACGATGAAGTCGGGTTTAAACCCTGTTTCTTCTGTAACAGACAACGGCTCAAGTTCCATAAGAAGTGGATCGGCATCTTTTGTCATCATTGCTTGAATGTCGCCGCCAAGCTTTTTATCCTTATCATAGTAGTATATCTCACTGGTAAGAAATCGTTTGATTTTCAGATTGCCTGATTTAATCAGTTTTTCTGGCTCCCATCCAAAGTCTTTCATATGTTCGATTAATTTTTTTTCGGATTCTTCAAAACTCATGTAATAGCATTTTTTTCCTTGAGATGCTTGATTAACTAAAAGTTGTAAGCAAAAAAGGGTTTTTCCAGTACCTGTACCGCCTGCAAGAATTATCGGCGCTCCTTTTGGTATGCCATGAGTAAATAGTTTATCAAACCCAGGAATTCCAGTTTTAATATATTCCTTTTGATTCTTCATTTAGCCTACCTTCCCTTAAAATTTTTATATGTTTATAGCAATATTTTCCTGTTAGGCCACCGTTTTCCCCTTTATAAAATTTTGGTTTTTGTGTACTGTTGTTCAACAATATTTATATACAATGAAAAATAATATTATTTTAAAATAAAAATAAAAAGGATGTGTATGATACTATGAAAACCAAAATTTTAGCGATGTCGATAGTGTTATTATTGACGGTTACCTCTTTCAGTTCACTAACATCTGCTTTAGAGGCGTGTGGTGAAGAAACGGGTCCTACAGATGATTCAGATATCGTTTTTGTTACTAAGATGATTAAAGATACGGATAGTTGGGTTAATCAGATAGCTGCTTCTGTCGAGGACATTCTTCGTTTCAATATTAGTATAACATATAATTATAGTGAGGCTAGAGCCCCCGCATATATGATAAGAAATATCAGAATTATTGATACTTTGCCGGATGGTTTAGAATACGTCGGTAACGCAACTGCAGAAGAAATTTCTAATGAAAGCAATGTAGTAACTTGGGACTTTGGAAAAGATTTTCATCTAAATGAAACTTATCCAACCTTTAGTTTGGAGTTCGATGTTAAAGTCGTTGGATATGGAACACTTGTTAACAAGGTAAATGTTTCAGCTCTGGAGAAATGTATCAGTGTTTGGCGGTATGTACGTACAAATGCCACAGTTTTTGTTTCTGGTGGATATGATTATCGCAGTAAAGATGTCGAACCTGATGAAAATCTAGAGTATGCTTATGATTACAATATGGATCCATCTGATGGTTTTGAATCATATGTTGATCCTGATGATTCTTCTGAAAGTATTTTATCAGTTGACGGGGACAATGATAGCAAGATAGATCATTTTATTAATACCAATCTAGGTGTTATTCCTCCCTTGCCAGATAAATATTGGGATCCAGATGATGGAATCTTAAGTAATATCTCAATAATTGATGTTGACTACGATAGCACCAATGAGTGGGTATATGACTCAGATGGTGATGATGTAAATGATAGATTCTATGATCCAGACGATGGCAAAATATATCCTTATGAAGTTTACACTCTTGCCGTTAATAATGATGGTCATGGGTTAGTAGAAAAAGATCCAAATGGAGCACTCTTCTTAACATGGAAACTTCACGAAGTAAACCTAACAGCAGTTCCAGATGAAGGATATGTTTTTGATCACTGGAGTGGCGATGTTTCAGAAGAAAACGAGAACATAAATCCTTTAACAATTACCATGGGTGATAATAAAGCAATTACGGCACATTTCAAAACAAGCAAAAATGATAATAATTTAACTGTTGAAATTATAAAACCAAGAGAAAATTGGGTGTATAAAGATAATCTCCCAATTAGGAAAAAAATCTTTAGGAATGGTACAGAAATTACAGGGCCAATTACAGTTAAAGTTAGAGCTAAAAGCGATGTTGGCATTGATAGGGTTGAGTTCTATCTTAATGATGAACTCCAAAAAACAGCCAAAATAGGGTTGTTAAACGTCTATAGATGGTTATGGCTAAAGCGGGTAACTGATACTGATAACTATACAATTAAAGTCGTTGCATATGACAAAGAAGGAAACAACAAAAGCGCTGAGATAGAAGTGAATCGTGACAGATACAAACCAATTAGAGATCATCCTTTAATAACAATAGGTGCAGTTGCAGGACTTTTGTTATTATTGAAAAACAGATTCAAGCCCAGTGAAGAAGATACAGATGATAACGGGGGCGATGACAATGGTGGACCAAATGATGGTGATAATGTTGTAAATGACGTCCCACCTGAAGATGAGACTGAAAAATCTGAACCAAAAACAGGTAATGTCAAAGAAGAAGGAATTGATCTATTTTGGTATATTGTTGCAGGACTTGCAATAATTCTTCTTGTAATACTCGGACTTTTATACATGGGGGGGAAGATGTATGAATAAAGATAAGAGTATGCCAATAGGAATATCATTATTCCTAATACTTTTGGTTGCAATAGAATTTATT
>CAYMMP010000081.1:0-4168 GCA_964391625.1 uncultured Thermoplasmatales archaeon | reverse complement strand
CATATGAATAAAATCCGCGGAATCTAATATGAAAAAAGAAATTTTTGTTTATTTTATAGGAACTGCAGGATCAGGTAAATCGACTCTAACTCAAAATTTTAAAGAATGGATGAATCAAAGAGGTCTTGATGCAATAACAGTTAATTTAGACCCAGGGGCTGAGAACCTGCCTTATGAGCCTGACGTAGATATTAAAGATTGGATATCATTGAAAGAAATAATGGAATCATATGAGTTGGGACCAAATGGCGCACAGATTGCAGCTGCAGATATGTTGGCACTTAATACATCTGATATTAAAGAAAGCATAGAATCTTTCAAAACAGATTATGTGCTTATGGATACCCCTGGGCAGCTAGAGCTTTTTGTTTTTAGGGAAGCAGGAAAATATATAGTACAATTTCTTCATCCAAATCGATCTATGGTAGCATATCTTCTTGATCCAGGGCTTGCAAAAACACCATCAGGGTTTGTATCCCAGCTTTTACTTTCTATAACTACAAGCTTTAGAATAGCTCAACCTCAGATTAACATTCTTAGTAAAACAGATATGTTAACAGATGAGGAATTAAAAAGAATAAAGCAATGGACAGAATACCCTGAAAGTCTAGAAAATGATGTCTTAAAAGAAGACCCATCAATATATCGGGAGATGAGTGAAGGGTTGTTGAATTTGATAAAAGATTTTCAGAATTTATCAAGACTATATCCTACTTCAAATGAGGAGTACTATGGCATAGAAGATCTTTATACACAGATCCAATTACAATTTGAAGGTGGAGAAGACTTATCAAAAGATTAATTTCTAATTTAGAATTGTAATATTTGTATATTCTTTTTTCAGACCATTGAGTTTAAAAACAAAAATCTTTGCATTTAATTTATCAATCAATGGATTTATAACGATGGGTGCTCTAAACTCTACACTGTTACCATATTTCAACCTGGGAATACTAAATGGTGCAAACAATAGAACAAATGCATTTACAGGATCTCCATTAATATTGATTAAGTCAACCTTGAACGTTTCCCTTTCTGTTACCTCTGCAGGTGCAGATATAATTATTCTGCTAAGATCATAACCAACTGCAATATCTTTAATGACAATGTTTGATCTGTTATTTCCTACGACTTGAAGTTTAATTTTATATGCGCCAGATTCTAGATGTGTAGTATTCCATTGGCATAGAACATTATCAAATACTTCAACATCACTTTCACAAATTTTAGTCCAAGAAGAATCTTTTTTATAATATATGCTATAATTGACAAAATCCTCTGGATTGCCAGTGCTATTCATTGCAGTGCCATTTATGTTGATTAAACCTTTTTCGACAGCGTGGGGCGTATCCAATATAGCAATTGGCTTATTACTTGACAGATTTACGGCGTTAAAGATATTGATTAATCCTGATCCATAGATATTGTCCTTCTCAGCATCTCCTAAATCTTCAGCAGTGCTTTCCAATTCATTTTTTATCATTGCCGGAGTCCAGTCGGGATGAACTTGTAAAAGCAAAGCTGCAGCTCCAGCAACGTGTGGTGTAGCCATAGATGTGCCACTCTTAGAAATATATCCTCCACCAAGACACGTACTTGTAATGTCAACGCCAGGTGCGACAACATCTGGTTTAATACGAAAAACACCACTATCGTTTACAGGCCCACGTGAGCTTGTTACTGAAATATATTTGCTTTTTGATACAGAGCCAACTGTTATTGCCTTAAGTGAAGCTCCTGGGGAAGTGATTGTTTGACTACTTGGCCCCCCATTACCAGCTGCAGCGACAACTATGACACCCATATCAACAATCTCATCAATTTTTGAGCTTATCTCATCATCAGGTTTACCCGGTTGATCAGTTCCAAAACTTAAGGAGATTATGTCAACGTGATCTGAAGGATCGCCATCATCATTTGGATCAATCGCTGCTTCAATCCCCTCTATAAACCTTTCAAATCCTGCATTTCCTGCACTGTCTAAAATTTTATATATGTATAAATCGACATCAGGCGCAATACCGACATATTTGTTGCTAGAACTAATACCATTTCCAGATATAATTCCAGCGATATGGGTGCCATGACCGTTATCATCCATAGGATCTGTATCATTGTGTACAAAATCATAACCTGTAACATAGCTATCTGCCAAATCTGGATGGTTATAATCCATACCTGTGTCAAGAATTGCAACTCTTACACCAGAGCCTCTTATATTATTGCCGTATTTGTCATACAACTTCCAAACTTGTGGAGCGTTTATCAGAGGAACTGATTCATCAAGACAGGCCTTTAAATGATAGTTTGGAAAAACATCTTTAACAAAGCTCAGGTTCTTAATTTTTTCGACAAAACTCTCTGGAATATTTTTTATACATATGCCATTAAAAATACCGAAAAATTCACCAGAGAATATAATATTATTTCTTATTTTCTCATCAAATAAAGAAATTATTTTATCTTTCATGGTTTTGTGAGATTTTAAGAGAGATTCTTTATAATTGGACACTTCTGATTTAATAATACTGTTTGTAAGTCGATTTTTTATTGAATTAATATGTTGGAACAATGACCTGTCAGTAAACTCAACAATATACTCTTTACCTTTTTCTGTTTGAGCATTCTGACCTTCAATTCTTAAACTACTTGTTAAACCAGAAAAAATAGAAAAAACTAATAAAAATATAATTAAAATTGAAATTATCTTTGAATTTAATATTAATTTAAATTTCATACTAAACATTATATAAAATTAAGTTGTATATTAATTTTATTCATCAAATCTTGCCGGTTTGTCCTTTTCTGACAATAAAACAACTCTTGAATCAGGTCTTTCCATAAGGAGTTTATATCCCATTTCTTTTGCTAGAATATCTCCAAATTTTTTAACACTGGAATGGGGAGGCATATTTGATATATTCATCCTTTTGCGAGAATATCCAACAAAAACGTATCCTTTGGGTTCGACAAACATGGGTTCTGCCTTTTTATTGAGCTGAGCATATTCTTTAATGTACTTTTCATCCATATTCCATCCATCTACCAGTGTATGGCGGATTACAGTGCGTGTATCAAGCGAAGGCAAGAGTTCTAAAGTTTCATTGATTCTTTCCCAACCATCTGGTATTAATGGTGAACATATTTTTTTGTAAATTTCTTTGTTTGGTGCTACAATCGAGATGTAGAGTTGTTTTGGCAAGACATCCATTTTTTTAAGTGCTTCTGGATTTGTGCCATTAGTAACAAGAAATGTAGTCATATTTCTTTTATGACATTCTTCAAAGAATTCGCTTAATCTTGGATACAATGTCGGTTCACCTGATAATGAACAAGCAACCATGTTTGGATGGTTTGCTTCTTCCCATTTTTCCAAATCACAGCGCGCATCTCCTTTAAATCCTGTGATTAATCTCTGTTGAGTCTTTATTGATTCCTCCAAGATAAATTTTGGATCATCGACTTTTTCAATTTCTTTTTCTGTAAAGCCTTGATGCCTCCAGCAAAACAGACACATATGTGTACATTGATTGATTGCAGGGGTCATTTGTAAACATCTATGTGATTTTATTCCATAAAACGTTTGTTTATAACATTCCCTGTCGTGTAGTAAACTTTGCCTCATCCAATGACACAATTTTACGCCTGAATGGTTTCCGACAATTCCGTATTGCTGTTTTCTTAGTATTTTTTCCAGTTCTGGATTCATTTTACAAACTCGTTATTATAGAAGTTTGTTAAATATTTTGAGTATCGTTTTTATAATTTGAATTAATCACCAACTTTTTATCAAAAATGCACTACAACTTCTTAGATTTTGTTAGTATAATAACCAAAATTTTTGCAAATCTCTATTATTTCTATTAAATTGTTGTAATAATAACATAAAATAGTTATTTGTTTATTACGTATGTTATATTAAGAAAAAATATAGAGAAAATAGGGGGCATCAAATGAATGGGAAATTACTTCAATTGAAAAAGGTGATTATTGTGGCAATTATTTTGATGTTGTTTTTAGGTATTTTTACACCTGTTACTAAATCTGAATTTGCTATTCTTGCTAAAGGTTTTGACAAAGGACCTTCCTATAAACCAGTAGTACCAATAAAAAAGACCACTTTTGTAAATTTTGATAAAGATTCATTGCTAGATGACTATGCTTATCT
>CAYMMP010000080.1:0-4215 GCA_964391625.1 uncultured Thermoplasmatales archaeon | reverse complement strand
AAAGAAACTAAAAGATGAATATGAAAATGTTTTATTAAGCTATTTAAAATAAAAATTTATTAGGAGGGAAAGATGAAACAAGGAAGATTTATTTCTGTTGTGGCGCTTGCGCTTTGTCTAGTGGTAGGAATCGGGATCCTATATTCAACCTTGTACGCCGGGTGCTATTGCTATGATGCATGTTGGGCCTGTATTGGAGGGGAGTGCCACACCTATGATGATGGCGGAACTTGCTTTTGTTCTAATAACCCATGCGATTTAGATGAACACCATATATGCTGCGTGAACAATCCAATTTAGTTTTAGTTTCATTCTAAGTACGGAAAAATAATTAGAAGCTAGGTTTTTAATGAGAAAGCCTGCTTTTAACAAAAGAGAATGGAGGATTTCTGTTTTGACAAAAATAATTCAATGTGTATTTCTTATTATTCTGGTGATATTTTGCGGATATGCTCTTGCTGAAGGGCCGCTTATTCTGTCCTTGCCGGATACTCAAATTTTAGAAAAACCCCTTAGAGCTGAACTTGTATTTAAACTAGGCTCAAATAAGCCGAATGAAGATTTCTATAGGCTTCGCTCGTTTACGGTAGATAAAAAAAATGGCCAAATTTACATTTTAGACACCGGGAACAGCAGGATTCAGTGCTTTTCCAAAGAAGGAAAATTTCTATTTAGCTTCGGAAGACGTGGACAGGGCCCGGGCGAACTTTCGAATAATGCCTCAAAAATCAAAATCCTTTCTGATGGAAATATTTATGTAATCGACAACAGACAGCGGAGGATAAATGTCTATAACCTTGAGGGGAAATTTTTATTTTCAGGAAAAACGAAATTTGAATTTTCAACAGATACGACTTCTTTTTCGGCTTTTTTTAATGACATTGTCTTACTCAATAACGTCTATTATCTTTCGAGCTTTTATCTTGAAGAAAACCACAAGCCCATTCATATCTCCCATAAATTGGGAAAAGTCGACAGTTCTTTCGGAACCTTTGTTGAGCCGGCAGTCAATCAATTAAAACGAATTAGCAAGCTTCCTCATCCTGACTGGTGGCGTATGTGGTATGCCAACAGTGGTATTACTAAATTAGTTGCAGCAAACAAGAACGAAATAATTTTTTCGCAAGCTTTTCCGTATCTTCTCATCAAGTATGATGCCAAAGGACAGGTATTGAAAGACATCATGGGCGATGTCGAATTTGATACGCATCATCATGTTGAATATGTCTCTGGAAAAATAGGGACTATCATGCGTACTTACCCAAGTCACACGACGGGGATAGTATTGGATGTGAGCATTAATAGAGATAATCAAGTGGTTGTTCCTTATTTAAATCCTGAGCAAGATTTCTTTTATATCGATATTTACGATTTGGACTTGAATCTGATCTCAAGATATAAAATGAAAAATATAATTGCTGTTAAAAAGGGAGAATACATCGGTATGGGCGATGTGATGATTGATAATGATAATAATTTATATGCTTTGGTGATATCTGAAGAAAATTACCCCCAGCTTGTTAAATACAAACTTATTTTTGAGTAAAAAGTTGGGACTTCACCAAACAAGCTGTTCCTCAAAAAAAATCGAAAGCTTTCGCATAAATCATAAAATGACATCCAACCCAATTTTTTTGCTATCCATTATATACAACTGACCTATCCCCAAAAAAAATGATTCAATTTTTATGTTAGTATAAATTTGGACTGAGCTTCACAAAAAATGAACCAATAAAAACACATTCTTCTGGCTTTCAAACTGTTCTGCACACTGTCTTGGTATCAAATCTTCAAGCGAGCTGTGAGGTCGAAACATGTTTTGTCTCTAAAAAATATTCCTAAATTCTTTAAATGTAGTCTTACGATTAATTAAATATTTGTAATTTGTCTTTCTTTTTAATGTTCACTTTTAAATCTTAATTAATGGATAAATCAGGAAAAACATTCAAAATTCTAGGCTTCTACTAAAAAATTATACATTATTTATGGATAATACAGTAGTTTATTTTCTGCCACGCCTTAACCCTTAAATTGGGATCAAGCTCTGCCGCTTTTTTAAAGTCCTTGATCGCTTCATCAAAGTCTTTCTTATACATGAAAGCAATGCCCCGGTTGTAATAGGCTGGAGCGTGCTGGGGATTGATTTGGATGGCCTTGGTAAAGTCTTTGATGGCTTTGCTGTATTGGCTTTGATTCACCCTACAGTTTCCCCTGCTGTAATAGGCGGAGGCGTTCTGAGGATCGAGTTCGATCACTTTATTGAAATCCTCCACAGCTCCTTTAAAGTCTTTATGATCATACTTAAGAAGAGCCCGGTTATAGTAAGCCCTCCAGTAATTGGGATTGATTTTTATGGTTTCTGTGTGTTTTTTTAAAGCGTGCTCAAAAGGGGAGAGATGAGATTTTTCCATCTCTTTAAAGACATCCACACTGTAGTTGGGGTGATCAGAACGGAGGACAAAAAACTGAAGTTCTCCCTCTTTCTCCTGAATCACAAATCCTCGGGTCTTATACACCTCTAAGAATTCTTTCCAATAGGTTTTCCCTATTTCGCCGTTTTGTTTGAACTCTGTGATTTCAAGGCGGGGATGATGGCTGAGAAGATAGATTTTATCCTTATAAGCTTCAATATCCTCAATGACTTCCATGTATCCTACTCTTTGGGAGCTGCGGGCTATGCCCCTGCCTATTTTTTGGAGATTGTATTGTTCCTTGGCCTCCATTATGAGGTTGTCGATCTTAAATTCAGAAATAAGGTCACCCTGTTTGGAATATTTGCGGACAATCGGGAAATAGGTAAAGGCCACCCACAGATTTCCTTGGCTGTCTAAAGCCAGGGTCCTTGAATTCAAGACACCTAAGCTGTGGCGGTAAGAGACAGGTTTCCCAAAAGACCTCAGGGAATGCTCTTCTAGAGAACGAATCTGAATCAAGGGAGTGTTTTGGTCTTTGACTGTGGGCGCCACATACAAATTGCCGTTTGAATCGAAAACAAAATCATCCAAAGAGGATATTTTAAGTTTGTTTTGATAGTTTCCATCCAGGTCCAAACACAAAAGGGTTTCTTTTTCCAGATCCTGGATATAAAGATCATCTTGTGCGGCAAAGATAAGGTTGGGCTTGATGAGTTTCCCCTTTCCTTTCCCCTCTATCCGGCTTAGAAGCGTTCCGGATGGGTTGAATTTGAACACAGCTCTTTTGTACCTGTCACTCACATAGATATTTCCAGATGAATCCTGAGTGATTTTTTGGACAGACTGAAAGAATCTGGGAGGAATGGTAAAAACCTTTTCCAGCTCCATTGCATTTTCCGGGAGAGGCAGAAGGCCTGATTCTGTGACAAAGAGGCCATCTTGTATATCCACTTCAGTTCTTACCTCCTGACATCCTAAAAATAATTTTGGAATAAAAATATAAGTAGATGTTAACGCAATCATCGAAATGATTATTTTCCTAAGGGATTTTTTAACTAAAAATTTATATTCCATTTTACTGGGCTTCCCATATCTTCTGATTTTTCCATATTTCAACCCTTTAAGCTGCTGTTAAGATAATTATATAGAGAGTAACTATATCCAGTCAATGAGAAATTTTCAGTATATGGATATACTTCTTCCCATGTGCCAAATAAGTGCTCAAATCGACTGAGAATTGCTGAAATTATGGCATTAGGATTGAAAGGAAATTTCGAGCTAACCGCCCACATCTTCACATCATGAGTCTCCCCTATAATTTACCATAAAAAGCTGTAATAAAAAAATGTTTACGTACTGCCCTGCAAGATCAGATAGGTTGAGCATCTCAGCAAATGGAGAAATCTGGGGATGCCCTCTTTTCTCTGATTACTTTGAGCGCATAGGAGAATCACCGGAAAGAGAAAAATACTGCTCAATGAGCCGTCAATAACCTGTTATTTCATTTCACCCCAATTAAAGATACTGATTCAGATTATATATGTGACAAGTTAGGACAAAAACGGACAATTTCATTCAAACTATTGACATCAATGATTTATGCCTTAGATTTGTTAATTGGCCGATTTGGTCCGATTTGGAAGTCCGATTTGATCGATTTGGTTCGATTTGGGGACGCCCATTAGAAGGCGGCTGTCAAGAGAATAGACAAAATCATTCATTTTAATTATATTATCATGACATTGTATATGTGAGTTAATGTTGGAAACTCGGATGCGCCCGATATTTCGTGATGAGAGGA
>CAYMMP010000079.1:0-4242 GCA_964391625.1 uncultured Thermoplasmatales archaeon | reverse complement strand
TCTTTAGAAAAATTGATTGATTTTTTTAAAAATATGTAAATAGAAAAATTAAAAACATATAAATATGATACTGCATACTGGTTCTGATATGGACGAGATGGAGGTAAAGACTAGATTAAATGAAACCGAAGAAAAACTTAGATTGAGATATTCTAAATTATCAAAAATATTTCTAATCTTAGGATTTCTATTAGTATTGTGGGCAATAATTGTATTTATCGGCGCTCGTGTTTTAAATTATGGATATGATTGGGCACTGTTGTCTGTCCAAAATTGGGTGTTATTAGTATCGATAATCATTGTTATTTTTATAGTACTGATAGTGATATTTTTTATTCATTTTTATACTCTCGGGAAAAAACTATCTTTAGTTAAAAAACCAAAGGTAGAATATGTTGCTGGTAAAAAAGTACATATCTTTACATTTCCTCAAGGATCAGAAGGTGGAATCTTTAGTAAGACTTATGTAGAGATTGATGACGAAAACATACTTCGTGTTCGCACTCTTATGCTTTCTCCTGAAAAACTCTGGGGCAAAAAAGAAAAATAAAATTGATTTGACGAGGTCTGTTATTGATTTTGCTTAATTTTAACCATCTTTTTTTATTGTCTATGGTCATCGGAGTTATAAAAAAAATATTTGTGGGTGAGCAACATCGCTAAAAAAAAATTACTATCATTTATTTTTAAAAAAGCTCTCCCGTTTGTTGGTTTAGCTATATTTGTTTATCTTATTGTTGCTATTGGCATAGGCAAAGTTGCCTCCACCTTTTTGTTGATTTCACCAATATATGTGATAATCGTTGCAATTTTAACTTTGCCTAGAATGTTTATTCGAAATGTAGCGTGGCAGTCGATACTTAAACAACAAAAGATGAATCTTAGTTTTTCCTCATCTCTTAAAATTCTCCTGATAGGTTATTTTTATGCCACACTCACACCAGGATACATAGGACATTTAATGAGGATTCCTTATTTGAAAGAAAAACTTAATGAACCATTTGGAAAATTATTTGTAAATACCTTTATTGAAGTTATTGTTAGAACTATATCGATATATGGTTTGATACTGCTAGGTTCATTAATGATGATTGGCTATGAGCCAATGATTTTTTATGTTTCTTTAACTCTTATTATTGTAATACTTGCGATATATTGGTTTTTTATTAAAGAAGATAGAGGAAAACGTTTTTTCTTCATCATTGTTAGATATATAGTTCCAAAAAGGCATACCTCCACTGCGACCTGGGTTGCCAACTCATTTTACAAAGATTTTCCAAAAGTTAAAACGCTTTTTTATCCCTTTGTTTTAGGCATATTTACTTGGATTATAATGTTTTCGCAGATATACATAATAGCGTTATCTCTTGGCATACATGTTTCCTATCTTTTATTCTTGGTCGTTTACCCTATTGCAAACGTCATTAGTTTTATCCCAATTACATCATCAGGATTTGGAACACGTGAGGCAGCAGTTGTTTTCCTTTTAGGTTTGCTGAATGTTCCCTCTGAAAAAGCATTAGTCCTTTCATTAGTAGGATTTATAATAACTGATTTTTTAACAGGATTGTATGGTTTCACATTATCTCTCACAGAGATGAGAAATAAAAAGATCAAGGATGCTCAAGAGGAACTCAAAAAGTTGGTGTACTAATACAAGATAAGCCTATTATTCTTTATTTTTTCAATAATCCCATTTCAGCTAATTTTTCTGGTAAATATGTATCTGTTACATAATCTAAACCATATTTTGCTAAAGCCTGTTGTTCTGACTTTTTTCCAAGTTTTAGTTGTAGCTTAATCTCTTGCTTCCAAAACGAATCTTGAAAACGAGGATCTGATAATTCACTTTTTAGGGCATGTATATCTTCTTTTGATAGAGTATCTGTTGGTAAATCATAGTTTTGAATATCTGACGGTGTGACACCCAAATACTGTGATGATGGTGTTGCTAGATATTCTGAGATATGTGCAGTTTTTATTGCACCGTATGCAATACTTGCAAAAATGCGATAGCTCCAAGGATCACAATCTGTAAAAACTAGCACAGGAACATTTTTTTCTTTACTAAGCCTCTTTATAAAACGTCGTGTCGAACGGGCCGGTTGACCTTTTATGTGAACAAGGATTGCTCGATTTGATGTATCAAAACCGTTTTCAACAAGTCGATCGAACATACCTCCTGTTTCTATTGCTAGTATATAGTCTGCATCAATTCCCTTGAACGTGATTTTTTCAGGTTCAACATTATATGGAATAGAATAGCCTGCATCGCCTACATCATCTTGACAGTGAATCTTCTTTTTAGTATTATTTCTTGTAACTTCTTCTATTGTTAGATTTCCTATTACTCTTGCACCATCTTCTTCAGGTCTCAGTTTAAAATCTTCTCTCATACATCCTGTAATTACTTCAAGATCCTCGGCAAGTAGATTCGATTCATTCTGAGAATGGAACTTGGCTAGATCCCACCCTTCTGAGATATAATACATCTCTCTGAGCGTTGAAGATTTCTTAATTTTAATCATTTCTTTTATGAAATCCGCCATATACATAGTTCTCAAAAGCATGTATGCTCCATCTAACGATTTGGCAGTTCTCTGCGTAGTATTTTTTCCATATTTCCAAACACTTAGGTTATCGTCAAACTTGATATTTGCTTTCGTTCTTGTAGGCAAATCAAGCGAGGGGATATCTGCATTTTGAAAATCATTGTATATCTTTGTGGCAACCATATCGATTTTGTTTATAACTTCTGAATAATCTTTATTCATGATTCTAATCTCCTTCCCATTTGTCTGCACCAATCACATAAGTTGGGTTGATGTCCTCAATATACAGGTCATTTTCATCAAAATCCCCTTTACTTAAACCTGCTAATTCAAAAACTATATCAATCTTATTTGCAGGAGGGATTGTATCAAGATTCCATTTGATATAATTGTCAGTTATCTTAGAAGGTTTTGGAGAAACAGTTCCGACAACTGCATCTTGAGGTATAATTGCATATAGGTTAAATTTCTGAGGAGTATGTTTATAGTTTACAACCATAATCTGACTTTTAGTAATTACCCCTTCTTTTTGTTCAGGTTGATTCTCTGTTAAGGTTGTTTGAATGGGTTCTCTTTTAACACTTTCATATTCAATTAGATCTTCAATCCACACAACATCCATAATCTTAGTAATAATTGGATCTAGAGATGGAACAGGTTTGTCCAACATATGTGCAGATTTCTTTGCAATCTCTGGAAGAATCCTGGTAATTAAATCAAATTTTTCACGAGTTTTAACACGTCGTATCTTTTTATTTATATGTTGCTGAACTTTTCTTGCACATTCTCTAAACGCTAGTTTAATTTCATTTTCAATTTCAGGAACGTCTGCTATAGCCTCTTTACTTTCAGATGTAAAAGGAATTAATGTGGAAGAAACATGTGTTATAAAAATTGCGGGACCTGTTGGGATGCCCTTTCCTGATGGTTGATTTAGGCCATATCGTCTCCAATCAATGGATGAAATTGCTTGGGTTATTACACAACCACCTTGTTGATACAATAAGGGTACGCGATTTGCAAAACGAAAAATCTTGACCGACTCTTCTTTTGGTAAGTTTCCTCCATAGACAAGCCCAACTTCCACTTGAAACGGATTGCCCGAATAAACAGATGGTGGGCGTGAAGCTGTGATGATAAATTCAGGCGAGATCTCTTGTGTTTCGTGTTTAAGACTTCTTTTAATTAAAGTTTCGCCAATTGGGGAGAGGCAATCTGTTGATGGTGCCATTATTTTAACTTTTTTAAACGCTTTATGCAAAGCCAAAAATTGCTCTCTTGTCATCTCCTTTGGATTTAAATTTTTTTCAAGACCTGCTTTTTCAATAGCTGCGTTGGTGGTACGATCTCCCATACTACTAAATTCTGTTTTCAAAAAGCTATTTAGTTGTCTAGCTTTAGTATGCTTGGCCATTTTAATTAAAGTTCCAAGTTCTACACCATATGGGTGAGGTTTAATCTCTGTAGCCTTTCTAGGTAAAACTTCCGAGGTTCTTTCAAAAACATGCTCCGTTCCATCTGGCTCCTTATAAATTATTTGAGCATGTGGATTAACAATAGATGTACTTTGTAAATAATCATACACAAAACGTTTACCGCGCTTAAAATCAGCCATTATGCTTATCTCAACACGAGTTCCAGTTGGTTTGTCCCAATGTATAGTGTCTCGACTGATTACCTCTGCACGATT
>CAYMMP010000078.1:0-4273 GCA_964391625.1 uncultured Thermoplasmatales archaeon | reverse complement strand
TAAAAGAAATTATTTCAGAGATACTTGACAATATTTTACTTAGAATTCAACACACCTTTTCAACTTTTTTGAATAATTTTAATAAAGAAATGATAACAAGAAATTTTTAATTATACATCGAAACTTTTAATTAATTGATTGGCTGGCTTATATATAAATGAAAAAGTTGAACCATCTGACGGAATGTCGCCGGAATACTGTACCTTAAGAGTACTACCTGATGAAAAATCTTCATTGCCAGTTATTGATGCTATGTCTGGTGAATTCCCTGTAACCTTTACCTCAAGATTTTTCCAAACATAATTCCCATTATCTATGGCATATGCATTAAGTATATTATCTCCACTTATGTGGTTTATTAGTAGCATACCAGCATCCTTATTGTATTCTACATCCAACGAAATAATCACAGGTGGTTCTGAGGGGGGTTTATTAAACGCAATAAGTAAAGGTACACTTACTGCTACAGCAATTCCTATTAACAATATCACAGCAAAAATCTCAGAAATGGCACATCTTTTATTTATTATTTTTAATCTGGTTGTCATCGATTACATCCCAATCCTTCACCAGAGAAAAAGAATGCATTTTCTATTTAATAAAGGTATTTACAAGTTGCGATAGTAATTTTTGCAAGATAATGCAGGGGACGAGATTTGAACTCGCGGACCTCTACAGGACAAGGCCCTCAACCTTGCGCCGTTGGCCAGGCTTGGCTACCCCTGCAAAAACAGAGAGTCACAAAATATTAAATGCCATATTTATCTTTTCTGGTAAAAAATTAGATATTGTTAAGGTCCATCCCACACAATTCACTGAGTTCTTTATGTAAATTGACAAGTCTCAAAGCATATTCCTTTAAATTTTTTCTTAAAGCACGCTCAACTTCAACTTCAATATTTTGTTTTTTATTATTGTCTATGAGATTATCAGCATGGCATACAATCTTTTCTTCAAGGGTTTCTGGAATGTAATCTTTTGCAGGCAATCCCAATTTCTTTGCCTCATTTTTTGACAATCCTGCACCAATGTGTCTCTCAATGATATTTACTATTTTTTCAGGCAAACCTATCTTTTTGGCTATTTTTGCCCCTTCAACAGCATGGCGAATCCCATGTGTCTTAGATCTACCAATATCATGCAATAATGCGCCTGCTTCAACAAGTTTTAAATCAGCATTTGTTTTTCCTGCTATTTTAACAGCTACATCTCTAACAGCTTTGCAATGATCAATGACTTTTTCAGAGCATCCTACTTCTTTTAGAATATTTAAACATTCATCTGGAGAAGGTATCGCACTCATAGAAACATCCTTTCACTCTTTTGAAATTACTTTTTTTCCTTTATTACTAGGAAGAATTTGTATTTTTCCATTAAATTTTTTGTTTATCCATCTTCCGTCTAAATATCTATCCAAAAAGATTGCTAAAGCCGCAACCTCAGAATGTGGTTGATTTCCGATGGATATATTATAATCAGCCATTTCATAGACATAAGGCGGAACTTTTTCTGCCCCAACAACTACAAGTAAATCACTTTTTTTATCAATTTTTTTTATTGATTTTTCCAGTTCAGCCCCATACATTGTCAGATGGGTGACTGCTCCTTTAAATTTTTTAATTATTTCTTTTGGTTTTACACCTGTTTGTATCTCAAAATCCCTGCCAAAACGATCACAGGTTGAATTAATTGTTTCTTCAATCTTTTTATCCAAAGTATCAATTATTATCTTATTGGCACCAAAAGCACGTGCTACAAGCGCAACGTGAGTGGTAATTCTTTTATCACGACTTATTCTGTGACCTATGCGTAAAACAGTTATCATATTAAAACAATATATTTGATAAAAATTAAGTTAATAAATTATTTCTTTTTGTTCTTTTTGATAAGTTTATCAACAGTCTTATCTACTTCAGAACCAGTTTTACCTGCACTAACTATGTGTAGTGTATCTACTTTTTTTTCTATGGATTCAACATTTCGCCATTTCTTTTTGGATTTCATTTCTTTTATTTCTTCATCTGTACTGGCCTCTACTGTTTCGTGATACTCGGCTAGGGGTTTATCCTGAGTTTCATTCTCTTCTTTTTTATCAGATTTTTTATCCAATTTCATGTTTAAAGACTCCCCAAATTATTTTATTTCTATCTTAAGGTTAACATTTAAACTATTGATAAATCTTTTCTTTATATAAAAATTAATAAAAAATAAACAGAATATTTGATTAGAAAGAAAATCTATTAATGCTTTTGACAATTTCGGTGTCTATTAAAGGGCTTATGGTCTAGTGGTTATGACGTCGCCTTCACACGGCGGAGGTCTCCGGTTCAAATCCGGATAAGCCCATTATAATACATATTTTTATGGTTTTTATGAAAAAGTATTTATAATTTTATATTAATTATATTTTAGGTCTATTATGATAAAACAAATAAAAAAAGTTGTAGCAATTTTAATAGTAATCTTGATTTCAATAAATGTTTCTACACTGATATCATCGGCAAACATAGTAAATACAGCAACTAATGATTCTAGTTATCTAGCAGATGGAAGTGTTGATCCTTACCGAGGATATAAAGGAGATTGGTTTACATTTGGTGTAAAATATTTTGATCCAGATGGCTCCGACCCGATTATAAGCAAATTAATGCTTAAGAGACCAAATGGTATCTGGGTTAGCTTAACTATGGATTATTTTGCAGGATCATGCAAAGAAGATGGTGCAATTTATTGGTGTTCGATGAAACTGCCAGAAGTGGGAACATATGGATATAAATTTTATTTTAAAAATTCTGATAAAGAGGTAGTTACATTACCGGAAGATGAAAATAAATATTTTGATGGACCCATAGTACTTAATAAGAATGTAGTTGAAAACTATGCATTCCTTGTTTGTGGCGGGGGAGACGACAACTGGGGGATTGCATGTGAAAGGACTTCAAACCAGGCTTATTCTACTTTTAAGAACCTTGGATATGACAATGACCATATAATATATTTGAGCAATGACCCAGATGATACTGGAGTGGATGATCTCTCAACAAAATCCAATGTTAAAAGACATTTAAATGAGCTGTCTTCGCAAACTACCAGAAAAAGCAAAATCTTTTTATTTATATGTGGACACGGGAGCCCAATTGGTACAGTACAGGTAAAAGATTCTATTATTTATGATTATGAATTAGCTGAGTGGATTGAACATTTAAACTACAAAACAATAACTGTGTTAATAGATAGTTGCTATTCTGGGAATTTTATAGACGATCTAAGTGGCGATAACAGGATTATCATTACTTCTACTAATAGAGAAAAAAAGGCATATGGTCACACACAATATGGCTTGTATTTTTCCACACCGTTTTTTAACGCCTTAGCAAGTGATTGGTCTTACGGTCAAGCATGGGAATATGCAGATAAAACAATAGTAGATTCCCTAGATGTAAATGATCCAAATGTTGTCGAATTGACTAATGTACAAAATAGCAACATAGAATCTGATTTAATTTCCATAGAATCAAATGAGGATCAGATACCGCTAATCGATGATAATGGTGACAAAAGAGGACATGGAACAAGTAACGTAGATACTCTTCCATTAAAAGGGGATGGCAATCTAGCATTGCAAATATTTCCTGGATACGAACACGATTCCAGTAGAAATATTATAAAATCAAAGATTCTAGAAATAATTAATACTTTCTTAAATAAAATAATTGAAAAGTTAGAGATATTAAAACTCTAAAATTTTATTCGATATTAACGTGATAGCCTTCACCCGGTTTCTTTTTCTCTTTTCTTTTGATTACTATATCTAATACGCCATTCTTGTATGTTGCTTTAGTTGTTTTTGGAATTACATCGCAGGGCAAATCAAGATGTTTATGGTATTTTCTGTTTGGGGAATCTACTGTAATTTCAAGACTATCAGAAGTTACATCAAGATCTATATCATTTTTTTCAACTCCAGGTATCTCGACTGTAACTGCAACATCATCATCCCCTTCTATTATATCTGTAAGAGGTTCTCTTTCCTCTGAAATAATAGATTCTCCATCTGGCGATTTAACAGGCTTGTTACCGAAATCCTCGATGCGTGGTTTTCCATCAGGTCCAAAGTGAATCTTAAAGCCATGGACAATAGGTCTGTCTGGTCGAGCATTGGAAAACATTTTCATCATCTCTTCAGTCATACGTTTTATATCTTCCATAAAACGCTCATCATCTAACAAATCTCCTATGAAATCATCATCAAAACCAAATATATCAAATGGAT
>CAYMMP010000077.1:1889-4346 GCA_964391625.1 uncultured Thermoplasmatales archaeon | reverse complement strand
CATAGGCTTTTTAGGATCTCCTTCGCGAGTATGAATTTCTAATTTTACATAACTACTATTAATTGCTATTTTACGTAATCTGCCACCGCTTACACTGTATTTTTTCTTCTTTTTGCTTAATTCTTTTTCAACTAATTTCTTAAGCTTTATTTGCGATTCTACTGTTCTAAATTTTTTTAAAACCTTACTAAGAGTTTTTTCAATCTGTTTATCAGATGCTATGTGATAGCTCATGCCAAAAGATGAATCTGTTTTGTGTTAATTAAATCTTTTAGAGATTGATTGTTTTTAGAAGATCTGTTCTTGTTATTATGCCTGTTAGTTTATTGTCATCTATAATTGGTAAGAATCCTATATGTTTCTTCAACATAATTCTAGCAGCTTCTTTGCAGGTCATATTTGGAGTTGTCCAGATGGCTGGTGATTTCATAACATTGCCAACAAGAAGCTCATCTAATCGGTGTTTTTGCTTTCCAATGGAGAAAGATCTTTTAACATCGGCTAGTGAAAATGCTATTTCAGTGTCAGAAACTACTCCAACAAGCATTCCATTATTTACAACAGGCAAACGCGCTATTTGCTCATCAATCATAACTCTTCTAGCATGTATTACTCTATCGTCTGGGGATACAACATGAACATTTTTTGTCATGATTTGATGAAGTCTTAAATCACTATCAACAAGATGAAGTAAATCTGCTTTTGTAACTACACCAACTAATTTTTCATTTTGTACAACGTTAAGCATGGTTGGCCCAGGTTCACCAACTTTTTTTAAGATGGTTTCAACATCTGTATCTGGCGTTACAATTTCAAATTCTTTATCTGTAACAGAAGAAGCATGAAGTCTTGAAGCAGGTATGCCCTTTTTCCGGATAGAACCAAGTTTTACAGCAATTGTATTGTCAGTTATTACCCCAACCAATTTTTTATCTTCAACAACAGGTATCTTTGTTATATTGTGCTTTTTCATAAGTTTAAGTACATGGCGTAAATTTATATCCTTATCAACAAAAATAATATATTTTGTCATAACGTCTTTAACTTTCATCAGCAACCTCCTAATTCAAAACACTGATGTTTATTCTTCCTCATAACCTAACGCATCTATACAATCGTCGCATAGCAATCTTCCTTGAACATTTTTTAGATTGGCGGATAGGGTGCCACAATCTTCACATTTCCCTGAAAAAACTTGTTTTTTATAATATGATTCATCTCTAACTGTAATATCGTACCATTCGCGCGATATTTCATGTAATATTGGAGATATTCTTGAAATGTCTTTTTGTGTGATTATTCCTATTAGTTTATTATTTTCAATAACAGGTAATCTTCGAACATTGCATTTTCCCATGGTTTTCATAGATTCTTCCAAAGAAACATAAGGATCTATAACAATGATTGGTGTACTCATCACTGATCCTACCCGGACATCCTTTGCGTTTTTACCTTCTGCTACAACTTTTTTTAAAATATCGCTTTCAGTCAATATTCCAACTGGGTGTTTTTTCTCAACAACAATTACATTGCCTATTTTTCTTTTTTTCATTATTTTCGCTGCTTCTAAAACAGATATTTTTGATTCAACGAATGCAGGATTTGCTTTCATCGCTTCTTTAACGATGATTTCTCGTCTCATATTTTACCACCGACTGCTCTATATTAAATTGTCCCCAAACATTAATACCTTTTGTTGTATTTTATGTTTTAGATGACTGCCAGTCAATATGAGAGAGAACTTAAAAATATTCTGGAGGGGGAAGATAAAACTCTTTCTAAGGTAACAAAAACATGTTCTGCATTAGAAAAAAACAGTTATTTTAAGATTACTGAAAAACCTTTTGCAGTTATCCGCGCTGCTGGTTCTTTTGGAGTTGATCTTGTTGCGAGTAGAGGCGATATCTCTTTTTTAACTGAAGTTAAAACAAGTGTTGAAAAAACAATTCATTTTAGTAGTGTATCGGGTAAACTTCAGAAACAAGCAGAGGATATGAGGAAGGTTTGTGAAAAAACAAAGAATTTACCAATCTATGCTTTTAGAACAAAAGGTGTTCATGGCGATTCTTGGAGAATTTTTACATTTGAGATGGAAGGTCTCGAGGGAAGGAATGGCGTTCTCCATAGACGACTTCCTAAACTTAAAAAGAGTAAGAGCGGTAATTATATTATGAATTGGGATGAGGGAATGCCTCTTTCTGATTTTATATCATACCTCTGCAAATAATACGAAACGTTTTTAGAACCATTTTATATTAGACCCATGCTGATTATCATGAAAAAGATGCTTGTTGCTTATGATGGATCTGATGCATCAAAAAAAGCCATTGAAATGGTTCTGAAGTGTGCAAATAAAGAAGATGAAGTAACTTTATTGACTGTAGTTCCTGCTGAACTTTCTGAATCATCTTTCACTAAAATGCTCCTTCCAACAATTGATTTAAGCGCGTATGTAAA
>CAYMMP010000077.1:0-1789 GCA_964391625.1 uncultured Thermoplasmatales archaeon | reverse complement strand
TCTGTATCTGTGATGGTTGTAAGATAAAAAAATTATTTTTTGTGAGCCTACATGCATCCTGCCGAAGAGATAAAAGGTAGCAAAAGCAACATTCTTTCTAATAAAAAAATAGTATTGGGAATTACAGGCAGTATTGCTGCTGTTGAATGTGTAAAACTGGCTAGAGAATTAATTAGGTATGGGGCCGAGGTAATCCCTGTAATGACTCATTCTGCTACAAGAATAATCCATCCTGATGCTATTTGGTTTGCCACTGGAAAAAAGCCTATTGTAGAACTTACTGGGGCAACAGAGCATGTTGCTTATTGTGGTCGAGTAAAAGATCCTGCAGATTTGTTGCTAATATGTCCTAGCACAGCAAATACAATTTCAAAGATTGCCCATGGAATTGATGACACGTCTGTTACAACCTTTGCGACAACTGCACTTGGATCAGGTGTCCCAATTCTAATTGCTCCTGCTATGCATCTGTCAATGTATGATCATAAGATTATTGAAGAAAACATTAAAAAATGCAAAAAAGTTGGAATAAAATTTATTGAACCCTTCATTGAAAAAAATAAAGCTAAACTGCCAGATATCGATGAAATAGTTGCAAATGTGTTTAGAGAAACAGGTAAGAAAGATCTTTCTGGAAAAGATATTTTGATTGTAGGGGGTCCAACTTCTGAACCAATTGATGATGTAAGAATTATCACAAACAGAAGCTCTGGTAAAACAGCTGTTTCATTAGCCTTAAACGCCTTTTACCGTTATGCAAATGTTGAATTGTGGTATGGGGCAAATAGCAAAGAAAAAGTACCCGATTTCATAAAAACTAACTATTTCGAATCAATAAAAGACCTATCAAAATTGATTGAGAAAACCAATATTAAGAAATTTGATATAATAATTGTTTGTGCAGCAATTTCTGATTATGTTCCAAAGAAACAAAAAGGAAAAATCTCTTCAGGGAAGAATAAGCTTACTATTGAATTGAAGCCAACTTTAAAATTGCTCCCAATTATGAGAAAAAAAGCTCCAAAATCAAAAATTATTGCTTTTAAAGTCGAATACAAAAAAGAAAATGTAAAAAAGAAAAGTTTAGAACTTTTAAAGAAAAATAATCTTGATTTTGTAATCGGAAATACAATTTCTGCTTTTTCAAAAAATGAAAATGAAATATTAATTATAAACAAAAAAGGCAAAAGCATTCATAAAAAAGGGAAAAAAGAAATTCTAGCAAATGATATACTTGATATTATCACTTAAGTGAGCGTAATATGAAAGCAATTGCCTTTGCACCTGCACACATTTCAGGTTTTTTCGAGCCAGTTTATCATAAAGAAGATTTTGCTAGGTCTGGATCAAGAGGGGCCGGAATGAGCGTATCTCTTGGTGCAATATCTGAAGTTTTTATTGAATCTTCAAATAAGCAATCAATTGAAATCTATCTAAATAAAAAACGTTTGGCAGCCCCCGTAACAAATTTTGCAATAAAGTATTTGATTGGAACAAACAAGCTAAGAGTTATAGTAAAAACAATACTTCAATTGCCGATGGGTCAAGGTTTTGGGATGAGTGGAGCAGGTGCGCTTAGTGCAGCACTTGCTGTTTCAAAAATAACAGGACAATCTAGGGAAGAAGCGTTAAAGGCTGCACATTTTGCAGAAATACAATACAAAACTGGCTTGGGGGATGTTCTGGCAAGTTCCTTTGGAGGATTGGAATTGCGAAAAAATGCAGGTCTGCCTCCATGGGGAATAATAGAACATATTCCCTGCAAATCTGATGTTGTTATATGTGTAAT
>CAYMMP010000076.1:0-4408 GCA_964391625.1 uncultured Thermoplasmatales archaeon | reverse complement strand
GTTGTTTTAACAACGTTTGCCTTTGTTACAACAGTCACTTTGTTAATGTTATTCTTTTTTGCGTAGTCGAAGGCAAGTCTAATAATTCTATCTGCCCCTTGTTTTGTAATAACCTTAAAATCAAATGCTAAATCATCAGTAACATTGATTCCTTTGCTACCAAGCATATATGCGCCTTCTGTGTTTTCACGGAAAAAGATCCAATCAATATCAAGTTCTGGTACGCGAACTGGTCTTACATTTGCAAATAAGTCTAATGCCCGTCTCATAAATACATTTGCACTTTCAATATTTGGCCAAGGATCACCTTTTTTTGGCGTTGTTGTTGGACCTTTTAAAATTACATGGCATTTCTTTATTTCTTCAAGAACGTCATTAGGTATTGCCTTCATTACCTTTGCACGGTTTTCAATAGTAAGCCCTTCGATTACTCTGAACTCGATTTTGCCTGATTTTACTTCATCTTCCAACAGAAACTCAAGAATGTTGTGGGCATGTTTGCAGATATAAGGTCCAATACCATCTCCACCAACTACTCCAATTATTATTGGTTTAAGCTTACTGTAATCAATCCATTCATCACCAGCTTTCATACGTTCTATACGTTCTAGCTGTTCTTCAACTATCTTTCCAAAATGATCTTTTGCTTTTTCAATTGCTTTCTCATTAGCCATTATATTACCTTCCATCATTTTTACTTCACCTTTTCAGGTTTATCGGGCATCATATATTCTATATCGTCCCAAGGATGTCTGTACAATCTGGATTTCAAACGCTTTTGGTCCATAATATGTCCCATAAAACCAATGCTTCTGCCGAGGACAAATAGTGCATTTAAAATTCCTAGGTCGACAAGCTCTCTAACCTCTTCTCTAGAATATCCAATTCCTCTTAACATGTCGCAGGACAATACGCCTATGCAACCATCCACGTTTAGGATTAAGTTATTTCTTTTTGCAGTTGTAAGTTTTTCAACTTCTAATGCATAGTCGAGTGTCTCTGTTATCGGGAAATTCTTCTTTGCGAAATCTTTCATTATTGTAACACGAACATCCGGATTTGTGACTGATTTTATTCTGTGCCCTATTCCCTGGATATTGATGTTTTTATTTTTCATATCTTTAACCATGAACTCTGGTGTTTCTCCTGCATATAGATATTTTGTGAAATGATCTGCAGATCCTTGAACTGCCCCACCAAAACGAGGCCCAATAGTAAGCAATCCGCTGACAAGAGATGATATCAGATCTTTTCCTGCTCTTGCTGCAACAATACTATTGTGTGCACCAGAAACAGCTGGTCCATGGTCTGCAGTCAAAAGTACTACATTTTCAAGGAATTTACGAGCCCATTTTGGCAAATCTTTTTTGAACCATAAAAGACCAATAACTCCACCAAGCCCCCATTCGTCCTTAAAGATTTTACTAATTGGAACTCCACAGTACCTTAATTCTTCTCCACGATCATCTGAGATTGTGCTGATAAAGTTTGCAGGTCTTCTAATAATACCTTGTTTAAGAGCTACATCATAATCAAGCGGTATTGTTGGTGGTTCGACGTCTGGAATTGGCTTATGTTTTCCTGATTTAACCAGTTTGTCAAATGCTTTTTTGATTTGTTTATCAAAATCATCAAAGCTTTTTGGAACATAAGCGCCAGCTTCTTTGAGTGCTTTATTCTTTGCATCAGCTGTTTCTTTGTCAGCTCCGGCTCTTGCTCCTGCATGACCAAATTGGACCTCTGCAGGGAAAACCTTTGAACAAGTTCCGATACACCATGCTACTAACGGCTTTTTGATCTTACCTTTTTTCAATGCATCTACCACTTCATATTCATCTGTTCCGCCAACTTCCCCGAGCAATACTATCATTTTAATATTTGGATTCTTCTCATATCGCATTATATGTTGAATGAACGTAGAGCCAGGATAGCGATCTCCACCAATTGCAACTCCTTCGTATACCCCATCTGTATTCCTTGCGATAATATTATTTAACTCGTTACTCAATCCACCAGATTTCGATACATAGGCAACACTTCCAGCTCTATGAAGTTTTGAAGCTACGATGTTATCAAGCATACCTGCAGTATTGCCAATTCTGAAGCCCCCTGCTGCTATCCCACCGACTGTTGCAGGACCTATGATCCATTTGTTTTTTTCATTTGCAATTTTAATAAGCTCTTTAGTTCTCTGCTCTGGAACTCCTTCTGCAATTATTGCAACAGATCTTATTGTCTTGCTTTCAAGTGCTTCTTTAGAAGTTTGATATGCAGATCTAAATGATGCAAAGTTTACCATAAAGTCTGCTTCAGGATGTGCTTTTGCCGCTTCTTTCAGTGTTTTGTACATCGGTATTAAGATTTCCTTTGTGCCCCAAAAGCATTTATGCATTCCATCGCGGGTTGGGTTAACTATTGCAGCAACTGATGGCTCTTCACGTCGACATATGTAATCAAAATCAAGCATACGTTGAATTGCTCTTTGTTGAAAACCAAAAACGATTGCTTTAGTGTTTTTATCCATTAAAATATAATCGGGTCTTTTTGTCATTCATGATCACCTCTTTATTTTCCTCCTAACGCCATATCAACAATACGAGTCATGTGTGTTTCAGGACCATATACTTCAATTGGCACACCAATCTCTTTACCAAGCTCCCTCATAATTCGAAGACCTGTTTGGTAATTTGGTCCACCACGTCTCACATAGATCTTTACATTTGTTTCCTTGAGTTTTTTCTTATAATCGCGAAGTGCCTTTGTAATTCCTGTAAATGTTTTTGCAACATCAGTAAAATTAGCTATACCTCCGCCGATTAACAAGAATTTTGGACGACCTTTAGGATCTTTCTCACGAGTCATCAAATCAAGAATGGTTTTTGCATATTCGTATGTCTGATCAGTAGTTGGATTGCCACTGTATTCTCCATAGTTTGCCAGTTCATCTCTGTATCCAAGATCTACGATTGTGTCAGTGTAAATTACACTTCCCCCTCCACCAGCAACCATGGTCCATACACGACCTTTTGGATTTAGAACAGTAAGTTTTAGAGATGCGCCACTTTTTTCATCCATCTCTTTTATGTATTTTTCTTCTTTGGACAATTTTCTTCCAAATGGTGCTGGGAATGCGATATCTCCCCATTTCTTGCCACTCTCAAAATGAGCAGTATCATCAAGACGGGCTACAAGATCAAGTGGAACAATATTGTTATTAGATACGACAAATGGATTTATTTCCAGATATGCATAATTTAAATCTTTATAGAATTTGTAAAGCCCCTTTATGAAATCAGCAAACATTTTTTTGTATTGTTTTGGCGTGTCCTTTGGGAGTTTGTTTTCGATGTTAATTTTATCAATATTGTCTGTTACACCAACTTGTATTTCAGCTACAGTTTTCCATACAGACTCTATATCTACGCCACCATGATTTGAAAAATAGATTGTGTCACCGTCTCTGTTGCTTTTTATTGCTATATAAAATTCTTCTTTGTGCGGTACATAGGGTTCAATAATAAAATGGGTCAATTTGTCTGTCACTTTTCCGACAGTTGTATCTTTATTCATATGTTCTTTAATCCATTTTTTTACTTCAGCAAAACTAGCGTCGGCTTTAATTAGTCCATGCTTACCACGTTTTCCAAAAAGTTGATCAGGTTTTACAACTAGCTTTTCTTCTTTTAACCATTTATATTTTTTTGGAAGATCATCCAGTTTTGTTTTTGGATCAACAAGAACAATCTTCCCTGGGAATTTAAAATCTTTACTAATATATTCAGTCCAGTATTTAGCAAGCATTTTTTTCCCATTGTATTCTCTTATCCCTCTTTGTGCCATATTTTTCTCCCTCAATTTTATTTAGCTTT
The DNA here is from genome assembly GCA_964391625.1 of uncultured Thermoplasmatales archaeon. GTDB lineage: Archaea > Thermoplasmatota > E2 > DHVEG-1 > DHVEG-1 > CAYMMP01. The sequence continues at coordinate 539 of CAYMMP010000076.1, read as the reverse complement.
ATTTTTCATATATGCAAGTGTACCACCTGCAAGAACAATCTCTTTTTGCCTATCTGAGAGATTGTATTCTACTTCAAATTCAATTCCTTTCGTTTTGTTTACTACTTTTAAGGCCTCGCCTTTTTTGATAATGTCTTTGATATTTGGTATTTCAATATCGTCCCCTTGGTCTACTTTTTCATAATCTTTTTCGTTTTTGAATGTTAATGGAACAATACCAAAATTAATCAAATTTGCAGTATGAATTCTTTCGAATGATTTTGCAATGACGGCCTTTGTACCCATGTACATCGGGCAAAGTGCTGCATGCTCACGAGATGAACCTTGTCCATAGCTAAGTCCTGCAACGAAGATGTTATGTTTTCCACTGTCTCTGATCTTTTTTGCTCTTTCATAGAAGTTTCCGTCTACAACTTCAAACAAAAACTCTGAATATTTTGGTACATTGGATCGATATTTCATTTTACTGCCAGCAGGAATTATGTGATCTGTTGTAATTTGATCTTCTACTTTGATTGTAACTTCTCCACTTATTTTGT
>CAYMMP010000075.1:0-4590 GCA_964391625.1 uncultured Thermoplasmatales archaeon | reverse complement strand
CTTAAAGAGTCGTCTGAAGAAGAGCATCCTGAAAAATATGTAAGATTTGATGGTAAAAAGGAAGATACTGATTATTTAAAACCCCGCGTGACGGTTTATCCAAAAAGAAGAAAAGAAGAAAAGAAGAAAATTGCTGTAGTCTCACCAAAAAAATTCATTACTATAGATGCGGAGAAAAAGAATATCCAAATTAAAGGGGAAGACATTTTTGAAATAGAAAAAGTTAGAAAGAAAGAAAAGAAGTTTATAAAAGTAAAAGTTAAACCAAAGGAAATTGAAAAACAAAAAGAACCAGAGAAAGTAAAAGAAGACTCGCCGAAAGAAGAGCTGTTGGAATGGAAAGCAATAGATGCAGAAAAACCAAAAGTTGAAAATAAGGAAAAAAAAGAAGAAGGTTGGAAGATAACAGATTCGGGAGAATATGTTGTCGATAAAAAGATAAAAGAAAAAAAGAAAAAATCTGAACATTTTATTAAAGTTAAAAAAATTAATAAAAAAGAAAAAATTTTACCTATTAAAAAAGTTAAATTAAAAGAAGATGAGGGTGTTTTTGAAGAAGTTACTGTTGAGAAGGAATTAGAACATGACAAGATCGATGATAAAATCAAAATAGAAGTTTTTAAAGATTTAAAAACAATTGATGATGAAACTGCAATAGCATTATATGATGTAGGTTTTACCTCTTTAGAGTCTCTAGAATCAGCATTAATTAATGATTTATCTTATATAGCCGGTATTAAAAAAAGTAAAATAAAAAAAATTAGGAAAGAAATTAGTAAAAAATCCAATTCAGAAAAAGTAAAGAAAAATACTATCTTAGATAAAAAAGAATTAGTTCAAGAGAATTTTAATGATGAAGAAATTCTATCTTTTAAAGAGAAACCAGTACAAGTCGAGTCACTAGATGTTGGGGATACTGCAGAATGGAAGATAACGGCAGATGAATTAATTGATGAGGGGAAAATTTCTGTAGACAAAATAAAAATTGATTCGTTTAAAGAAGTAAAAAATATCGATGAAAAAACTGCGATACTTCTTTATGACAATGGCTACACTTCAGTAGATTCCCTTAAAAAGGCAACTGAAGACGAACTGAAAAAGATTAAAGGTTTAAAACGAAAGAAAATAAAAGAAATTATGCGAGAAATTAATGAAAAGCTTGATGAATCTGTTAAAGCCAAGTCTATTGAAATTGATTTAGCAGCAAATGCTGAATTGACAAAAGATCAGTTGCAAATCGATATGGATACTATGGATGAAGAAATTAAATTAACTGATTCTCTTGTTGAATTGGAAGATAACTCAGAATGGATCCCCATCCCAGAAAAAGATGCTGACAAAGATGAAAAGAAACAATTCATAAATGGAAATTTAAAGAAAGATAAAGTATCTTATGATGCTAAAATAGAAGTTTTTAAAGATTTAAAAACAATTGATGATGAAACTGCCATTATCCTATATGATAGTGGGATTAAATCAATAAAAGACCTAAAAGATACTTCAGTAAAAAATTTATCAAAAATCAATGGAATAAAAAAGAGTTTGGCTAAAAAAATCAAAAAAGAATCAGACAAATATGAAACTATAGAAGATATAATTAAAGAAGATGATGAGATTAAACTTGTTGATGATGAAAGTGTAAGTGAAGAGGAGATTAATGCAGTCGATGAACAAATTTCCACTCATTTTAAAACTATAGATGTTGAGGAAGATGTTGAAGATTTAGAAGAATTTAAATCCACTGAAAGCGAGGAAATGATAATTGATAATTTTAAAGATATTAAAAGCATTGATGAAAAAATAGCTGAACTACTAATCGAAAACGGGATTTATTCTATAGAAGATTTAATGGAAAAAACAATTAAAGAACTGACAAAAATAAAAGGCATCAGAAAGAAAATTGCAAAAGAGATTAAAAAAGAAGTGGATTCAATAAAGAAAGAAGAGCCTAAAACAAAAAAATCCGAAAAGAAAAAAGAAGTAAAGAAAAAATCAAAAGCAAAACGAGGAAAACAATATTATTTAAGCGGAAAAAACAATGATTTCCCGGTTTTTGATCCTGAGCAGTTTATTGAAGAAAATAAAATCTACAGATATGGAGAGTATGTTTTATACGAAAAGGAAATTGAAACTACATCTAACAAAAGACGTATAGTACGCTTTTTTAGTAAAGAAGAGCCCGATAAGGCATATGCCATTAAGCTTCCTGAGGGATATGAAGTTAGAGAAAATGGCAACGGTGTACCATATCTAAAAAAGAAGCAGTAAATTTTTCAAAGAGCCGTACAACATTTTTTATATCAAACCATATTGCGTATTTTTAATGAGATGGAATGGCCCATTAAACAAAATTGATGATTACAGATATGAAATTCCTTCCAGTTATAAAGGAGAGCATAACAATCTTGATATGAAGACATCGGCCATTATTTATGCGGATAAATCAATGATTTCAGATATCTTATCTGATAACGCACCAGAACAAGTTGCAAACACTACAATGCTTCCAGGAGTTGTTGGAAAGTCTCTAGCCATGCCAGATATTCATTGGGGTTATGGCTTTCCCATAGGGGGTGTCGTTGCTACCGATGCTGATGAAGGTGTGATTTCTCCAGGTGGTGTAGGTTTTGACATTAACTGTGGCGTTAGGCTTGTCAGAACAGATCTTCACATAGATGATTTATCTAAAGATAAGATTCAAAGTCTAGTTGACGAGATGTTTAAAAATGTACCTTCTGGCTTGGGTTCTAAAGCTAAAGTTAGATTTAACAAAAAAGAACTTGAAGATATACTAACACTTGGTGCCAAATATCCTGTTGAAAAGGGATATGGCTGGGAATCAGACATCAAGTTTTTAGAAGAAAATGGATGCCTAAAATATGCTAATCCCAAAGAGGTTTCAGATAGGGCCGTCCAAAGAGGTCTTTCTCAAGTTGGCTCTTTAGGTGCAGGAAATCATTTTCTTGAGATACAAAAAGTTGCAGAAATCTATGATTCTGATGCTGCAAAGGTATATGGGATAAAGGATATCGGGCAGATAACAGTTATGATCCATACTGGCTCACGCGGTTTTGGACATCAGGTTTGTACCGATCATTTACGTGTTCTAGAACAAGCTGTTAAAAAGTACAATATTTGGTTACCAGATAGACAGCTAGCTTGTGCGCCAGTTAATTCTAAAGAAGGACAATCATACTTAAAGGCTATGGCATGTGCTGCTAACTTTGCATGGGCCAATAGGCAATTGATTGTTCATTGGATTAGAGAGTCTTTTGAAAGAGTATTAAATGACACATCTGAAAACATGGACATGAATATTGTTTATGATGTCTGTCACAATATTGCAAAATTGGAAGAACATGTAGTTGATGGAAAGAAAAGAATGGTTTATGTTCATAGAAAAGGCGCTACAAGAGCGTTTGGTCCGGAAAAGGCGGAGATACCTATGAAGTATAAAGATATTGGTCAACCTGTCTTGATTCCTGGAGATATGGGTACAGAAAGTTATCTCCTTAAAGGCACAAAAGAATCTGAGGAGACTTTTGGATCTGCATGCCATGGCGCGGGAAGAATTCTATCAAGAAATCGAGCTTTAAAAAAATGGCGTGGAGAGCAAGTTGTAAAAGAACTTCAAAATAGAGGGATTTATGTGCATCCTGCCAGTTTTAAAGTGGCTGCAGAAGAGGCTCCAGGTGCTTACAAAGACATTCGTAAAGTCGTTGATGTTGTACACGGTGCTGGAATTTCCAAAAAGGTTGTCAAATTAATGCCTATCGGTGTTGTAAAGGGATAAAAAATAAAAAGATTTTTTAAGGCATCCAAAGGAACAATAATATTGCTAGAAGATTTCCATTGCAATTACCAGTAATAACACTTAGGAAATGGAAGAAAGCCAAAATTATCGATAGAATTATTTTACCTGGGAACCATGGAACCCAAGTTGACCCGTCGTTTGACTCGCCCACCTGCTTTATAGTGCCACTAACTTTTGATAAGTGAGGCCCGCTGTCTCCCGTACCTACACATTTATTGACTGTTGAGGAGTACGCCAAATCCGGACCACTAGTATCACTAGAAGGTGAATACATAGTAGCTTTAACAGCATACAAATCTCCTTTTAAAACATCAGAAGAAGGCGAAGACAAGTATTTCTCTTTCGGTGAATTTAACAACAAATCATCTTCGCCGTTACTGATCAATTTAGTTGAAAATGATTTGATATTTTGAATATCTGAGAAATGCATTCTTTCAAAGATACGTTTTAATTGAAAATATTCTGGTTGTTTTTTAAGAACATTAACATATTTTTCAAACAATATTTTGAATTCCTTATTTGTTTTTACATATTTCATTTGCTCCATGATGCCGCTTAAAGCTTTATTATTTGAAAGTTTTTCACCTATTGATAATAGATAGTTATTATCTGTTAGTTTTTGTGTAAAAGACCCGATACAATCAATTTCTTTTTCATATTTTATGATTATCGACGATTCTGTTGCTGTAACAGGTCGAACAGTCGTTGTTAAAAGCATTAAAACAGCACATAATATTGCAAAAGTAATCAAACCCTTTTTTAGATGTCTCATTTTA
>CAYMMP010000074.1:0-4641 GCA_964391625.1 uncultured Thermoplasmatales archaeon | reverse complement strand
ACTCTAGCAGTAAATTCTGCCAATATTTTTGTCATTTTTGCTTTAATAATGGCCTTTTTAGTTAATCTACTTATGATTATTGCCACAAAATAGCCGATAACGATTACAGCTATGGCAATAATTAATCGTAGGTATGTGATTTCCGTCAAAGGTATTGTTTTTTCTATCCATTCAAAATTAATACTATCGCCCCGATGCTTGTAAAACAAATTTTACTTATAAATCGTTCGACAATAATTATCGTAAACTACATAATATGGTTGTATTTTACAAAATTATGAATGGCTTTGAAATATTTATTTTAATTTTATTTTCTTTTTTACCGCCAATAATTTATGCGGTGTGGGTTAGAAATACAGAAAAATATCATCGAGAGAGATGGATATCAATATTTTTTTGTTTTTTATGGGGTGCTACAATTGCAATTATTGCATCTATTTTGCTTGAATTGGCCTTAGGATATTTTGTAATATCGCTTGATAGTGGTTTGTATGCCATATTTGGAGTTATAATTATTGCGCCATTTGCTGAAGAACTTACAAAGCCTTTAGCCCTTAGATTTAAAATTATTAAAAAGGAATTAGATGAAATTGAAGATGGTCTAATTTACGGTGCTATCGCTGGTCTTGGTTTTTCTGCAACTGAAAATTTGTTCTATGGATATACTTTTTTAGCAGAAGGATTTCTTTATTTCATTCTTCTAATATCAATTAGAAGTTTTGGAGGATGTTTATTGCATGCTTCAGCAACTGCGTGGACTGGTTATGGATATGGAAAAAAGATAATGGGCCAAACCCCGTTACTTAAAATTTTGCCTTATTTCTTACTTGCCATTTTAGTGCATGCATTTTATAATTCACTATTGATTTTTGATTTAATAGGAGTTGGCTTTGGCTTTGTGGCCGCTTTATTATTTGCCTTTATTACAATAACTGTCGTAAGGAAGAAAATTATTTACCTTGATACTTTAACAAGATGAAATGCTTTATAAAAAATAAAACATTACCAGAATTTGGAAGTAGTAATATGAAAAAGATTGCAATTCTTACCCGTGATTGTGCTGGCGTCAATGCAGCAATTAGATCCGTCGTCCGATCAGCTTCACTAGAGGGTATTGATGTTCTTGGTGTTATGAGGGGGTATGATGGATTAATTGATGGAAACTTCGTGTCATTGGATCGTCGTTCTGTATCAGGAATAATAAATCAGGGTGGAACTATTCTCAAAACTTCCCGTTCGCCCAGATTTTTTAATGAATTGGATCAAGATAAAGCAATTAAAAATCTTAGGGATAATAATATCGATGGGTTGATTGTTATAGGTGGCAACGGCTCACTTACTGGCGCCCATATTCTTGCTACAAAGTACAATTTTCCTGTTGTTGGTATACCTGCAACAATTGATAATGATGTAAATGGCGTCGACCTTTGTTTGGGTGTTGATACTGCAGTTAATGTTGCTCTCGATGCTTTAGACAAAATTAGAGACACAGCTACAAGTCTTGAGAGAATATTTCTTGTGGAGGTTATGGGAAGACGCTGTGGATATATCGCACTGCAAGTAGCACTATCTGGCGGCTGCGAAGAAGTATTAGTTCCTGAAATGGATATAGATTTAGATAGAATGTGTAACGAAATTGTTGAAGGAAATAAAAAAGGAAAAGTTAGTTGGATTATTATTGTTGCAGAGGGAAAAGCAAGCGCACATGACATTGGTAAATTAATTACAGAAAAGACAAATCTTGAAACCCGAGTTACTGTTTTGGGGCATATCCAAAGAGGAGGACGTCCGACTTCTACAGACAGAATAATGGCCTCCCGTTTAGGTAAATATGCTGTTGATGTTTTAAAAAATGGAATTACAGATTATTGTGTTGCTATAAATAATGGTCAATTGTCGACTGTTCCACTAGAAACTGCAATCCAATCTAAACATATTGATATCAAAAAATATTATAATTTAATTAAGATATTAACATAATATCTCTAGGAATATGTATTACTTACATATTTTACTAAAAATCTTTATAGAAAAAACTTAAATGGAAGTTTATTATTAGTTTATTTAACTTTTAATTGGGTAAGGAGGCGATAAAAGAAATGAATAAAAAACTAATTTTAATTGTAACGCTAGTTGTATCACTTTCACTTATCAGCTCTATGTTTGGTAGAACAACCATAAAAGCAACGACTTTAACTGGGCGATTAGATGTCGAAAAAAAGGTTTGGAATGGCTTACATTGGGTTAATTCAATAGATGCTAATATTGGAGACACAGTTCAGTTTAAGATTACTCTGACATATTATAATCTTACTGGGGGGGCGCATTATGCCTACAATATAATGGTTAATGATACGCTTCCGTCATGTCTTGAATATGATACAGGCTCCGCATGTCCATTTGAGCCAAGCATAAATGGAAATCTTTTGACTTGGGATTTAGATACAACAATTTTGTACGATACAGAAGTTTATGAAATAACCTTTAATGCAACTGTTGTCGATTGCGGAGAGAATGTAAATGCGGTAGAAGCAACTGCGGATGAGCATTGTACAGGTCAAGTTCTATCCGATCAAGATACAGCGACTGTAAATGTGGCTTGTCCCGAACCTGGCATCGATGTTAAAAAATGGGTATGGGATGGTACCTGTGAATGGGTTGATGACACATGGGTTTATCCAGGGGATACTGTTAGATTTAAAATTGTAGTAATGAACACTGGCGAGACAATACTCGAAAATGTTACAGCAATTGATACACTATCAGACAGCTTAGAGTATGCTGACGATGCTACAGTTGATGGGGTGCCTATTGAACCTACAATAACTGGTGGGGGAAAAATACTAACATGGGATCTTGGAACTCTTGCTGTTAATCAGACTGTCGTTATCGAATTCAATGCAAATGTTTCTGGACTGCCTTGTAGCGAGGACATCAATCTTGTAGAAGTTACAGCTGAAGTTGAATGTGGTGAAGATATCTCAGATAGCGATACAGCGACTGTTCACATCAATGGAATGTGCATGGAAAAAGAGGTTTGGGATGATAAGGTATATGGATGGATGGAAGAAACCACAATAGGACAAGGCGAAGAAGTAAGATTCAGAATAAGAGTTATGTACCATGGGGATTATAAATTATATGATATGAAGATATGGGATGTTCTGCCATCATGTCTTGATTATGCGGATAAAGCAACAGTAAATGGTGATCCGTACGAGCCAGAGAGTTCATCAGATGGTAAAACACTGTGGTGGAATCTAACATCAGAGTATGTGTTGTACGACTCTCAAACCCTTGTGATCGAGTTTACTGCATATGCCGGTAACAGTAATTGTGAGCCATGTATAAATTGGGCATATATCCGTGCAAAAGAATGTAGTGGCTCAATATTTGAATGGGAGGATCCTGCAACAGTGAATATTGAATGTGCGTTTGTTGCAGATGCAGGAGGTCCGTACAGTGGTGAAGTTGGCGAAACTATAACAATAACTGGTTCAGCAACAGGTGGGTCTTTACCTTATACTTATAAGTGGGATATGGATAACGATGGAAGTTATGACGATGTAACAGGTAAAACAGTGACTTGGTCTTGGTCTGAAGAGGGAATCTACATAATCAACTTAAAAGTAACAGATGATGATGGTGATAAAGCATATGACTATGCATCTGTAACTATCGAAGGGGGAAACGAAGCACCAGTTAAGCCAGATAGGCCTTCTGGTATGTCTGTTGTAAGAGCTGGAGAAAAAACATTATATTTTGCATCGACTACAGATCCTGATGGAGATGATATCTATTATAAGTTCAGTTGGGGAGATGGAACTGATAGTGGTTGGGTTGGTCCATTCCCTTCAGGTACATTGGCTGATGCAAACCACACTTGGTCCGCTAGAGGAGATTACACAATTAAAGTCAAAGCAAAAGACACTCATGGTTTAGAGACTGATTGGTCTGATCCACTTCCAATTCGTGTACCCAAAGGTAGAGAAATGTTTAATCATCCACTTTTACTAAAAATATTAAATAGATTGATAGAACTTTTCCCTCTACTAAAGAATCTGATATTGAACTAGAAAACCGTTCAATACCCTCTTTTTTTTATTCAGAACTTGTTAAGATGTATAATGTCTTCTAATTTTCTTTTAGGAACATGTAAAATTTCGTTTTCGTCTCTCCAATATTCTACATTGTTATCTTGCATATCTACTATCACTGGATTTTCTGATCTATAGCCAAGTGCTATTACTGAATCTACATGATATTCTTTTGGTAATCTGAGAATGTCATGTAATTTTTCTCCATCTACCTTACACAATATGCAACTCCCAATACCCTCACCTTCAGCAGTTAGCATAATATTTTCAGCAGCAAAGCTAGAGTCTCTAACATACCAAGAATTCTTTTCATGATTTTTTACAATAATAATTATATATGCCATCGGCCTCTCCTTTTCATCTGGAAACCAAGTCGGTTTAATGTATGCAGCCCAACCAAGTGTCTTAAAAACCTTGGCACGCAATTCTTTATCAGTTACAACAAAAAACTCCAATGGTTGAAGATTGGCGGCAGAAGGTGCTATGCGTGCTGCGTTTACAAATTTTTTAAGTAAATCTATAGATATTTCTTTTTGTTGAAAAC
>CAYMMP010000073.1:0-4654 GCA_964391625.1 uncultured Thermoplasmatales archaeon | reverse complement strand
AAAAGCATTTACAAAAACTATTGAAAGCAAAAAATAGAATGAAAGTTCTAGATATCGAAAAAGTCATAGGAATCGAGGCCTTTTTTACATCTTTTAAAGGAGTAGGCGGTAAGCTTAGAATATGCCCTGAAGATTTTATAGTCAGAGAAAATTCTAATTATCCAAATGAAAAAAAAGATGGCAAATTTGCAATTGCTGAGGTTACTGCGATTAATTGGGAAACAAATTTGCTTGTACGAGAGATTTCAAATAGACTGCGCATCTCACGTCAAAGAATCGGTTTTGCAGGAACCAAAGATAAACGAGCAAAGACCACCCAGTTGATGTCCTTTTACAATGTAAATTTGGAAAAACTATCTAATATTAAGATTGAAGATGTTGATATCAAAAACATATATAGTTCTGATAAACCTGTGAAAATAGGCAATCTTATTGGAAATAGTTTTGAAATAATTGTAAGGGATACTAGAGATTTTGATAAAGAAGAATTAGACAAAACAATATCTTTAATTAATCAAACAGGTGGCTTTCCGAATTTCTTTGGAATTCAACGGTTTGGTGCAATTCGCCCGATAACTCATGTTGTTGGGAAATACATTGTTAAGGATGATTATGAAAAAGCTGTTATGAGTTACATTGCAAATCCAATTGAGGGTGAAGATGAAGGATCATATGAATTAAGAAAAAAACTTCAAGAGTCATATGGTTTTTCTGAAGCTTTAAAAACATATCCCAATCAACTAAATTTTGAAAAGGCGATTCTTAATAAATTGGTACAAGATCCCAAAGATTTTATCTCTGCTCTAAAGGAATTGCCAAAGAATCTTTTAACAATGTTCGTCTATGCATATCAATCATATCTGTTCAATAAAATTTTAAGCAAGCGCATCAAACAAAATCTTCCATTAAACAAGGCAATTGTTGGAGATATTGTTCTTCCGATAAGAAAAAATATAATTGATGAAAAAGGCATAATTGTAAAAGAGAGCAACATCGAAAAAATCAACAAACAAATTTTAAAAGGCAAAGCATTTGTTAGTGGTGTTTTGTTTGGTAGTGACTCAACTTTTTCTGAAGGAGAGATGGGTGAGATTGAGCGTACGATAATTGAAAATGAAAAAATTGACCCAAGAGATTTTATCATACCTGACATACCATATATTTCATCCAAGGGTACAAGGCGTTCTTTAGTTGCCCCTGTGAGAAATTTGGATTTTGAAATAATAAAAGATGATTTAAATTCTAAAAAACAGGCTTTATTATTGAAATTTATGCTTAAAAAAGGCTGTTATGCTACTAGTCTCTTAAGAGAAATAATGAAGGCAGATGATATTAAAGATTATTAGTTTCTTTTAGGGAAATGGTTTTATCGGTCTTTTGTAATTAGGGTGCTAACTTATTTGGAGCAATAGTGTATGATCAAGTCACCGCCTCAGAAGTACAATCCGAAAGGGGTTGAGAAAAACATTCTAAAATTCTGGGAAGAGAACAGTATATTTCAGAAATCTATTGACCAACGAAAAGGTTGTAAGCCTTACGTTTTCCTAGAAGGCCCCCCAACAGCTAATGGTCTTCCGCATCCTGGACATGTTTTAACTCGCGTTATAAAGGATCTTATCTTAAGATATCAGACAATGAATGGCCACTACGTTCTAAGAAAGGCAGGCTGGGATACACATGGACTGCCTGTTGAAATTGAGGTTGAAAAAGAAATTGGACTTGAGGATAAACAAGGTGTTGAGAAGTACGGTATTAAAAAGTTCAACGACGAATGTAAAAAATGTGTTTTCAAATATGAAAATGTCTGGGTAGAAAATACCAAGCGAATTGGCTTTTGGCTGGATATGGATCATCCTTATATCACTTTAGAAAATGATTACATTGAGTCTGTATGGTGGTCTTTAAAGCAAGCTTGGGAGAAAAAGCTACTTTATAGGGGTCACAAGGTTGTTCCATACTGTCCGCGCTGCGGTACTGCTCTATCCGCTCATGAACTTTCACAGGGATATAAAAGCGTAGAAGAACCCTCAATCTTTGTTAAATTTAAATTAAAAAATGAGAATGCTTATTTTCTTGCTTGGACTACAACCCCCTGGACATTGATTTCAAATGTTGCTTTGGCTGTTCATCCTGACGAATATTACATTAAAATTCGTTATCATGGAGAGGTAATGATTCTTGCTGAAGAACGAGCAGCCGTTCTGATGAAAGGTCAGGAGTATGAGATACTTGATGGCTTTAATGGGAAGGAGTTAGAAAAAATTGAGTATGAGCCATTGTTCGACTTTGTTAAGGTTGATAAAAAAGCCTGGTATGTTGTGCTTGCCGATTTTGTAACAATGGAAGATGGTACAGGTATTGTTCATATTGCACCTGCTTTTGGAGAGGATGATTACAAAGTCGGCGCAAAATACAATCTGCCTGTTGTTCAATATGTTAAATTAGATGGAACTTTTCCTGAGAATGTCCCGCTATGGAAAGGTCAGTTTGTAAAAGATGCAGATCCAAGTATTATTGAGCACCTAAAAGAGCGTGGGTTAGTAGAAGGTGTTCAAAGCTATAAACACGACTATCCATTTTGTTGGCGTTGTGAATCTCCTTTGTTATATTATGCAATGGAATCTTGGTTTATTGGCATGACAAAGGTTCAGGATTCTTTGATTAAGAATAATAATCAAATTAATTGGTATCCCAAGCATTTACAACAAGGACGATTTGGAGATTTCATTCGTGATGTAAAAGATTGGGCACTGTCTAGGAAAAGATATTGGGGCACACCGTTACCGATTTGGACTTGTACAAATAAAAAATGTAATCATCAAATATGTGTTGGTAGTGTTAAAGAACTTAGGGAGCTAAGTGAAAATTTCCCAGAGAAATACGATTTACACAAGCCCCTTGTTGATGAATTAATAGTCAAATGTCCTAAATGTAAATCCAAAATGAAACGCGAGGAAGAAGTAATTGACTGCTGGTATGACTCAGGCTCTGCTTTCTTTGCACAATGGCATTATCCTTTTGAAAATAAAGAAAAGTTTAAGGAAAATTTCCCTGTAGATTTTATCTCTGAGGCGTTAGATCAAACACGTGGATGGTTTTATTCCCTCTTAGCAATTTCCACTTTCCTTTTTGATAAACCTTCATATAAAAATGTTCTTACTTTAGGATTGGTATTGGATGAGAATAATCAAAAAATGAGTAAGAGCAAACGCAATTATATTGGCCCTGAGGTAGTCCTTGATAATGAGGGTGCTGATGCGCTAAGATGGTATCTGATGTCTGCCAATGCACCTTGGATGTCAACACGTTTTTACGAACAGGCAGTAAAAGATACGCTCGGTAAGTTTATTCTTACACTGTGGAATTCCTACAATTTCTTTACGACATACGCTGCACTTGACAAGTTCGATCCAAAGAAAGACAATATTGCAATAGAAAAAAGATCTCTTCTGGACAAATGGATTTTGAGTAAATTTCATAAGACACTGATTGACGTAAAATCATATATGAGAACATTTGAGATTCATAAAGCAACAAGAGCTATCGAAAGTTTTGTAATAGAAGATTTTAGTAACTGGTATCTTAGACGTTCTCGAAAAAGGCTTTGGGTTGAGGAAAGAACTGAAGATAAGCTTGCAGGATATTCAACTATGTATGACGTAGTTCTTGGGCTTACAAAAATACTTGCACCTTTCATTCCTTTTATAACAGAAAATATGTACCAAAATTTGAAAACTGACGACATGCCTGAAAGCGTACATCTTTGTGACTACATTGAACCCGATAAAAAACAAATAGACAATAAGCTTGAAGAAGGCATGGAGCACATACGCGAATTAGTTGAAGCAGGGCGCGCTCTCAGATCTAAGGTAGGAATTAAAGTTAGATATCCACTTAGTAGCGCTACGCTTGTTTGTGATAAAAAGATTGAAGATTTGATTAAAAATCTTTTAGATTTATTAAATGAAGAAATAAATGTTAAGAAGATCTCTTTTGAAAGAGACACTTCAAAATTTATGATTAAATCTTTAAAACCTAAGCATTCAAGTATTGGTAAGAGACTTAAAGAAAAAGCAAAGCTTGTTGTCAGTAAACTTGAAGAAATGGACGAAGAAAAACTCTATACTGCTCTGATGAAAGATAAAAAAGTCGAATTAAAAATTGATGGCGAGAAAATTGTTTTAACTGTAGAAGATTTTGAGATCGTTGAAAAAGAAAAACCAGATATTGCAAGAACTGACGTTGAAGGAACTGTTTTGCTTATCAATACTAGATTGAATTCTGAATTGGAAGCAGAAGGTTTTGCAAGAGAAATAGTTCGCAGGATACAATCTATGCGAAAAGAAATGGATTTAGATGTTGAGGATAAAATTACAACAGAATTAAAAATCGATTCAGAAAAGGTTAAAGCATTACAAAAATGGGAAGGTTATATCAAAGGAGAAACACGATCTAAAACACTTGCTTTTAAAGATAAACCCTCAGGTAAACTTGTTAGAAAGTGGGATATAGATCAAGTCTCAGTAGAAATCGGCGTTACCAAATAAACCCCAGTATAAACAAGTTTTATATAGCTAATACTTCATTTTTTATGCTCGTGGATGCGCTAAAAATCAACATAATTAGTATGCAGTAGCTATGTTGATTTAAAGGA
>CAYMMP010000072.1:0-4726 GCA_964391625.1 uncultured Thermoplasmatales archaeon | reverse complement strand
AACAGCACATAATATTGCAAAAGTAATCAAACCCTTTTTTAGATGTCTCATTTTAGTCCGCCTTTAATAAATATTATTTTTAAAGTATATAAATATATCGCTATTTTTATATTATGGAATATATAAAGTTATTGCTATTACTTTTAGACATACATAAAATCATAATTTATTACAATTTTTATTACAATTAATTTTAAATGTTAGAAAATGCATGTAGGGTTATCGGATGGTGATGCATTTGGATGATGTAGAAATCTGTAATTTTGAAGAAATGGACCTAAAAGATGCAATTGTTATCGCAGGTTTTCCATCTATAGGTCTCGTAAGTACTATTGCTGCAAATTATTTAATTGATGCTCTAAATCTTAGGCAAATAGGCAGTATAAAATCCCCTTATTTTCCTGCTCTTTCAGTAGTTCACACTGGAGAACCTTTATCGCCTGTTAGAATTTATCAAGGAACGCAGCCCAACGGACAGAAAATTGTAGTTTTTGTTTCTGAATTCAAACCTAAACCCAATCTTATAAATTCAATTGCAAATACTATTATGGACTGGGTTACAACACAAGGTTGCAAATTACTTATCTCGCCCGAAGGCATGGTGGTAGAAGGGAAATCTGCTGACGAAGAAGAATCTGTCGATGCTTATGCCATCGGATCGACTGAAGCAGCTCGCTCTTTACTATCAAAAAAAGATATCCCTCAGTTTAAAAATGGCATTATAGCTGGCGTATCTGGCGTTTTGCTAAACTGTGGCAAACAAAGTAAATTTGATGTAATTTCAATTCTAGCTGAAGCGCATCCAAATTATCCAGATGCGAGAGCAGCTGCCGCCGCAATTAATGTTATGGCGCTTATTATGGACATAGAAATAAATGTTACACCATTGTACGAAGAATCAGAACGTATAGAGAAACAACTTCAGAAGTTCCATAAACAAGCTAAGCCAATGGTATCCTCTGGCCAAGCTCCACAACCAAGCATGTATGGTTAGAACTATCATCTAACCTCCCCTTCTTTCTTTTAAATAAGTTTTAAAAACAAAGTTTTATTGTTTATTTTTGGTTTATGTCAAATATACCTAAGTCCCATCCAAGATATCTCTCACTAAAAACAAGAGAAAAAATCTCTGAAGGAATGAAGAAAGGATTAGTTCATGAAACTGGATTAATTGCCCATGGACGTGGTGAGGCTTTTGATTACTTAATTGGTGAACAAACAATTCCTTTTGCTGATGAAGCTGAGAGGGTTGCTGCTGTTGCACTATTATGCGCCAAAAATCCTGTCATTTCTATGAACGGTAATGTTGTTGCATTATCTGGCAAAGAATGTATTACCCTTTCTAAATGCATCCCTGCAAAACTTGAGGTTAATCTCTTTCATAGGACAAATTCCCGCATTAAAAAACTAATTAACCAATTATATAAATTAGGCGCTAAAGAAGTTCTAGGTGAAAGTGCGGATGCGCAAATTCCTGGATTAAATCATGATAGAAGCGTTTGTGATAAAAATGGCATTTATTCTGCCGATGTTGTGCTAGTTCCCCTGGAAGACGGAGATCGTTGTCAAGCTTTAAAGAACATGGGCAAACAGGTGATTACCGTAGATTTGAATCCGTTATCCAGGACTGCAAAAACTGCAGATATAACTATTGTTGACAATGTAACTAGGGCAATTCCCAATATCGAAAGATGGGTTAAACTATTAAAAAAAGAAGATAAAAAAAATCTTCAAAAAATAGTTGATTCATGGGATAACGCCAAAAATTTGAAGGACATCTATGTTTTTATTTCAAAAAGACTAGGATCCATAAGATAATCTATTTTTGAAATGTAAAAATTACAGCAAAATATTAAATATTAGTATATAGACAGATAATATGTAGCACGATTTGGTGTTTAAAGGAGAGATTTGAGATTATGAATAAAACAACTAAAAAATTGCAAGCTCTTGTTAAAAAAAGAAAAACACCTGTTGTTGTAACAAAACAAGGCACTATAAAAATCAATAAGCATTCATCAGACACATCTGTCGAGAGTTATTGTTATTCTAGTTACAATACTTAGTTCTCCTTTTCTTAATTTTTGTTTTAGGAAAAAACTAAATTTATGATATTAATATAGGCTTCTTATATGGAAGTGTACAGAAATCGTTATTCGCTAGATGTCACAAATAAAGATTATGGAAAATCAATTACTGTCGCTGGTTGGGTTGAAGACATACGTAATATTGGTTCCATTGCTTTTATCATATTAAGGGATAGAAAAGGGACTTTACAGATTACTTGTCTCAAAAAAAATAATCCTGATTTGTTTGAAGGAATTGTAAATGTTCCTCGCGAATCTGTGATCTCTATTAGAGGGATATGCAAAGAAAGCGATAAGGCTCGTAATGGATATGAGATTATCCCAGAAGAATTTGAAATTTTATCTTCTGCTGAAACTCCGTTACCTTTGGGTGTTGTGGATAAAATTGAGTCAGAGCTTGAAACTAGATTAGATAACCGATTTATCGATCTTAGAAAACCTGAAATCCAAGCTATTTTTAAAATAAGAAATAAAATTATTTCAGCAGTTCATGAATTCTTGAGAAGAGAAGGTTTTATAGAGGCTCACACTCCAAACATTATTGCTAGCTCATCTGAAGGTGGCACAGATGTTTTCAAATTGAAATATTTCGAAAAAGATGCGTTTCTTGCTCAGTCACCTCAATTGTATAAGCAGATGTTAATGGCTACTGGTTTTGATCGTGTTTATGAAATAGCTTGGTATTTTAGAGCTGAAGAGCACAATACTCGCCGCCATCTTAACGAATCTACTGCTGTTGACTTAGAAATGGCATTTATAAAAAGTGAAGAAGATGTAATGAAAGTTCTTGAAGGTCTTGTCCAGCACATGTGGAAAAGAGCAAGCGAGTGTGAAGATGAACTAAATGTTTTAAACAAAAAAATAATCGTTCCAAAACTTCCTTTTAAACGTATTTCATATGATAATGTGCTCAAAAAACTAAACGATGATGGTTGTAAAATAAAATGGGGAGAGGACCTGGGAACAGAAGAGGAAAAGCTTCTTGGAGATATAATGAAAAAAGAAGGTTCTGAATTCTATTTTATAACTAAATATCCTCTAGAATCTAAACCGTTTTATACAATGCCATTAGAAGAAAAGTATTCTCGAGGTTTTGATCTTGCTTGTAAAGGTGTCGAGCTTGCATCTGGCAGTCAGCGTATTCACAATGTCGATCTTTTAAAGAAAAGAATAACGGCTTGCGATTTAAATCCAAAAAATTTTGAATCATATCTAAAAGCATTTAGATATGGTATGCCACCTCACGGTGGTTTTGGTTTTGGAATTGAAAGGTTCTTAATGGAGCTTTTAGATATTAAAAATATTCGAGAGTGTATTTTATTTCCGAGGGATAGAACAAGGCTTACTCCATGAATTATTAGTAATTTTACGTTAAACGTCGATAGTTTTATCGATATGTTAATATATGACATGCATACATATTTATTATGTACCAAAGGGGGTAAGAAATAAATGAAAAAAATAATTATTGCAATTTTTTGTGCAGCTTTGATGCTTGTTGTTCCGATAACATCTACTGCGCTTACTACCAATGTAAAACAGTTTCCAATAGTATCTAACCTTAATGAAGATGCGCCTACTATTTTTATTACAATAGAACAGAAAGTAAAACTTAACCAATTTGTTGAAAATATTGCTGATGCCAAAGAAAAACAAGATGCAATGGAGCTTTTAAATACAATAGCCATCCCTGGAGACGGCTACTATAAAATAGATATGGAAGCTTTAGCAAATGCTTTATCTTTGATTGGTTTTCGTCCCATCCCTGAAAGTGAACTAAATATAAACAGCATACTGACAATTGATGAGCAAACATTGAATCAGTTGTTGGACGAATATTGGGGTCTAAGCAATGGAATGTTTAAAAATAATCCTATTGGAGATTTAATTCAGAAAATCATAGAGATGATAAAGGGCAGACTTGGATGGGTTTACGAATTTTTCTCAAAAGCTGTATCTTTGTTTATTGATGGCGCAACATTGCTCGTAGATTTTACAAAACAACAAGTAAATGTAGTGGTAGCAACAACTGCCGCATTTGTATTGATTGTAAATCAACTTTTAGCAACTCCAGAAAAAGTAAAAGAGTTAATTGGATTTCTTTTCGACAAAGAATTTCAAGAGTTTATTAGTACAATTATTGAATTTAAGGATGAATTTGTTGGCAGTTGCAAAGATGTTATAACTGGTGTTAGATCATTCATTACAAATTTTGTTATGCTTGACACATATCTGGCAGAGATATATACGTTTCTAGATTGGATAGATAGTAATCCTTGGACGGAACCGATTCAAATTACTGGCATTGTAAAGCGAAATGGAATACCTCTTCCAGGTGCAACTGTAACTTGTAGAGGCATTTCAGTTACCACTGATACAGATGGTAAATTTGATTTCTCAGTTCCTTCAACTCCTGGAGAAGATTCTTTTCCTTCAAATGAATGGTATGGCATGCACAATTGTCAGATAAAAGTAACAGAAAATGGAGAAGTTTTAAAGGAAACATTGCCTTTATTATCCTACTCATTCTCTGATGGAACAGTTGAATGGACCTTTTTAACTATCAAATCAAGATCCAGAGAAATAAAAGAAATTATTTCAGAGATACTTGACAATATTTTACTTAGAATTCAACACAC
>CAYMMP010000071.1:0-4727 GCA_964391625.1 uncultured Thermoplasmatales archaeon | reverse complement strand
GCTTCAATTTTTCCCATAACTTCCCAGACTTTTCTGTCTATTTCAGTTGCAGCTTTGGTTCCCCATTGCTCTTCGATACCAAGATAATATAACCCATCTACAGCCCACATGTCGCGTAGATGCATGAAAACAAAATCGGCTAACTTATCCTTAGGAATTTCTTCGATTAATTTTCTATCCTTTTCTCTACTAATACTCATACACCTCAAAAATATGGGATGGGATTTATCCCATCTTTTCTTTAACAGCAGCGGTAAGTTTTGGAAGAACCTCGTAAAGATCCCCAACAATTCCATAGTCTGCTGATTTGAAGATTAATGCCTCAGGATCTTTGTTGATTGCTACTATAACACCTGAATCGCGCATACCTGCTATGTGCTGTATTTGACCAGATATTCCAGCGGCAATGTATAATTTAGGTTTAACCTTATGACCAGAAAGCCCAATCCAATGATCTTCTGACAACCACTTGAGATCAGCTGCAATAGGTCTGCTGCATCCAACTGTTTTACCTTTTAGGACGTCTGCTAAATCTTGTACAAGTTTGATGTCATTTTTGTCCTTAAATCCGCGCCCGCATGAAACAATGATTTCCGCATCTTCGACATTAACATCGCCGGTTTGCATCTCTTGCACTTTAATAATCTTTGATGCATATTTTGCTGCATCAAATTTCTTTTTTACTATGTTCCCAGATTTTTTATCATCTTTTGGAAGGGGATCAAAGACTTTAGATGGAACTGTGATGATGCTAGGTTTAGAATTAAACTGTTCTATTGAAATTGCGTTCCCACTATAGACAACTCTTTCTGCTGTAAGTTTTTTGTCTTTCACATAAACGTTGTTTGCATCTATTATGCAACCTGCATTTAATTTACCTGCAAGTCTTGATGCCAGCTCCTTACCGTTTTTTGTGGATCCAATCAATATAGTTTCGGCATTTGTTTCTTTGATTGCATTTTCTAGATAATCAGCATATTCTTCTGCCTTGAACTCTTTTTGATCTGTTTCAACAATAATCACATTTTCTGCACCGTGGGCAACATATTCTTTTGCAACAGTTTCATCATTTATTGTTACTGCGTTAACCTTCTTTCCGAGCTCTTTTGCGATTTCACCTGCTTTAGCAAGAAGTTCAAATGCAATATTTTTATTGTCAGAGTAAACCAGAACCATCTATATCACCTCAATACTCCTTCTTTTGCAAGACTTTCAACAAGTTGATTGACAGATTCATCCAAATCATCTTTGTAAACAACATTTTTACGCTCCATTGAGATGCCTTTGAGATCTATTGTATCAACCATTGGTTTTAATCCGCTGGAAAGAGAGTCAGCAGTCCATTCGTTAATTGGCTTGTTTGCTGCAGCAAGTATCTGCATTAGACTTGGTAAACGCGGCTCGTTTATCTCTTTTGTAACAGTGATTAGAACAGGATATGATGATTCAGTAGTAACTGCTTTATCCCCCATGTTTTTATCACAAACAACTTTATCTTTTGCAGCATCTAGTTTTATGGCATAGGTAATTTGTGGGATGTTTAGTAAACCTGCAAGACGCGGACCAATTTGACCTGAGAACATATCAGTAGAAGCTTCACCACATAGAATTACATCATATGCTCCAATCTTTTTGATTGCTTCAGCAAGAAGAGTTGAAACAACATGATAATCATATTTTTCAGGTGGTGTAACTAATACGCCTTCATCAGCACCCATTGCTAAAAGTTCTTTAATCCGTTCTTTAGCGTCAGGAGCACCAACCGTGACTGTTGTGATTTTTCCGCCATGTTTATCTTTAAGCTTTATTGCCTCTTCCATAGCATTTTTATCAATGTCACTAATCTTTTGAGGAATTCCCTGCAATATCGGTTTTTTAGTGCTAGGATCTATCTTCATTTCAGATGCATCAACAACTTGTTTTGCACAAACAATTATATTCATATTATTTACCTCCTAATTTTCTTTCTCTTTCTAATTCTCTTAACCGCTTCCTTTTTATCTTGCCACTTTGAGTTTTTGGAAGCTCTTCTACAAATTCAATTTCACGAGGATATTTATATGGAGCCGCAACTTTCTTCGCATGCTCCTGGATATCTTTAATAAGATCATCAGAAGCCTTAGATATATCATGTAAAATAATAAATGCTTTGACGATAACACCACGGATCTTATCAGGACTTGCAACAACTGCACACTCTAAGACATCTGGGTGAGATATAATCGCAGATTCAACTTCAAAGGGACTTATTCTATAGCCAGCAGCCATAATCAAATCATCATCACGACCACTGAACCAATAATATCCCTCTTCATCTTGATACAAAACGTCACCTGTGAGGAACCAACCATTTTTGAAACTTGCCTTAGTTTTATCTGGCTTATTCCAGTATTCCTTGAAAAGACCAGGATCAGTATCTTTCACTGCTAATATTCCCGCCTCACCTTGCTTTGCAAGTTTGCCTTTGCTATCAACAATTCCACAAATTTTTCCAGGCTGTGGTTTTCCACAAGAGCCTGGTTTGATTTTCATTCCAGGAATGTTGGAAAGATAAACCATAATCTCAGTCATACCAATGCCATCGTAGATATCAAGTCCAAACATTTTTTTCCATTTTTTAATAACTTCAGGATTTAATGGTTCTCCAGCAGATATGCAATGGCGCAGATTTGACAAATCATACTTTTTATCTGCATCTTCAACAGTCACAAACATTCTATATGCCGTGGGTACAGATGCTAGAACACTAATTTTGTATTTTTCTAAGAGTTGATACCATTTTTCATGATGAAATCTACCATCATAAATGAAAGTTGAAAAACCATGTCTCCACGGATATAGAAAACCGTTTCCAAGTGGGAATATCCAGTTTAAATCTCCAGTGTGGGCCAGGATGTCATCATCTTTTGCATCTTGCCAGTATAGTACACTTGGATCATTTCCTGGAACCCATCTATGTAAGTGAACTGCACCTTTAGGATTGCCAGTTGTCCCCGATGTATAACAGAAAAAGGCCATGTCATCTTTTTTTGTAGGCTCAAGATCAAGATTACTTGATCCATCTTTCATTAACTCGCTGTAATCTAATTGATCATCATATGCTTCATCTACAACAATTATATGTTTTAATGAAGGACATTTATCTTTGACCTCATTGACTTGTTTAACATATTTTTGTGTTGTGATAACTGCTTTTGAGCTGCTGTCATTTATTCTATACTCGATCTCGTGTGGCCTGAACATTACACTAGATGGAATAGGCACTGCACCAATCTTTACACCACCAATAAACGAGATCTGAAACTCCGGTAGATTTGGAAGACGAATAAGAAACCTATCGCCTTTTTCAAAACCAAGATTTTTAAGAACATTTCCAAACTTGTTTGATAACCTCTTCATATCATTAAAAGTAAATTTCTCAGAGTTTCCTTTAGAATCTTCCCAATAAAGAGCTACCTTGTTTTTTTTGTCAGTTTCAGCATGTTTATCAACACAGTCATATCCTATGTTATAATCATCAGGTATTTTCCATTTCCAATTTTTATATTCTTTATCGTAGTTATATTCCCCCATAAACAAGTCTCACCTCGAATTATTTATCTTAACAAACTTCCAGAAATAACCAATCTTTGAACTTCAGAAGTTCCTTCATATATCTCTGTAATTTTTGAATCTCGGAATAATCTTTCAACTGTGTATTCTTTTGTGTAGCCATACCCGCCATGTATTTGTACTGCTTTTATTGCGCAATCAACAGCCGTCTCACTAGCAAATAGTTTTGCCATAGCTGCTTCTTTACTTATTCTTTCGCCTTTGTCTTTTGTGTATGCTGCATTGTAGACAAGGTAACGTGCCGCCTCAATTTTAGTTGCCATATCAGCTATCATCCATTGTATGGCTTGAAATTTACTTATGGGCCGTCCAAACTGTTGACGTTGCTTTGCATACTCAATACTTTCATCAAGACATGCTTGGGCGATACCAACTGATTGTGATGCAATACCAATTCGCCCGCCATCAAGCGTACTTAGTGCAATTTTATAACCTTCGCCTTCTTTTCCCAGGAGGTTTTCTTTTGGAACTTCCATGTTTTCAAAGATAAGTTCAGATACTAAGTTTGCGTTAATTCCCATCTTATCAAATATGCTGCCAACCTTGAAACCTTTAAAAGTGTTTTCGACGATAAAAGCACTTATTCCTTTAGACCCTGCTTCTTTATCAGTAACTGCAAAAACAATTATAATGCCTGCTTTTGGACCGCTTGTAATAAATGTTTTATCACCATTGATTATGTATTTATTTCCCTTTAAAACGGCAGTAGTTTGCATTGCTCCCAAATCAGAACCAGCATTTGGTTCGGTTCCAGCAAATGCACCAATTTTTTCTCCTTTTGCAAGAATTGGAAGATATTTCTTTTTTTGCTCTTCAGTTCCATATTTTATTATTGGCCATGCAACCAAGGAGTTATGTACTGATGTTATGACGCCAGTTGATGCACATTTTCTTGATATTTCTTCAATAATTGTTGCATAGCTAATTGTATCAAGACCTGCACCCCCATATTCAGTCGGTATAATGATTCCAAGAAGTCCTAATTTTGCCATTTTTTTGAGAGTTTCAGTTGGATATTCTCCTGTTTTATCCAGCTCAGCGGCTATTGGTCCTACTTCTTTTTCTGCGAACTCTCGAACCATTTTTTGTATCATCTTTTGTTGATCATTTAACTC
>CAYMMP010000070.1:0-4785 GCA_964391625.1 uncultured Thermoplasmatales archaeon | reverse complement strand
CAAACATTTAAATATAAGTTCTATCATGTCGGATAAAAACATATCGGAAAGTATTAAATATATGAAATGGGGGAATGTGCCAAAATGATGCCATCATCTAAAAAAAAGAAAGAAAAACCTAGCATAGAGGAGATTACAAGATGTCCTCAATGTGGCAGTACACACTTAACTAAAGACTATTCTAGAGCAGAATTAGTTTGTGAAGATTGTGGACTTGTTATAGATGAAGATTTTATAGATCACGGACCAGAATGGCGTGCTTTTGATTCTGACCAAAGAGAAAAACGTGCTCGTGTTGGAGCACCAATGACCTATACAATTCACGATAAAGGTCTTAGTACAATGATTGGTTGGAAAAACCGTGATTCCTATGGAAAATCTATTCCAACAAGAAATAGAGCACAACTATATCGTCTAAGAAAATGGCAAAGACGTATCAGAATCAGTGATGCAACAGAAAGAAACCTAGCATTCGCATTATCAGAACTAGATCGTATGGCCTCAGGAATGGGGTTGCCAAGAAATGTCAGGGAAACCGCAGCTATGATTTACAGAAAAGCTGTTCTTAGAAATCTTATTCGTGGACGAAGTATCGAGGGAGTATCTGCAGCAGCATTATATGCTGCATGTCGTCAATGTAACGTACCAAGAACATTAGACGAAATAGCAGGATCCTCTAGAGTTTCCAGAAAGGAAATCGGACGTACTTACAGATTTATTGCTAGAGAACTAGGATTAAAACTAATGCCCACGTCACCACAGGACTATATCTCAAGATTTTGTAGCGAACTAAAACTTTCAGGAGATGTACAATCAAAGGCAATAGAGATCCTAAAAGACGCTGCAGACAAAGAACTTACTAGCGGTCGTGGGCCAACAGGTGTTGCAGCAGCATCAATTTATATTGCTTCAATTCTCTGTGGTGAAAGACGTACACAGAGAGAAGTCGCAGATGTTGCTGGTGTTACAGAGGTTACAATAAGAAATCGTTACAAGGAACTTGCAGAGAGATTAGACATAGATATAATACTCTAATCTTCTTTTCTTTTTTTATATGCCAACACGTTGGTACCAGGAAAAAAAGCGAGAACATTTCTATAAGCAAGCCAAAAAAGAAGGTTATAGAGCACGCTCTGCTTTTAAGCTTAAGCAAATTCAAAATAGATTTAGAATTTTAAAACAAGGTAATGCTGTAATTGATCTAGGTGCAGCTCCAGGTAGTTGGAGCCAGGTTGCAAAAGAAATAGTTGGTGAAAAAGGGACAGTAATTGGAATTGATTTGCTGCCCATTCAATCGCTCGAAGGAGTAACATTTATAGAAGGCGATATGACTGATGACGAATCTATTCAAAAGATTAAAAGCTTGATAAATGGCAAAGAAGCAGATACAATACTATCTGATATGTCACCAGATATTTCAGGGAATTATTCTGTAGATCAAGCCAGAAGTATACAACTTTGTGAGCAGGCTTTCAAGACGTGCAACGAACTTTTAGAGCCAGGTGGAAACTTTGTTTGCAAGGTTTTTGTTGGCGAAGATTTTCAGGAATTTTTACAAAAAATAAAGAAGCAATTTCAGGCTGTAAAACAATTCTCTCCTCAAGCATCTCGTAAAACAAGCTCAGAAATTTATATTGTTGCAAAATCATTTAAAAAATCTTAGACTCTACAAAATATTTAAAAACACAAGTTGGATTAACATCGTTAATCAACGTTAAATAATATATTATAATATTACAGAAAATAGTATAACTAACTTCATACTATATATATTTAGAGAAATAAATCAAATTGTTATAAGGGGAAGGCGAAAATGGAAGACAACCAATCAATTAAGTTAGATGATTTTTTCGATACAACAAGATACGATATAGAAGAAAAAATCTCATCTACAATTTCTGACGAAAAAATCCGTGAGATTTTACACGGTGGCAAAAGACTTAGATCACTTTTAACCCAACTTTCATTTAAAACATGTACTGAAGGCAAAGAGACACATGATGACTATCAAAGGTCTCTTGAAAGCGCTGTAAGTATCGAGCTCGCACATGGAGCATCTCTAGTTCATGATGATATTATAGACAGAGATTCAGTAAGGCGAGGAAAACCAGCATATCATATTAAAGAAGGAATTGGACATGCGATTCTTACAGGGCACAGAATGCTTGCTATGGGCTTTGATATAGCATTAAACCATGGAAAAGAAGTAGCAAAACTGTATGTCGACTCATGGAATGAAGTGGTTAATGGGGAAATAGATGAAGTAGATTTCAATAGAAATGGTCATAAAGAATCATCTTTAAAATCAACGATTTTTGAAGCATATGATAAAATCATTGATTTGAAAACAGCCTCCTTATTTTCTTCAGCCTGTGAGGCAGGAGCTTTAGAGGCCAATATGTCTGGGGACATTCTAAAGGTTTTCAGGCAATATGGTAGGGAAATAGGTTTGGCATATCAACTTGCAGATGATTTAGTGGATTTGGCAAATGGTGAGATGATTGATAGTGTAATAATTCCACTATTGAACAGACTTGAAAAAAAACCGATAAAGAAAACTTCTTTTAAAAGATGGGAGATTAAAAGAAAATTCGCTAGAAATGAAGACAAAATTAGACAATATTACATTGATGAAATCACAAAACATGTTAGGAAAGCAGAAGAAATCAGCAAATCAGATGTGATACCGCATTCATCTTATAAAGATCTATTAATGGATGCGCCTTCTTATATCATTAATAGAATGTTAAGCGAAATAAATATTTCAATCTGAATTGTTGTTTTTTTGTTTTTCAAAATAGATTTTGATGCTGGGTCTTGTAAGTAAGAAAATTATTCCTAGATCAACAAGAACCGTGATCATGCCTTCTATTAGAGCAGGTACTGTAAAGTCATTTGGAAACAATAAAGTTGAGATCATGAGCGATGCAAGTAAAAAACTGAAAATCACAAGGAATATTGTGGAAATAATCACTCCAGCATTCCACACCCAAGATTTTCCTTTATATGTTTCATATGAAAATATCAGAAAAAGGCTGCCGAAAACAAGCAGTGTCGTAGTTTCAGTGAAAGTCATAAAAAATATCATTGAGGTTGCCCAATCAATTATTCCGTAACTGGTATATTCAGGTGAAAAGATCCATATTGTGAGATTTAGAGAAAACAATCCCAATATAATGAATATTAAACCTAGTACTATCCATAGAAGAACTAATGGAAATAGATATCTTGGTTTATCAGACATACTTTCCCCCATAATCTTGATTTACAAACGAATTATGTTTCTTATATTTTTTCTTATTTTTTGGTATTAGACTTATTTTTTCTATATATGTATATCATTATACCTAATACTAATAAAACTATTACAATCAATAATCCATATAAAAAGTTCTGAATGAAAACGTTAAGAATTGCATCTGCAAAATATGCAAGTAACAAACAACCAAGAATGGCACCGCTGGAAATCGCTAAAAAAGTATTTACAGGTTTCATACCTATTAGTCGACCTAAAATCGATCCAACAAGACCCCCAGAACCTTGAAATGGAACCATGACAAAAAGCATTATTCCAATAAATCTAAGTGGCTTGACCCAGGCATACTTATCAGATGAATGTTTACCTATGTTTTCCACCTTTATCATAAACCTTCCAACTAAAGGAATTTTTTTTGCAAGGTCATAATTCCACATTAGAAATAACGCTACAATAATATCGATAAAAGCAACTGAAAGGGCCATAGCTAAAGGATCAACATTCAAAGGTTCAATATGGCGATTTATTAAAGGAATATCAAGAGCCTCCTTAGAAAAACCAACACCTAATGGAATGATGGTTTCTTTCCCAAGAGGTGGAAAAAAGTATGCAACAAGTAAAGGCCAAATTCTTGAAAGAGTATCATCAAACAATGCCCATATTCCATAAACTCCAAAACCGATGATAAAAGGTAAAAAAAACTTTGCAAGTCTAATTGTTAAACTCGATTTATCATTTAATATCATGTTTCTTGAAATCCTTAAATAAAAAGGTACTATAAAGTCTTAATTTAATTAAATATAAAATAAAAAAAAAGATTGGATGGTAGGTGTTTAACTACCTCTTCCTAAGTTTATTATTAGAACGTTTCTTACCTGTTCTGTAACTGCACCTTCATTATCATAGACTTTTACTTTGATGTTGTATTCGCCGATTGCTCTTTCGTTCCAATTGTATTCATACGGCCCTGCAATCATTGTTTCTTTTAGTTCGTCATCAATGTAAAATTCGACTTTCTCCACACTGCCATCCGTATCTGTTGCATTTGCTTTTATTGTTATGGGCCCAATGATCAAAGTTCTTCCGAGTGAGAAAAGCTCTCTGTTTCTGAAATATAGCTTTTGCTCAAGTGGAGTTTTTATGACTACAGATGGTGGCACATTTGCCGGGTCTTGACTGGGGTCAGGGTCTGGATCAGGATCGGTATTTGGATCGGGGTCAGGGTCTGGATCAGGATCTTGACAGTCTCCAATAGTTAAATTGACTGTAAATATACCGTTTCCACCATTTGAATTAATATGAATGTCACATGTGTACTCTCTAGGATGCATACCTGTCGTACTTATTTGTACAGTTATTGTATCATGCTCCCCTGTCGAGCCACCGTCAGATGGAGTAACTGATTCTATCCACCCGCAGTCCCATGATATGTTGTATTCAAGTGTCCCTTCACAGCCATTCCATATTTCAAATGTGGTTGTGTCAACTTCACATTCAGCATGACATCCAAAATCGTAGAAATTTGGAGT
>CAYMMP010000069.1:3803-4867 GCA_964391625.1 uncultured Thermoplasmatales archaeon | reverse complement strand
AGGGTTCAAATCCCTTCCCCTGCATATCTAATATTTTAACAGGAGAAAAACCATGACTTTTTGCTTTCCACTGTGTCGTGGTCAAAAAAAGAAATCTAGACCTGGATTTCTGGTAAACGCCAATTCAAATCTCATTAATCTGATTGATATGAAGATTTAAAAAATATCATAACTAAGAGTTATCCCTATTGGCCCCTAGTCCATAAGGACAACATTATCAACTATGTCATTCTCTACTGAACCGCCTGACACTGACGAAGAAACACCATTTTCATCGGTAGCAACATTACGTTCTATAACTCTTTGTAACAATGCCCCAAGATTGCCATTAATTTCCGTAACAATTTTAACAAACCGTTCAAGTTTCACCGTTATTGGTTTCGCCTCAACTGTCCATTCGCCTTCAGCTATGTAATCAGATGTCGTTATATCGTTGCTTGTTGTTCCCTCATCTCCATCCGAATCGACCGTCCACTCATCATCCTGTGTTGCTCCAACTTCACCATCTGAGTCTATAGTTGTGGTTTTTTCTGAGTCAATCACTGGCTCGTCTCCGTCATCAGGTGTTTTCTCTCCGACCATATTCCATATTTTTGGAAGAATTACATCTTCTTTCGGACCATCAGGGTCTATCTCCTCATCATGCTCACCATCATCATATTCACTGTCATCTTCATCATCATTTGCATCATCTTCCATATCCTCATCTATTGATATGCTATTGTCCTTGTTTGAAATAATAACCTGAGAAAACCTATTCAGTATATTTTTTAACGGTGAGTTTTCTGGTAGACGTTCATAGATATTCCCTTTGGGGAACAAAAACGAGGCAGAACTTGTTGATGTAAATATAAGTATTACTAAAATAGCGGATATTAGCATTATGTATTTTTTAATCATCCTATTCACCTAACCGTGTCACGTTCTATCATTAATTGTATAAAAACCTGTCGTGTTAAAACGTCAAAATGAATAACTTATGCTTTTTCCCGATTTTGAAAAAGCGAATAACGAGAAAAACTTCTTATTTTTTATGACTAAACTGGTGTTCAAATCCCTTCCCC
>CAYMMP010000069.1:0-3703 GCA_964391625.1 uncultured Thermoplasmatales archaeon | reverse complement strand
GTTCAAATCCCTTCCCCCTGCACTAACTTTAACATCATCTTTAAAATTACTTTTACTGCAAAAAAAAGATATAGCACTTCCCAATTTACAGTTGCCTTGCACGCTTATGACCAAACGAGATTACTATGAAATTCTAGGAGTTAATAGAAATGCAAGTAAAGCCGAGATTAAAAAAGCTTACCGTAAACTTGCATTAAAATACCATCCAGATAAAAACCCTGCTGAAGACGCTGAAGAAAAGTTCAAAGAAATATCTGAAGCCTATGCTGTTTTATACGACGACGAAAAAAGAAAACGATACGATCAATTTGGTCATGCAGGGATAGATCAACAATATAGTTATGAGGATATTTTCAGAGGAGCAGATTTCAGCGACATTTTCAGAGATTTTGGATTTGGTTTTGATGATATCTTTGAGCGTTTCTTTGGACAGAGGATGGGTTTCGACCGTCGATCATCACATACATACAGAGGTTCTGATTTAAGATATGACATCGAAATAGATCTTGAGGATGCTTACAATGGAGTTGAAACAACCATACAAGTTCCCAGAACCGAAATATGTGAAACTTGCAGTGGTACTGGGGCAAAACCTGGAAAGAGCCCTAAGAAATGCCCACAATGTAATGGCACAGGCCAGATAAGATCTTCAAGACGGACAGCATTTGGCATGTTTACTCAAATAACGGCGTGCAATAGATGTGGAGGCAAAGGTACTATTATAGATGATCCATGTCCCAAATGCAGAGGGACAGGGATGGTTCAAAAAACACGAGATATAGAGTTAAAAATTCCAAAGGGAATTGATGACGGTTCGCAGTTAAGACTTGCAGGCGAAGGAGAAGCTGGGAGTGGGGGTGCAGGTGATCTATATGTTGTTATTCATATACGGCAACATCCAAGATTTCAACGTAGAGGAAACGATCTTTACACGATTAAAAAAGTTTCATTTCCAGAAGCCGCATTAGGTTCAAAAGTAGAAATTAAAACACTTGAAGGAAATATTGAAACAATAAGGATTCCTGAAGGAACACAAAATGGAGACATAATCAAAATCAGTAAACAAGGCATGCCAAGTTTACACGGTCGCGGGTATGGCGACCTATATGTTGAAATACAAATTGAAACCCCAAAAAAATTAAATAGAAGAGCTAAATCTTTGTTGGAAGAATTAAGAAAAGAATTGGCCGACAATTAAAGAGAGATAAAGGCAAAATTGCCTCTTTTATTATTCTTTTTTGTCTTTTTTATCCTTTTTTACTTTGTAATCGGCGTCAATAGTTTTATCATCGCCACTACTTGGGTGACCCTGCCAAGATTCATCCTGTTTTGCTTGTCCTGCTTGTTGCTGTTGTGCCTGTTGTGCTGCCTGTTGATATATTTGTGTAGAAGTCTTTTGTAAAATTTCTGAAAGATCATCTGTTTTTTTCTTAATCTTGTCTGTGTCATCGCCAGACAAAGCTTCTTGAAGTGCTTTGATGCCTTTTTCGATTTTATCTTTGTCATCTTTAGATATTTTATCCTTTAACTCGTCTAACATCTTTTTTGCACTAACAGTTAACGCATCGCCATTGTTTCTGATTTCGACCTTTTCTTTGCGCTTTTTGTCTTCTTCAGCATGCTCTTCTGCTTCTTTTTTCATCTTGGTTATCTCTTCATCGGAGAGCTTAGTAGAGCCAGTTATACGAATGTTTTGCGCCTTGCCAGTCCCTAAATCTTTTGCAGATACATTTAAAATACCGTCAGTATCTATATCAAAAGTAACTTCAATCTGTGGAATGCCTCTGGGCGCTGGTAAAATACCATCAAGATGAAATCTGCCCAGGCTCTTATTGTCTGCAGCCATTGGTCTTTCACCTTGTAAAACATTTATCTCTACGCTAGTTTGATTATCAGCAGCCGTACTAAAGATTTTACTTTTCTTTGTTGGAATTGTAGTATTTCTTTCTATAAGCTGAGTTGCAACCCCACCAAGTGTCTCAATGGACAAGGTTAATGGCGTTACATCCAACAGAACAATATCTTTATCTATATCTCCAGAAAGTACTCCAGCTTGTATAGCAGCACCAATTGCAACACATTCCATTGGGTCTACATCCCGTTTTGGTGTCTTTCCGAATATTTCTTCGACCTTCTTTTTTACCAATGGGATCCTAGTCGTGCCACCAACAAGTACTACATGATCAATATCAGAAGCTTTGAGTTTTGCATCCTTTAAAGCTTGTTTACATGGGCCTTCAGTTTTATCGACAATAGGGCCTATTATTTCTTCAAGTTTTGCACGGTTGAGTTTCATTTCCAAATGTTTTGGCTCATTGTCAGCTACAATGATATATGGGAGGTTAATATCAGTTTGAAGTGTTGAAGAAAGCTCCATTTTTGCTTTTTCAGCAGCTTCAGTTAGGCGTTGTAGAGCTTTTGCATCTTTTCGAAGATCGATACCTTCTTTCTTTTTAAACTCATCAGCAAGATAGTCTACAAGAGCTTGGTCCATATCAGACCCACCCAGTTCGGTGTCTCCATTAGTTGACAAAACCTCAAAAACACCATCGCCGACTTCCATTAATGTTATATCAAATGTTCCACCGCCAAAGTCGTAAACAGCAATCTTGTGATCTCCTTCTTTATCTAGACCGTAAGCCAAAGATGCTGCAGTAGGCTCATTAATTATACGCTTGACATTCAGGCCAGCAATTTTACCAGCATCTTTTGTAGCCTGACGCTGATCATCATTAAAATAGGCGGGAACGGTTATAACGGCATCATTAACCTTATCTCCAAGGAACTCTTCAGCATCCTTTTTTATTTTTTGTAAGATAAATGCGCTAATCTGTTCAGGTGTATACTCATTTCCCCTTATCTTTACTTTTTCACCTTTGCCCATTTTACGTTTAATTCTGTGTATGGTGCCTTCAGGGTTTGTAACTGCTTGTCTCTTTGCAGCCTCACCTACAAGCATTTCACCATCTTTCGTAAAAGCAACAATAGATGGAAAATATGGTTGTCCTTCAGCACTCTTAATTATCGTTGGTTTACCAGCTTCAACAACTGCAACTTCGGAATTTGTAGTACCCAAGTCTATTCCAATTATTTTACTCATATCTTTTCACCTCACTAAATCTAATCTTTCTTTTTTGAAACAATAACATGAGAAGGCCTCAATAGCTTATTATTTACAAAGTATCCTCTTTTAACCTCCTCAATTACCGTATTATCCTCACAATCATTTTTTTCAATAGTTGTTATTGCATGATGGATGTTATGGTCAAATTCTTGACCAATACAATCGATTGGTTTTATTTGCTCCTTTTCCATAAATTTTTCAATATTACTAATTAAGAGTTTTAATCCCTCCTTTGGGTTTTTATCCTCAGAGGCTTTTTTTAATAATTCATAGAACTCTACTAATTCCAAAATGTATGTCTTTTTTGTTTCTTCTTCTCTACCGATCAACTCTTTTTCAGCTCTTTTTTGAAAGTTTTGAAAGTCTGCAAGGCATCGAAGATACTTATCATCTTTTTCTTTTAGTTGAGTTTTTAATTTAGCGATTTCTTTTTCGTACTTTTTAATAGTTTTTTTTAGCTCTTCGGGTTTTTTATTTGAAGTCATATGTCTGAAATCTCCTCCCTTCATTAGATGTTTGATATCTATCTATAATAATGACCTAATTTTTCATCTATTTCTCTAGCAATTTTAATCATTT
>CAYMMP010000068.1:0-4877 GCA_964391625.1 uncultured Thermoplasmatales archaeon | reverse complement strand
TGTATGAAAATATCTTTTTCAGGGTTTATATTGCCTTTATATTCGTCAATATTACTTATACCATCGCCATCAAGATCTTCTTTTGCATCTGATGGATCTTTTGGACTTAAGCCATATCTTTGCTCCCACCAATCAGGCATACCGTCATTGTCCCTGTCTTCAGTATTGGAAGATATCCAAAACATCTTATTTTCAGAGTTTATAGAATTATTTGCTTCATCTGTAACTTGAATATAATATGTGTAGCTCCCATACTCATCGTATTTTCCAATATATGTATATTTGTCGCCAGAATTCAGGAATAGCATATACTCTGACACAAGTCCAGACGGACTTGTGACAAAGACTTGAACGTGTTTTATCCCCATATTGTCTTTAGCAAAACAGAAAATTTCTAGATTTTTATTCTTTAATTGAACAATAGGCTCTGTACCAAAATAAGAGATTGTTGGAGGCTGTGTCTCTTCGTCGACATTAAAACTACCAGTTTTTTTTGCAAAATTTTCATGAACCGAGACATCAACAGCAGTTATATTGAAATAATATATCCCTATCAAAAGCGTGTTGTCAAAAACGCATTTGTACGTATCTCCAGTTGCTCTAAACATATCTAGCGTTGTATTAATTTTATCTGGATTTGTTATGGTAATATTTACTTTTTCAATACCAGAATCGTCAGTAATGTTGGCAAATATTGCTATATTCTCTCCTTGCTCTATAGATGTTGGTTGAACTTCAATATTTTTAATTACTGGAGCATTGTGCTCATAAGATTTTACTGTAAGAATCTGGTTGCAAAGTAAATGATTATTAAGTATATTTGTGTCTCTTTTAGACGCATCAGTGATAATTTTTACCCCAACAAGCCATTGCCCGGCAACTGCATTATTCCAGTACAAGCTAATTGTATCTGTTGAGTTCGCCTCAACAGTTATTTTGTCTCTATCTCGCTCAGTAACATATTTCATATAGCTTTGTGACTCCGGCTCAATATAAAGTGCAACTTCATAATCAATTGCATCGCCTAAAGCCGTATTTTTTATTGTCGCATCAATCTTTATTTTATCGAATTCGTAAACCGGTTTAGTGGGAAGAGTTATCTCCTCAACAGTAAGTTCAGGAATTTCATAGACCTCTAAAACTTTAGAGAGAGCATTATTTGTTTCATTTGTCTCATTTACCAGGTCGCCATAATCCACTAAAACAGATACATTGTACTTTCCATATAAGCTAGTGTTCCAAAAGAAATTAACAACATTCTCTTTATTTTTTACAAAATCAAATTTTACTGACTTATTATAGGCATTTATGTCAGTTGAGTTATTAATGCTCAAATAAACACTTACATTATTGATAGAAGCATTATGGCAGAAAACATCTACTGAAATATTCACATAATCATCGACGTATATTCTATCAAGGCTTAAGTTAGATTTAAAAGATATATTTACCAATTCAAAATCAGGTTTTCCAACATAAAAACTATGCTCAATAATATATGCTTCATAACCAGCTGAGTCGTTACACATAACTCTAACAGTCCATGGACCATCCAGATCAAAATAAAAACTATTAGATAGCCACTCTGTTCCATTACCAGAATTGGATAAATATAAGGTGAAATTGTGGCTGATATTTGTACTTAAAAAAACAAAAGCCGATACATTGTTTGCAATTGATACAGTACTGACATTTATTTGAGCGGGATTGTTTTTAAAGATAAAACTATCTTCTACAGGCTTGTTGATTGTTGCCCACCATGCATCAACAATATTACTGTCATTGATATTCAATTCATATGAAACATTCATATTTTCAGTTTCGCTTAAAATAGTTCTAACCCCTGGATTAGTCTGAACATCAAAATATACAAGATAATATCTTAAACCAGTGCCGCCAGATGCATTCCAAACAAGCGTACCAGTAGCATTGTTTTCGTTATCAAAATTTTTACTCTCATTAAACCAATATTCATCAATAGTACCAACTACTTTCCCATCAGAATCATAACGAACGATTCGTATTGTATTATTTTCAAAATTTTTAGAAGACACGTTAAGTCTATTTAATAGACCTGTGAAATTAAGATTGGCAGATACGATATCTTTTTTATCTGTTGAAATAAAGAATCTATAATGCCAACTCTCGTTCCACCATTCAAACTTGTGAATTCCAACGGCAACTGTTTTTTCAACAGTGTCGTAG
The DNA here is from genome assembly GCA_964391625.1 of uncultured Thermoplasmatales archaeon. Lineage (GTDB taxonomy): Archaea > Thermoplasmatota > E2 > DHVEG-1 > DHVEG-1 > CAYMMP01. The sequence continues at coordinate 2,672 of CAYMMP010000068.1, read as the reverse complement.
GTCATATTTTCATCGTATACTCTAAAAGTAACTTTATGAATTCCAAAAACATCAGGAGTCCAATTTAATGTGAAAGTATAACTTGAATTTCTATCCAAAGTTTTGTTTGTTGTAGCTGTGTCAATTAAACCTTCTTTATCTGACTTTATTTCAACATAAGTAAAACCATCTTTGGTTTTACCTGTGTTTGTAATTGTAGTAAGTATAGTAGATTTTTTATTTATTTCCAAATTATTCGGAATGCTTGTTTCTGTAATTTTTAAATCTGTCCTTTTCTCAGATAGAATAACAAAAAAATCCCAAACATTGTTGTTATAGTCACTTTCACCAAGTTCATTATCATAGTTTACAACTACACTTAGGTTATGTTTCTGCTCATCTGAAATTGTTGAAATCCAACTTATATTCACATAGATATTTTTGTTTTTTGATAAACCAGCTGTAGTAAAATTAGATGAAACTGGTGTGCTTTCATGATCAAGAAATAAACCAACTTTGATAGTCTGTCCAGCCGAGATGTTTTTATCTCCAATATTTTGAATTTGAACAATTATTTCTGTTTCTTCGTCTTCAAATATTGTAGAAGGAGAATCTAGATCTAATATTTTTAGATCTGGCTTATCATCTTCTGCAATAGTTATGTTTACAAAACAGTTTAACATCAAAATTAAAACAATTACTGATATCAATGTCTTTTCAAACATATCTCCTTCCTCTCAAATTTTCCCCCAGTTGAAAGACTGTAATTTATATCCTAATAGTTGTATTTCTATCTTTCTATTTATTGATAAAAATATTTTATAGAAAAATTTTCTAATACTTATAAACATAAAATATAAAACATTGAGTTTGTTACCAGAAAAAAGCAGAGGATAAATATGAAACCAATAGTTCATGAATCAAGTTTTGTTGATAAGACGGCAATTATAATAGGTGATGTTAAAATAGGAAAAAATTGTGGGGTGTTCCCTTATGCAGTAATCCGTGGAGATCAGAATTCCATTGAAATTGGTGACGGATCAAATGTTCAAGATTGTTGTGTGGTACATGTTAATGCCGAACATAAAACAAAAATCGGTAAAAACGTTTCAATAGGTCACTCTGCCATGATACATGGTGCAACAATTGAAGACGACTGCATTATAGGCATTCATGCAACTATTTTAAATGGTGCAAAAATTGGATCTGGTTCAATAGTTGGAGCAAATGCATTAGTCACAACAAACATGGATGTCCCAGAAAATAGTTTGGTGTTGGGAATACCTGGCAAAGTTGTCAAACAAGATAAAATTTTTAGAGAACAATCACAAAAAAACGCTGATACATATAAAAAATTAAGTCAAGATCATAAAAATGGTAAACACGAGAGGTTCCATCCTTAAAAGTATTACTTTCTATTTTTTAATTTTGTACGCGTGTAATTTAAAAGACCTCCAGCATCCCTTATAGCAATTATTTCATCAGGAAGTTTTGGAAATGAAAATATTTTATCACCAACTGTTATCTTTCCGTTGTCTAGATCTATGTCTACATTATCACCCTCAGAATATGCCTTTATTGCATCTGGACATTCAATTAATGTAAGTCCTTGATTTATTGCTGCACGGAAAAAGATACGTGCAAAACTCTCGGCAACAACAGCTTTAATACCAACTGCTTTTAAACCAAGAACAGGTTGCTCTCTTGAGCTGCCACATCCAAAATTTTTACCAGCAAAAATAACATCTCCTTCATTAACCCTCTTCGAAAAATCTGGATCCAAATCCTCTAATAAATGGGGAACAACCTCTTCCGCCGTACCACAAGTATAAACGTATTTCCCGGGAAAAAGCATGTCTGTATCTATATTATCACCATACTTCCAAATTTTCATTTTTATAGCACCTCCCTCGGATCAGTTATTTTGCCTTTTATAGCCGATGCTGCAACAGTCGCAGGGCTCGCCAAATAAATTTCAGCTTCTTTACAACCCATACGTCCTTTAAAATTGCGGTTTGCTGTACTTAAACATTTTTCACCAGGTGCAAGAACACCTTGATGTGCACCAAGACACGGCCCGCATCCGGGTGGCAAAATAACTCCACCTGCTTTGATTAAAGTCTGAATGATTCCTTTACTTATCGCATCTTCATAAATGCTTTTTGATGCAGGCAAAATAAGTAATCTCACATTTGGATTTACCTTTTTATCCTTAAGAATCTTCGCAGCAATTTCTAAATCTGAAACTCTTCCATTAGTACATGTACCAATTAAACATTGATCAATTTCAATATCCGACAGTTCTGAAGCAGGTTTTACATTATCAACAGTATGTGGGCGAGCAATCATTGGAACCATATCCGATAAATCATATGATAACTTCTGATGATATAATGCATTTTTATCAGGATAAATAGCATCATAGGAGCTATCAGAAACACCAATGGAAGAAAGATACTTCTTCGTTACATTATCTACAAAAAAAACAGAATTTTTTGCACCCATTTCTACGCCCATATTAGCAAAAGTAAAGCGATCATCAATCGAAAATTGAGCTACATCACCATGATATTCAACTGAACAATAGTTTGCCCCAGATGCAGAGATATCGCCAATAATATGTAATATGACATCCTTGGCAAAAACTCCTTTATTTAAATTTCCAAATAAATTCATTTTGATAGTTTGTGGAA
>CAYMMP010000067.1:0-4996 GCA_964391625.1 uncultured Thermoplasmatales archaeon | reverse complement strand
CTTCTTCTTTTATTACTTCTATCTTAAGTATTAAATCTGTTGAGATTTTAGGAAGGTTTTGCATAGTACCCATTTTGCTGTCATACAATAAAATAAATGTGTTTTGTAAAACACTGAGCGAATCTTGTCTAAGCGACTGCAAAAAGCTATATAAATCAGCAATTTCACCCTCAGTAGGTTTGGAAAAGTTAATAAACTGGGACAATGAATCTATGATCACAACTTCCGGATTTGCTTTTTCAACACCGAAAGTGATAATATCTTTCATTTCTTTTAGGCTGTGTGGTGGCTTGTGGTAAAGACAATCATCCTTTTTTTCTTCTTCAGGAAATGCATATCCTGACACGCAATCAATGAAAAATATCCTTTTTTCATCTAATGGTTTTCTTTGGAGCACTAATGTCATAAAATCATAACTTCTAATAAGTGATATATAAAGTATATTCAAGAATTGGCCTGGTCGAATCTTAGCCAAAAAATCAACAATATCAACAAATTCAATAGAATTGTGAGTTACTAAAATAATACCTTTCATGCCTTTTAAAATGTCATCTATTTCCTTATGCACTTCCTTCCAGTAGTTTATATTTTCCACTAATGTTTCATCATCTGTATTTTTTGATTTTGTTAAATAATCATTATTGTACATGCTTTCTCACGGAGTTTAATAAATCATCAAATTCAAATGGTTTAGTTATATATCCTACTACGTTTCCCATATTCATTAACCTTTCTTTTTCGGCCTCAGAAAATCTAACAACTGTTAAAAGTAAAATTTTTGGATTGTTTTTCTTTTCTTTGATTTTTTCGAGTATCTCTTTTGTTGTGAGACCCGGCATCATCACATCCAGTGTTACAAGATCTGGTTGAAAAACATCAATCTTTTCGAGGAATTCATTTCCATCCCGAGCGGTTTCTGTTTCATATCCCTCTTTTTGCAACATAAGATTTATCATGTCTCGCAAGTCTTGCTCGTCATCTACTACCATTACCTTTGTCATTTTTCTCTCCTCCATTTTAAATATTTATAAACAAAATCCTTATATTAATCATTTTTCCACATCTTCTTCGACAGATTCTAAACCAAATATATTTGCTTCTTTAAATCTTTCTTCATGGTTTACAACAGGTTTTATTGGTAGAGTAAATTTAAATGTGCTGCCCTCTCCAACTTTGCTATCGACCCATATTTTTCCACCATGCGATAGAATAATTCCTCTAGAGATAGCAAGCCCAAGTCCTGCACCTCCAAATTTTCTGTCCATACCAGAATCAACTTGATAAAATGTGTCAAAAATCTTTTTTTGTTTGTTCTTTGGTATACCTTTTCCAAAGTCCTGTATTTCAAACAAAATTTTATCTTTTTTGTCTTTCTTAACTCTCACATGAACAGTGGAATTCTCCGGTGAGAATTTTATTGCATTGTTTGTAATGTTTATTATAACTTGTTTTATTCGTTCAGGATCTACAAAAAGTTTTGGTAAATCATCTTGTATTGTAGTTTTAATCTGTATTTTTTTAGTTTCTGCAAATGACTGCATTGTTTCTGTTACTTGAGATATCATTTCTTTTATATCTGTTTGTTCTGGCAGGAATTTCATTGTACCTGACTCTAACCGTGAAACATCAAGGATATCTCTGATAAGATTATCAAGACGATCAATGTTTCTCAGAATAACATTAAGAGCTTTCTGTTGTTCATCTGTAGTCTTTCCCAATGCCTCTTTTGATATCATTTGTGCATATCCTTTGATTGCAGACATTGGGGTTCTAAGCTCATGAGATGTTATGTTAAGGAAGTTTGATTTGATTTTATCTAATTTTCTAAGTTGAATGTTCTGTCTTTCGATTTTTTCTTGTTTTCTTTTTATTTCTTCTTCTGCTCTTTTTTGTTCTGTGATGTCAACAAACGATGCAAATATGTTACTAATTTTGCCAGTTTCGTCTTTTACAAAGTTAATTGATAGTTGAACAGGGAATGTTGATCCATCTTCTCTTTTGCCAATTAATTCCCCAGTCCATCCGCCGATATCAATTAGTTTATTCATTATCTTGCGATAGTTTTCATTTATTTTCCAGAAACTTACAATTGGTTTACCAATAGCCCGCTCTGATTGATTATATCCCCACATTTTTAGAAAAGAGTCATTTACATAGATGACATTGCCCAATGAATCTGTAATCGCAATTCCATTGATTGCTGACTTTATTGCTTCATCCCTAAGTTGTATTTCTTTTTCAATTTCTTTTCTTTTAGTTATGTCTCTAACAATACCTATGGCATTCCATTTACCTTTTATTTTAACCGAAGATAATGATAAATCTACCATAATCTCTGTACCGTCTTTTCTCAAAGCAGGAAGCTCAATTGTTCTTCCAACTGCAGCTCCTTTACCAGTATTTCTGAATTTTTCGAACCCTTCTTTACTTGCCGTGTAAAAATCTTCTGGTGTAAGAACCATATGCAGATTCTTTCCAATAACTTCTTTTGAATTATAGCCAAACATTTTTTCTGCTGCTTTATTCCAATAGTTAATGTTTCCGTCATTATCCATCATAATGATAGCATCATATGCGGCTGAACTTATTATCCTGAATTTTTCTTCGCTTTCTTTTAACAGCATCTCTGATTTTTTGATAACAGTAATATCTCTAGAAATCACCTGAATATTTCTATTACCATCGGCAGTAAAAATGGGAACAAAAATATTGTGAAAAAACCTCCCATTGCGTTCATCCTCATTTTCTTGGATTTCACCTGTCTCAAGAGCTTTTCTTGCAATTGCTGTCCGTTTCCCGTCAACATCTTTCGGCAAAATATCACAAATATTTCTACCTATTAAATCATCCGCTGATACACCAAGAGATCTAGCCATGCTGGGGTTAACGGATAAAATTTCTTTATCCTCACTGAGCAGCATGATAGCATCAGGAGAATAATTAAACAATATTCTATACCATTCTCGCATCTTTTTCTGCCCAGTGATATCTCTAACAGTTGCCTGCAAGAAGGGTTTACCTTTCTCAATTTCAACCCTTGTCAATAGAACAGTTGTCGAGAACTCTTTCCCATCCATAGTTTTATGAGTCCACTCAAAAAAAGCTGAACCTTCATTCATTGCTTTTTCGATCATCTTTTTAGCCTTCTCAGATGAAAGCTGTCCATCAGGTTGTCTTTCAGGAGAAAGATCCCATGGTCCTTTTGATGTAAACTCTTCTTCATCTTTTGCATTAAAAAGTTCAATTGTTGCTTTGTTTCCAGATGTAAACTTCCAAGAAGGTGGTTCAAGTGTCATAATTGAATCTCTAGAGGTCTCAAATAAAATTCTGAATTTTTTTTCTGCTTTTTTTTGTTCCGTGATATCTCTTATTAAATCTACGAATTTTATTATCTCTCCACTCTCATCAAATATTGGAGAAGATTTTATAGAAAAATATCTGCCTAAAGTATCCTCGCATTGTTCTGTTGATGAAGATTTTTTTGTTTTCAATACTGTTTTAAAAGGACAGTGCTCATGAGGTTTTTCAGTGCCGTGAAAGAGTTGATAACACTTTTTACCTATGACTTCCTCTCTGCTTTTTCCTAAAAGCTTTAACCCATTCTTATTTATATTTTCTATGTTATATTCTCTGTCAATTATCAACATACTATCTTCTAAAGAATTGAAAGAATTGCGCCAATCTTCTTCAGCATTTCTTATTTTCTCTTCTGTCTTTTTGCGCTCGGTGATATCTCTTGAAACGAAAAGAAACTCATTACCAACAACGTCTGCAGTACTCTCAAGATAACGCCATTTTCCTGATTTATCTTTGATACGAAACTCTAAATTCTCAGTTACAGGCTCATCTTTGCCAGTAAATATTTTTTTACCCTTTGAAACAACATATTTCTTGGCAATTTGTTTTAATTTCTTTCTATCTTTAGGATGAATCAAATCAAAAGCTGATTTTCCTATTAACTCTTCAGGATTATAACCCATCACTCTCTCATGCGATGGGCTAACATACGTATATTTCGGATTCAATGAAAATGTAGTTACAGCAATTAGATCACTCGTGTTCTCAGCTATAAGCCGATATCTACGCTCCTTCTCTCTAAATCTCAATTCATCTTTTTTATGTTCAGTAACATCAATATGAAAAGATAAAAAGGCGGTACTTTTTCCATGCGATAAAAGTGGTATTGCATAACCTTCGACATAGATTTCTTTACCATCGGCATGAATACCTCTAAAGGTAACCAGATGCGGCGAAGCTTTACCATCCTTCAGCTCTTCAGCAAATTTAATAAGCCATGAAACATCATCTTTATGAACTAAATCTGAAACACTCTTTCCATAAAGATCTGATGGTTTTTCATAACCGAATATCTCGCTCTCTTTCTTATTGCAGAAGATAACTCTGCCATTTCTTGATACAACAACCCCTACAATAGCTTGCTCAACAATATTCTGATAAAAGTTGTCAGCACCCCATCGATCACTCACACCAATATCATCATCAACAAATGTAACATCCTGTCTTGAAACATTTTGAGAAAAAGAACGCATTATTTCTGGAGTTTCATAAACACTCTCAGCTTTACTGTGAAGTAAACCGAGTTTTTCGGCCTCTCTTAATTCTTTTACAATATCAGGTTCCTTTCTCATAAGAAACCACCAAAAATAATTTTTTTAACATTATTAGTCTAAAAACAGAAATATCTTTTAAACTACTATAAACTGGTAACGCATCAACCACGGCTATCCCATCCGACCTATACTTTTACAATAAATGGAATTATCTTTCATATATAAAGGTATAACGGTAGATCCGTGTGGTTGTCAACTTAAAAATAATTTATGATAGCATCCCATCATATGTTTTCACCAAAAACTTGGATGGATGTTAACCTCAATTCTATTTTATCAGAGCATCTAGAAAGCACTAACAATTTCTACGCCTTTATCCCTTGAGAGGTTGCACAATTCTTCTTTAACTTTGTCAAAAAAATCTT
>CAYMMP010000066.1:1897-5159 GCA_964391625.1 uncultured Thermoplasmatales archaeon | reverse complement strand
TACTATACTGTTGTTGCCTTGAAGTGTATGTAAATCGTACCTGTCGGAGTTGCAGCAGCTGCATCACTTGGTAGATCGAGTGATACTCCAACCCAGACAAAGTCACTGGTTTCATTTACAGAATTGTTAGCATCATTTACTGAATATTGTATGTGGGAGCTGTCATCCCATAACGTGTTTAGTTGTGTGCTACCGTCGGCGCACATAGTAGTTGTTGTTCCATCACCTGCTGCAAGTGTCCATACAACATCACTTGCTGTATACAAGGCACTTCCATCATTCACAACTTTAATAGATGATGCACTATCACCACTATAATCTGCATCTCTGTCCCCATGTAACCAGATATCTAGATAAGATGCATCTGTTCCTGATATATTTATGTAAGTAATATTAACAGCAAAATTTTCTTCATTTACAATCCCAAAAGCAGCACTATAGTTTTTCTTTTGATTTGGTGCCCAATCACCAAGTTCTAACGTTAAATATTGCGTTCCAGAACCATTATTGCTAACTCTCAACACTCTAAGTCCATCGTCAGAAGAGTTGTCTGATGCAATAAACCTTATGTCTGCATTGCTTGGATGAACAATTGCAAAAGAATAACTAACTTTTGTGGTGGCATACTGAGTTGCCATAGTCATACTTAAAACAATGAGCATTACCCCTATTAACACTAAACGTCTATCTATTCTCATCCCATCACACATCCCATTCTAGTGTAAATTTCAAATGTGTATACTCTTATATAAATATATCGATAATAATATGCATATGTAGGTGCATATCCCTCCTGTTGGATTATAAAAATATGAAATTAAAAATAAAAATAATTTCGACTGATATTTTTAGGTAAACAACTCCTTATCTTGAGGTTTTTTTGTAAATAAACTAATAATCATAATAATAAGAAATGAAACGAAAAACGCCGGAAGCATGCCAGGAACGACTAGTTCTGAAGAAAAATTACTGGTAAACCACTCTGCAACGCCAAGTTTATCCCACAAGACTACTGTAATTGTACCAGAAATCATACCAGAGATAGCGCCCCATTTGGTAGTTCTTTTCCACCAAAGTGATAAAATTACTAATGGTCCAAAGGAGGCTGCAAGGCCACCCCATGCAAAAGCTACCAAGAAATAAATCATACCGCCTTGTAATGCTAATATTAATGCAATTACAGAAAGAATCAGAACAGAAATTCTGCTGTAATTTACAAGTTTCTTTTGATTTGCTTTTGGATTAATTAATTTATGGTAGACATCTTCGACAACTGAAGAAGTTGCAACCAAAAGTTGAGAGTCTGCAGTAGACATAATAGCAGCAGTAATGGCAGCAATAACAATTCCAGCAGCCCATTCTGGCAATATATTCATTGCCAAAAGTGGCATTACTTTTTCAGGATCTGCTAGCCCTCCAAAATAGGCAAGACCGATAATGCCAATAAAAACAGCACCCCATAAACTGATAATTACCCAAGTCATGCCAATAAATGTGCTGTTCCATATCTTCTTTTCGTCTTTAATTGCCATATATCTAGTTAATATGTGTGGTTGGCCAGGGTAGCCAAAGAACCAAGACATACTGGCGAATAAAAATATTAGCAAAAACAAGCCATTATGTCCAAAATTTGGAGTAAGTAAATTTGCATTTACTTTACCCATTTCAGCAAAGACATTGCCTAGGCCACCCATTTTAACGATTCCAACTATTGGAAGTATAATAATTATCCCAACAATTAATAATCCTTGAAATACATCTGTCCATGCAATAGCAAAAAATCCACCCATTAATGTGTAAAAAGCTATGATCGCAAAACCAAGGAGCAAAGCTGAATGATAATCCCAACCAAACGTTTCACTGATTATCTTTCCGCTAGCTACGAGCGATACAGATACATAAGCAACCATAAAGATTGTAATTATGCTTGTTGCAATACCCCTAATCAAATGAGTGTCATCATTAAATCTTTCTTCCAGATAATCTGGTATAGTTAATGCATGAAGCTTTTCTGTAAACTTTCTCAAACGTTTGGCAATAACACTCCAGTTAAAGAGCGTTCCAAAGCTAGTTGCTAATGCTACCCAAAAAGCACTAACTCCGTACATAAAAGCACGGCCAGGAAGCCCCATTACAAGCCAACCGCTCATGTCAGAAGCTTCTGCGCTTATGGCTACAGGCCAGGAGCCTAATTTCCTATCTGCGATTAAAAAATCTTCTAGGGATTTGTTGTATCTGGAAGACCAAATACCAATTAAAATTAGAACTATGAGATAGATGATAAAAGCAAGTATTAAGATGCTCATTTTTCCTTCTTCTTACTAATAATTAGATAGATGGCTGTTGCAAAGACTATTATAATTAGCGATAAAACAATGAAAAGCATGGTTGCTGTAGGGATATTTCCTTTTTCTGAAATGTTTTTTACTGGTTTTTCATAGGTCTGGGCATCAAGACCATAAACCATGCCATTTGCGCTCATGAACACCATATGATCATCAGCAAGAACATCACCTGATATACTGGTTGTAACATAGTTATAAACATCGTTTTTTATTGTTAAACCAGGAGCAAAACGCCAGTTAAGATTTCCATCTTCCTTGTCGACTGCGTATAGATATCCATCATCTGATCCAAAGAAAACGTAATCCCCATAAACTGCTGGAGAAGAACGAATTGCACCGTTTGTACCAAATGTCCATAAAACCTCTCCATCTGTTCTATCAAGTGCATACAAATAATTGTCCATGGAACCAACATAAACAACATCGTCTGTAACAGCAGGCGCACTAAGTATACTCCATCCAGTTTCTTGCTTCCATTTTAAATTGCCGTCTTGTTTGTCTAATGCATATAGATTAGTATCTAATGATCCAAAGTACAGTTCATCTTCAAAAATAACAGCAGGTGAATCTATCGTTCCATTTGTCTTATAAGACCAAAGTATATCTCCTTTTAAGTTAAGCTTGTAGCACATATCACCAATGGTAGCAATAATAAAATTTTCATTGTTATGAGCTGTTAGATACACATTGTTTTTATTCAACTGCTCACTCCAAATTAAGTCTCCATTAAGATTAAGTGCAAATATTTCCCCGTAGCGTGAACCAAGAAGTACTTTATCGTCGGTAAACACAGGTTTTGAGCATATGTGATTGACATAATTATTTTGCCATATGATATCTCCAGTTTCAAAATCTAGAGCACATGTCTGATTTTCCCAACCAACAACAACGATTTCTCCGTTGGTATTGGCATAAGT
>CAYMMP010000066.1:0-1797 GCA_964391625.1 uncultured Thermoplasmatales archaeon | reverse complement strand
CAAATTAAACTCCATCCCATTGGAGGAACATCTATTACACCAGAAAGGGTACTTTTAAAATCTGACATGTCCCAGATATGCCCTCCAGGACTTCCAAAAAAGGCCCACAAACTATTGTTTTTCATTAATCGCGCATCTGATACTTTTAGGTCTGTTGAATACTCGTCACTTAGGGGATAAGCTTGCATGATTTTGTTTTTCAAAATTTCGAGATCTATTTTTCCATAATACTTGGTACCTTGCTCGTCTAGTTTTAAATCACGGGCTGCTGGGAAATACTTGCGAGTATAATACTCATAACCTGTTGGAAATGGCAAAAAGTTTTGAAGTATTTTAGATATCGAACCTTTAATTCCTAAACCATGTGATTCTGCACGAACATAATCGCTCATTAAATTATTTGCGCTCCAATAATATCCATTAAAAGTTCGCCAAACTTGATATTTATATAAACCTAAATCAAGCCTTGCTATTTCGCCAGATTTTGTATCTCCAATTAGATAAACAGCAGTCCAAATTCCATCGTTTTCGTTCATAATGTGATAAAGTGCATCATCTAAGCTTTCACTGTATTGAGCAGCTGTTCTTGTACGAATAGCCATTGGAAGACCCTTATCGCTCCAAAGTCCTTGCGGAGAAGTTGTGTCAATAATACAAATTCCTTTTTCATTTTGGTAATAATTTTCATCACTCCAGATATAACCTGGAGCTGAAGCCATCTGAAATCGATAACCGTCAGAAGGATCTACATCCATGATAACATTCCAACGTTGAGGAATATAATAGGGGTACCACCATCCCCCACACAAGACCTGTTGTGAAATTACGATTTCGCCATCTTTTGCCGCATCTCCAGTTGCAATAAAACCACTGCAGTGATGCGCAGGGGGTGCATTGACAAAACTATTCACGAAAACTTCTTCATCACCAAGATTTGGAATGATCTTTCTTAAAGTGGAATAAAGTTCTCTAATTGGATGAAAATCTTTTCTAGGATTGTCAAAACGAGTCATAAATTCATACATTTCATTAATGGAGAGGATATCTAGATAATCTACCCCTCTATTGTGGAACTTCAAACCTTTAGCATTTACTCCATCTGCAATTCCTTGGATTTCTTGCTTGTATTCTTCTGGATACTTGTTCCAAAATATTCGATCTATGCCTTTTCTACAAAAATTCCACCAAGCATCAGAGATCTGCTCATAACTTGATGATTCATCTGAAGAAAACCAGCTTATAATTGGACCGTTATGAATAACATTACTCCAACGAGTTATCATATCAATAATTTCAGGAGCCAAAAGATAACCGTGTTGGTAACCTCGGTCATATGGCTCACCTTCAATATAAAGATAAATCCAACCATTAACATTATATCTATATGCTTTACCATATTTGTCAGCACTTTTTACGTTTAAACCATTTGAACTTGAATTTGCTAATGTCGGTGAAAATAAGATGCTTGACATCAATAAATAGATTAATAACAATGAATAGATTTTTCTCATATTTATTAAGATATTAATCCTATTATATAAAATTTACTTATAATTTATATAAGTTTACAAATATTATTTCATATTTTTTGTAAGATGAAAGATATATCTTATTGGTATACGTTTTTTCTTACCTGTCCAATAATTGCACTTTGAGCATCTTAATTCTATCGTTACTTCACCACCCCATATAGTTAAGTTTTTTAATTTTTTAAGATCGCTCCCACAGACAGGACATTTTGTCATAGGCTTTTTAGGATCTCCTTCGCGAGTATGAATTTCTAATTTTACATAACTA
>CAYMMP010000065.1:0-5236 GCA_964391625.1 uncultured Thermoplasmatales archaeon | reverse complement strand
AGTGTCATCATCTCCTGAATCATCATCTTCATCATCTGGACCATCTGGATCTATTGGATCATCTGGCTCTACAGGTCCATCTGGATCTATTGGATCATCAGGTGGAACATATGGTTGACATTCTGCACAAAAAGGTCCATCATCATTATCGTCATCAGAGGCAGGTGGTACTGCTATGGCTAAAACATGAGCTGCCGAAATCAATAGCATCATAAACAAAGCTGCTGACATTATTATATTTTTTTTCATTTTCTCTCACAACCTTCACGGTTTTTATTGAAGATAATTTTATATTTGTTAGTTTATAAATATTGTTTGACAATTCTTTCCATAATTTCCATTAATAATTGTTTTTAGAAAACTATTAAAATATGTTAATTATATGCCCCAAACCATGGCAGCGGTAGTAGATAAAGAAAAGTGTACAGCATGCGGCGCATGCGTAGAGGTGTGTCCCGTAGAAGCAATAAAACTAGAGGATAAGGCCACTATTGACGCAGAGACATGCATAGAATGCGGAGCCTGTGTCGATGAGTGCCCTGTAGAAGCAATCTCGCTATAAAATTACTTAAATATTCCTCCTCAAAAGGAGGATATTTTCTCAATTTTTGTCATATTTGCGACAGATTTCAGATAATTCAGAGGGGCAATCTTGTAATTTTCCTGTTTTGACATACTTTTTAAGTCTCCCAAGCCAAAAAGGAGTAACTCCGCATTGGTTAACAATTTCCACAAATTTAGTGACAATATCGATTGTATTTGGGTGAAGGATGTGCTCCATTTCACAAGCATCTTCATCAGCAATTTTTTTATCAACTCCCAAAATCATTAAGAATTCTGTTAATGCATCATGTTTTTTCTTAGTTTTAATAGCAACTTCTCTTCCCTTCTTAGTTAAAGAAGCCCCACCATATTTTTCATAATGAATATATCCTTCTTTGTTTAATTTTTGAAAAAACTCAGTAACACTTGCCGGATTGATATCTAAAGCGGCGGCAACATCGTTTGTACGAACAGGTTTTTTGTTTTTTTCTAAATCATAAACCAGCTCAACATAATCTTCAATGGTTTTCTTTTTCATATTAACATCACACACCTAACAAGATAATCCTTAGGATAACACCTACTGTTACTGCAGTGCCAACCATGATTAGAAATGATTTAAACATGTCTTTAAGACCAAGTTCTTTTATAAGCACTGCAAAGGTTGCTACGCAAGGAAAATATATAGTTAACATCACAGACGTTATTACGAGTTGCATAGCACTCATATTCTTGATGGTAAGAAGCATGCCTACAGCAAGATCTTTTCTGAGGAAACCAATCATGAGTGCAGTACTTGCTTCACCGGGTAAACCAAATAAACCATGCATGACGGGTTGAAATAGTTCACCTAACCATTGTAAAAAACCAATGGCATACAAAACATTTATAATTGCAACGCCAAAAAATAAGAAAGGTATTGCTTCACGTAAAAACCACCTGACCCTCATCCAGGTTTTTTTGACAGTAGCTTTGAGATTAGGTCGACGGTATGGCGGGATCTCAAGGAAAATCTCAGGACTGTCCCCCTTAACAAACTTATTCATAATAAGTCCAAGGATAATATAAAGAACACCTAATGTCAAAAAAACAATACCTATATACAACAAACCAAACTTGCCAAGCATACCAAATACCATTGCAGTCTGGGCCATACATGGGATGGCAATTGCTAGTAATGTAGCAGAGATAAAACGTTGTTTTCGTGTCTCAAGTGTTCTGGTGGCTAGTGCGCCTGGGACATTACAGCCAAGACCAAGGAACATTGGCACAATTCCATGTCCATGCATCCCAAGTTTATGGAACACGTTGTCAACAAGTGTGGCTAATCTTGGGAGATAACCGGTATCCTCAAGAAGTGATAATACAAAATAAAATGCTATAATATATGGGAGCACCATAGCAATTGGAACATACAACCCTGTTGTGAGCATACCAAGTGATTCAACAAAATCAATCTTAGTTCCAAACTCGCCAATTAAAATAGTATGAATAAAACCAGGCCCAATAATTTTACTTAATTGCTCGATTAAAGGGAGATAGATATTATAAAAAAATCGATCTAAAACATAATATATAAGATTCTCTCCAATAAGACGCACTAGCCAAAAAGCAGCAAAAATAATGCCTAATGCTATTGGGATGCCCGTTATTGGCTTTATTGTTAAATCCTCAATTTTATCTCTTAAATCGTGATGTTTATGCTCAAATTTTTCAACTTGTTTAACAATTCTACCGATCTCTACCCATCTTTGTTCATCATTTTTTAATAGTTCTCTTTTAGGAGATTTAGCATTTTTGATATTTGATACGAGCTCCTTTATCCCTTCACCTGTAAGTGCTACAGTTGGAACTACAGGCACTTTTAGCATTTTTTCTAATTTTTTTTCATCAATATGAATGCCAAGGTGTCTTGCTTCATCCCACATATTGAGGGCTATGACAATTGGTATTTTTCTTTCGAGCAGTTCAAGAGCAAGATACAAGTTTCTTTCAAGGTTTGTTGCATCAATAACATCAATTACAACATCAGCATCTTGCAACATTTTTGCTGCTGCTTCTTCAGCTTTGTTTGATGGCTTTAATGAATAGGTTCCAGGTGCGTCTATGATTTCTACAGGCCTTCCATCGAGTCTCAGTTTTCCTTTGGAGAAATCAACAGTTGTACCAGGATAGTTAGATGAAATAACGTTTGCTCCTGTTAATCTTGAAAAAACTACGCTTTTACCCACATTGGGATTGCCCATTAAAACTATTTTTTTAATCATATTTTCTCAACAACTATTTTATGGGCCATACCTCGTCCGATCGTCATTTTGTGGTTGTTTATGGCGATTGTCAATGGCCCCATAAATGGCTGTTTTGATACTATTTCTATGATCTGCCCTTCTCTAATTCCCATAACCTGCATTCTTTGGTTAAAAGTATGCCCCCCATTCATTGATACTATTCTTGCTTTGTTTCTCAATGGGAGATGTGCCAATAAAGTTGTGTTTGTACCCATTATAATCACATTTTTAGGTATGCCTAAATATTATTGTGTATCAAACACTTATATATAAATTTTGGTCTGCCTAAAAAATTTAAAAAAAAGAAAAAATTTATTAAGAATAACTATGCAATAGTCACATCATCGCATAGATAAACATCTTGTATCCAATTTAGAAGCTTGATTCCTTCTTCCATTGGTCTCTGAAAAGCTTTTCTTCCAGAAATAAGTCCAGTTCCACCAGCACGTTTGTTAACAACAGCTGTTCTTACTGCTTGTGCAAAATCATTTTCTCCAGATGCTCCCCCAGAGTTGATAAGTCCTACACGCCCCATATAGGAATTAACTATCTGGAATCTTGTTAGATCTATGGGGTGATCTGAGCATATGTCTGTATAAGCCTTATCACTCCATTTACCAAATTTAACACCATCGTGATTAAGAGCAACATATCCGCCATTAAGTGTTGGAAGTTTTTGTTTTACGATATCTGCTTCAATTGTTACGCCAAGATGATTTGCTTGTCCTGTAAGATCTGCAGAACTGTGATAGTCTTTATCATCTACCTTGAATGCCGGATTCCTTAAATAGCACCATAAAACAGTTGCCATACCAAGCTCATGGGCATATTTGAAGGCTTGACTAACTTCTTGTATCTGACGACTTGATTCTTCAGAACCAAAGTAAATTGTAGCTCCAATAGCAGCCGCGCCCATATCCCACGCTTGATCTACACCAGCAAACATAATCTGATCAAATTTGTTTGGATAGGTTAATAACTCATTGTGATTGATTTTTACAATGAACGGTATTTTGTGGGCATATTTTCTAGAAACCGCACCAAGAACACCAAGAGTTGATGCAACGGCATTACAACCGCCTTTGATTGCTAATTGAATGATGTTTTCCGGGTCAAAATAGGTAGGATTCGGAGTAAAAGATGCATTAGCAGAATGCTCTATTCCCTGGTCAACTGGTAGTACAGATACATAACCCGTACCAGCAAGCCGACCATGATTAAAAATAGATTTAAGGTTTCTTAAAACATTGGTAGGCCTATCAGAATCCATAAAAATACGATCAACAAAATCTGGACCTGGAACATGTAACGATTCCTTGCTAATTTTCGGCTCATTAAAATTAAGCAAATAATCAGCTTCCTCACCTAAAAAATCTCTAATATTATCAATCTTACTCATATTATGAATCTCCTCTAATTCTTGCATCGGCTCATCTCTCCAAACAAAAGGAATAATTGCCCGCTCAAAAACTTATTGGTAGTATACTTTAGAGTTTCCCTTCATCGTATCGTTTTTGAAGTTTCTCGAGCATATCTTTAGTCATAGATGATAGATTGTAAGAAGGTTTCCATCCCCATTCTTTACGAGCGGCAGTATCATCAATGCTTTGAGGCCAACTATCTGCTATAGCTTGTCTAAAATCAGGTTTATATTCAACCTCAAATTCAGGGATGTGCTTCTTAATTTCTGCAGCAAGCTCACCAGCAGAAAAACTCATGCTAGCCATATTAAAATCACAATGATGCTTAAGTTTTGAAATATCCGCTTCCATTAGATTGATTGTTCCCTTAATACAGTCGGGCATATACATCATGGGAAGGGTGGTCTCTTCTTTTACAAAACAAGTATATTTTTTATTTTTGATCGCTTCATAAAAAATTGCTACGGCATAGTCAGTAGTTCCACCACCTGGGAGTGTTTCGCTACTAATGATTCCTGGATATCTCACACCACGGACATCTAGATTAAAACGCTTGAAATAATAGTCGCCTAGAAGCTCACCGGCAACTTTAGTCACACCGTACATGGTTTTCGGCTTCAGAACGGTCTCCTGAGGAGTGTTTTTTCTTGGGGTTTCAGGACCAAATGCAGCGATTGAACTTGGGACAAAGACACGCGTCATTTCATGTTCTCTGGCTATTTCAAGAATATTATACATTCCATTTATATTTACATCCCAGCAAAGTAATGGCTTTTCTTCGCCAACAGCTGAAAGAATTGCAGCCATATTGTATATTGTGTCAATGTCGTATTTTTTTACAATCTTTTCGACAGTTTTTCTTTGAAGTATATCAATATATTCAAAAGGACCTGAATTAAGAAGCGTTTCACTAGGTTTCGTTTTCCTACCACATGCAACTACATTATCATTGCCATATTTCTTACGCAATTCCATTGTAAGCTC
>CAYMMP010000064.1:0-5303 GCA_964391625.1 uncultured Thermoplasmatales archaeon | reverse complement strand
AAAATGCCAGTTGATGTAAAACTAAAAGAAAAAGATATTTTGAAAATCGGAGATGAAACATTTGATGTCTTACATACGCCTGGACATACGCCTGGCTGTATTTGTTTGTACAGTAAAAAAAGTAAAACTCTGTTCTCAGGAGATACTGTATTTGCCCATGGCTCATTTGGAAGATATGATTTTCCAGGCGGAAGTGTAAAACAATTAAGACAATCTATTGAACGGTTAGCTAAGTTAGATATTGTAAATCTTTATCCAGGTCACGAATCTGTTGTAGAAGGTGATGGAAACAAACATATGAAAGCCACTCTTGAAAATAGTAAATATATGATATGATTATGACCAATCCACGAGATATTTTAAATGAATTGAGATGGCACGAAGACCGTGATCTAGATAAAGCGGAAGTACGGTATGTTCATAGGGGGGCACCAAACGACACAATGATTATCTCAGGGGAAGAGATTTTAAATCTTGAGAAATCTTTTATGAAAACTACAACTGCGATGATACCATATCATAGGATTTTTAAAATAATATATAGGGGAAAAACAATTTTCAAAAGATAAAAATGAAAATAATTCCAATAGCATCTGACTCACTTGGCGTACGCTCGATGGCAACATATATTGAAACAAGAGATTGTAAAATATTGATAGATCCATCTGCAGCTCTTGGGCCAAAGAGATATGGCCTTCCCCCACACCAATTAGAACTAGAAACATTGATTAAAACAAAAGAAGAAATAGCAAATATAGCAAAAAAATGTGATATTTTAACTATCTCTCACTACCACTATGACCACTTTGATCCTGATGAAACATTTTATGAAGGGAAAAAAGTATTTGCAAAAGATATTTCAAGGAATATTAATAAATCGCAAACACAGCGCGGTAAAGACTTTAGAGATATTGTTAGGGGAAAATGTGAACTGATTTATTGTGATGATTCTAAACATAAAATAGGAAATACAGACATTACTTTTTCACCACCTTTTTTTCATGGACCTGAAAATGTAAGATTGGGATATGTAATAATGACAACGGTTGATGATGGCGAGAAAAAAATATTACATGCATCAGATGTGCAAGGGCCAGTTACAAAAAATGCAACGGACTACATATTAAAACAAAAACCAGATTTACTTATAATGGATGGCCCTCCAACCATTTTTCTTGGATGGAAATTTAGTTTAAAGAATCTAGAAGCTGCTTCGGACAATCTTCTCAAAATAATTAAAAAAATTAATTGTGAAGTGATACTTGATCATCATTTATTGAGAGACATACGATATAGGGAAATATTTCCTGAGCCATATAAAAAAGTGGGAAAGAATGTTAAAACTTTCGCAGAATATTTAGGTAAAGAAAACAATACCCTAGAAGCACATAGGAAAGAATTATGGGGTAAATAATATGGGTTTTATTGAAAGATTGGAGAAGAGTATCGCAAAAAAAGAAAAGCAAATCGAAAAAGAGCACGAAAAAATTGAGATGCTTAAAGAAAATCTCTCTTCAAACAAAATAACTAAAGCACAATTTAATATAAAAAAGAAAAAAATCGAAGAGAAGATAAGAGCATTAGATTCAAGAATGCGTGTTTTACAAGGCGGCATGGCACGAGAAAAAAGACATCAAGAAGAAGCAGAGAAAGAAAAGAAAAAGAAGAAAGAAGAAAAAATGAAAAAGAAGTCAAAGAAAAAGAAGAAAGAAGAAGACGAAGAAGAGTAACGTATATGTCTATTTTTGTTGAAAAAGGAGATATCACTAAAATTGTTTGTGATGCTATTGTAAACCCTGCAAATTCTTATGGATACATGGGTGGTGGTGTTGCAGGCGTGATTAAACGAGTTGGTGGTATCAAAATAGAAAATGATGCTATATCTCAAGCACCCATAGCTGTTGGTGAGGCTATAGCAACAACCGCTGGAGATCTTCCATGCAAGTATGTTATTCATGCCCCCACAATGGAGCAGCCAGCTATGCGAATAGGAATTGAAAATGTAAAATTGGCAACTAAAGCTGCATTGGAATTTGCTTTAAAAACTAAACTAAAAAGCATAGCAATACCTGGAATGGGGACTGGTGTTGGAGGAGTGTCTAAAAGTGATGCTGCTAGAGAGATGATCAAAATAGCTAAAGAATATGAAAACAAATTTGATAAAATTATTTTAATTGGATATAATGATGATTTAGCAAACGAATTTAGAAAATATCTTTAATATCTAATAGAAAAACCTTCAAAACCATTTGTTGGATTTTGTTTTTTAACCTCAACATTTGTAACTTTTGATAATGGTGGACCACGATGACACCATTTTATCATTTCATTTATTTGGTTTTCGTCTCCTTCAAAAATTGCCTCAACCTTTCCATCTGGGACGTTTCGAACCCATCCTTTTAAACCAAGTTGCTCAGCCTTTTGTTTTGTAGATGCTCTAAACCAAACGCCTTGAACCCTACCAGAAATTATTACGTGAACATTGCTCTTCATACTTTCACAACTAAGGCCTATATCTTAAAATAGTCCTGGGAAACGGAATGGCATCTTTTATGTTGTCAAGTCCGCATATCCATGCAACCACCCGTTCAACGCCCAAACCATAACCAGCATGCGGAACAGAACCATATCTACGAAGATCAAAATACCATTGATAATTGTCAATATTTTCGTCAGAGGCTTTCAGTCTTTGGGTCATCTCTTCGATATCAAGGCTTCGTTGAGAGCCACCGATAATCTCGCCATAGCCGTCTGGTGCAATCATGTCAAAACATAGGGCTGTTTTTGGATTCTTGGGGTCTTTTGGCTTATAAAAGGCCATAATCTCAAGAGGGTAGTTTGTAACTATGACTGGCGTTTCAAAATGTTTCATAAGTCTTTCTTCTTCAATTGTCCTGAGATCTTTTCCCCATTTGAGATTCATCTCCTCTTTTTCTTTGAGTATTTTTATAGCTTCTGTGTACGTTATATTAGGAAATCTCGATTTTGAAACTTTTTCTAATTTTTTAATATCCTGCTCGAGTGTTTTCAATTCTTTTTTATTTTTCTTTAAAACTTCTTTTAGAATAAATTGTATTTCTTCCTCTGCAACTTTGGTTACCCCGCCGAGATCCATCCATGCAGCCTCCATTTCAGCCATCCAAAACTCGGAAAGATGCCTCGATGTCTTTGATTTTTCAGCACGAAAAGTTGGACCCATGTTATAGATTTTTTCTAGAGAAAAGATTGCAGCTTCAGCGTAAAGTTGCCATGTTTGAGCAAGATAGGTTTTTTTATCATAATATTTAACCTCAAATAAAGTTGAGCCGCCTTCGCATTGATTTGGTTGTAGAATAGGTGCATCAAATTCATAATATCCACGATCTCTGAAAAACTTATGAATAGCACCAACAACAGTTGATCGTATTTTCAAAACAGAGCTAAGTTTCTGTGAACGGAGCCATAAATGACGCTGATCAAGTAAAAATTCAGGACTCTGATCCTTTACAATTGGGAAAGGCTCTGCAAAATTTAAGATATTTACATTTGTAGTTTGAAGTTCGTATCCCCCAGGTGCCCTTTTGTCTTCTTTAACAACTCCTTTTAATTCCAAAGAAGATTCAATAAGTGCATTTTTTGCAGCATCGAATTCTTTATCTGGCAGGTTGCCCTTTTTAAATGTAGCCTGTAGAAGACCAGATGAATCTCTAATAACAGTAAAAACAATATTTCCGCTGCTACGTGTACGATATATCCATCCGCGAATGTTTACAGTTTTATCCGTTTTTTTACCTAGTAATATCTCATCTATCTTTGTCCAACTATTTTTTGACATAATGAAACCACTCACAGGAAATAATCAAGAGCATATATGAATTACGGTTAAATAAAAAATTATTCAAATGTTTTCATTTTGTCTTCCGGGTAACGTATTTATATAACTTCTTGTATTTATGGCAAATACTTTATCTTATAATTATAAGAATAATATTAAAATTAATTTGAGGTCATAAACTTGGAAGAAAAACCTGAAACAAACAAAAAACCAGAAGAAAAAACAGATAAAATAAAAACAGATAGTAATAAAGAAATAAAACAAGAACCTGAGCAGGTTGAAGAGAAATCAGAAGAAACATCTGAGGAAAAAACAATTGAAGAGGCGATAAAGGATGTTTCACCCAAACAACCCAAAAAAGAAGCAAAGTCAGATGACAAAAAAGAGAAGTCAGTAAAAAAAGCAGACCACGGTGAGGATTTCAAATACATTGTTAGAATAGCAAACACAGATATAAACGGTGAAAAAAACGTAATATATGGCTTGACAACGATCAAAGGTATAGGTTTACACATGGCTAGTTTAATAACAGACAAAACAGGCATAGATCAATTTGAAAAAATAGGCGATTTGGACGATGAAAAAATTGAGATTCTTCAACAGGCCGTTGAAAGCATAAGTGAAAATGCACCAGAGTGGATGCTTAATCATCGTAAAGACCTTGAAACTGGTAAGAATATTCATTTAGTTGGGTCAGAAATTGATATGAAATTGCGTGACGAAGTCAATATAATGAAAAAAATTCGATCATATCGTGGTATAAGACACGAGCGGGGACTGCCTGTTAGAGGTCAACGAACGAGAGCCAATAATCGAAAAGGTTTAGCACTTGGGGTATCTAAGAAGAGAACACAAACTTAACGAGATGTGATTTTATGGGAAAACCAAAGTTTTCTAGGAAGAAATATGAAACTCCAAGCCATCCTTGGGAAATGGAGCGTATAAAAGAAGAAAATGAGCTTATTAAAAAATATGGTCTTAAAAACAAAAGAGAGATATGGAAAGCTGAAACACGTCTAAGAAAATATCGTGGTCAGGCTAGAAGTCTTTTAGCAAAAATTGAAACCGATATTCAAAGTAAAAAAGAAAGTGATCAGTTGCTCATGCATTTAAGTAGGATGAATATTTTGCCACCAAATTCTACTCTTGATGATATTCTAACTCTCGATACTGAAGCTATTTTGTCTAGAAGATTGCAGACTTTAACTTACCTTAAAGGACTTGCTAGCACTCCGCAACAAGCAAGACAACTAATTGCTCATGGTCACATCTCAGTTAGTGGTAAAAAGGTTACAATTCCAGGATATATGATAGCAAAAGAAGAAGAATCAAACATCTCATATATTGACAATTCGCCTTTAAATGATGCAATGCATCCAGCCCGCCCTCGTGGAGAATTTGATGCCGTCCCATTTAAAAGGCCAGAAAAAACAAAAGAAGATGAAAAAGTGGAACCATCTACAGAAATGCAAAAACCTGCTGAGCAACC
>CAYMMP010000063.1:0-5434 GCA_964391625.1 uncultured Thermoplasmatales archaeon | reverse complement strand
TATGGATGCAACCTGGATCTGAATCAGAAAAAGCAATAAAGTTCTGTGAAGAGAACGATATTGAGGTTGTTTATGGGACTTGTATTGTAGTTGATGCACTTCAAAAATTATAAAACAAGTCTAGAGCAGTGCCGGCATCGATTCAGTCGTTGTTTGGGAGTTATTTTAAAATGTTCTTATCTGTTGAGATTTAATACTTTTTATCATTGATTAATAATATCAAATAGATTGCAATAATAAACATGTGCTTCGCTATTTTCCGTTTCTTCCCAATATGGGAGTTTGTTTTGGACACAGATAACAAGTTCTAACTCATCATCTTGATCACATTGCTGCATGGTTAACGACCAAGAAGGCGATTGCCCCTTCATTAAAACCTTACAGTGTTCCTTATCATAGATAAACCTGTTAGTAACAATTTCTGAACCTGTGTTCTGGAAATAAATAATATCGCTATATGAATATCCTTCTTCAAAGGGTGAGTCTTTGTCAACGCCAGAGAGGATGATATCATCATAGCCATCCTGGTTTCCATCAACGACCAACGTGTTTGCATAGCATCCGATATAGGGGTAATCTGGTGAATCTACATCTACATTTAAGGTGTGAAGATTCATTTGATTATTTTCTATCGTGATATAGTTTGCAATGGATGTATTTCCACCATCGGATACTCCTTTTGAATTAAGAACAAGTGCTTCATTACCATTCCTTATGTTACCGTCAAGGTTTGCAGATGTAATCTGAGCATATGTCTTTCCTTCAGAATGAATCTTATCTACTTCCTCAAAAAAATAGTTAATGGCTGGGTCTGCACTTTCGACTCGTTTATAGAGAAAGATATCTGAACCGATTACTGTCCCCTCATGCCAGTATTCTACTGTTACTGCAAGGTCCATCAAACCATCATTATTGAAATCCAAGATGCCGTAACCATTCACCGTTGAAGAATCTACAAGCAGTTGAGGATGCCATTGATCAGGTGTGAAAACCATCTCGCCGATAATTCCACTCCTATTAACATATAAATGTTTAACATAAAACGCCTCTTCATCATAAGGGTAATCTCCTTGTGATGTGGGAGTTACATAGGTATAATTGTAATTGTTAAAACCATCAGCAGGCTGTTCCAATAGAAAAAGACGCGAACAGCCACTCATGCCATTAAACTCGGTTGAAGTCATCACCATAATGTCGGGAAGCAGGTTATCTTTACTTCTGAAACCTGGAGAAATCACAGATGGACCTAAAGCTGAAAAATCCCTATTTGCAATTTCTTCACCCCAGTTGCCCCAAACCAGTGGTTGAGGATTAATAAGACTGTCAGGTTCATTCAAATCAATAAAGATCACACCCGGAAAAGGACGATATTTTTCTCCCTCCAAAGGAAATGATACAACATCGGCACCAGTAACAATTTCCTTGTATCCATCATTATCTATATCGCCACCAACTAATCCTTTCACAGGCCAACCGCCACTCTTTTCTGTTCCACGAACAAACTTGGGATGAAGAAACTCCTTTTCCCATGTTCCACTGTAATTTGTGTTTAAAAAAACACCACACTGGCCATGATGATAATGAGTAACTGCAACAAGAGAGTCGTTACCAAAAAGATCACCAACTACAATTGACTGAAAACTGTGCTCTTCATCGTTATAATTGGGGGAAGCCCCTATGGGAATCCACCATCCTTCAAGATTGTTGTAATGATCATGAACAATTGAATTTGATTCGTCACCAGATTTTTCATCCTCAAAACAACCTGCAAATACAACTCCAACGACAAGTAGCCCTATAATAATTACAGATATCTTTAACATAGTTATGCAAAGAGTAATGCCCATTTCCTTTAAAAAAGCTGTTTGCAAAAAAAACTAAACCCTTTTAATTTCAATTTTAAGTAAAAAACTTTGCAATATATCATAATCATGTAAATACGTATTATTTATTATGCCTGCATCGGATTCAGTCGTTGTTTGGGGCACTTTATCGCTGTTTTTCATCTGTTGAATCTAAATTTGATTATGAATATCTCAAATATTGTTTTTTTCTTCTATTGTGTCCCCTAAAAAAAGATATTTTTTCAAATGGTGGAAAATCTGCTTGTTCTATTCTAAGTTTTTCATCGCTCTGAACCCTTCTAAAATTATCATGATCTCGACTTGTAAGCAATGTTACTGCATTTCCGTTTTTACCAGCTCTTGCTGTACGGCCTATTCTGTGGATATATTCTTTAGGAGTTTTAGGCACGTCATAATTGTACACATGTGAAACATCTTTTATGTCAAGACCTCTTGCAGCCACATCAGTTGCGACAAGTACATCTGTTTTTTGTTGTTTCAAGCTTTCAAGTGATTTTAATCTTTTGTTTTGATTCATTCCACCGTGTATCTCAGAAGCATTTATTCCCTGTTGGCGAAGATTTCTTGCGACAAGGTCTGTTTCTTTTCTTGTTGCACAAAATACTATTGCAAGACCAGGTGTTGAATTTTTAAGTAAATGAACAAGAAGAGAAAATTTATCGTTCTGGTTGTATATGTCATAATATTTCTGATTTAACTTATCTGTATCTACAAACGATTTTGTTCTAAACATCAATGGATTTTTTAGATGTTTTCTTGCTATTCTATAGACCTCTTCAGATATAGTAGCGCTAAACATTAGAGTTTGCCTATCTCTAGGAAGATTAAATATAATCTTTTCAACATCCTCAATAAAACCCATCTCAAGCATCTTATCAGTTTCATCAAGAACTAAGAATCTAATATTTCTTAAATTGATAGTTTTTCTACTTATGTGATCTAACAATCTTCCAGGTGTTGCAACGACTATATTGGAGTTAGTAATATTCCTTATTTGCGGCTCTATTTTCACTCCGCCGTATATATCAATTGCTTTAATTCCAAGATTTTTTCCAAAATCTCTAAAAACACCGGTCACTTGAATACACAACTCCCTAGTCGGGGTTAAAACAAGCACTTGTAAGCCATTATTTGGTTTAACCATCTCTAAAATCGGTAAACAAAAAGCAAGCGTTTTTCCAGAGCCCGTTTCTGCTTGACCAACCATATCTTTTGCTTTTAAAATTTCAGGTATACATTTTTCTTGGATTGGAGTCAAATCCTTAAATCCAAATTCATTTATTTTATTCTTTAACTTTGTATCAACATTTAATTTTTCAAAATTCATTTTTTTCGCCTTTTAAATTACTTTGCTATTTCTTTTATTTTTATTGCTTTAATTCCATTCTCCGTTTTTTTCACTAGGTATTCTACATGATCACCTGCATGAAGTAACATTAAAAATGGAATATCTTTTTCATAGACTATTACGTTTTCACCGTTATGTCCTTCAATCAATCCTTGCTTCTTTTTATCGCTGTACCAGTTAACAATTCCTTTCATTTAATTTCACCATTTTTTAATTTATCTAAAAACAGACATCAAAATGAATGTTTACAATTTCCACAATTATTTTGATTATTGGAATTTACTTTAGTACTAAATTGAGAGCAAACCTCGTGTTCGAATACTGGTTTATTTTGAGCTTTGCATCTAATTACTTTTTTTTGTTTGTTATTCTCATCATTACGTCTTCTTCTATTTTGTTTCATTTCTAACTCACTGTATGTATATTTTTAATATTATTCTCTGAAAAAAAATAAAAAATCAAATCCATTTTAACTTTGGAAATGGATACTCAAGTTTCTATTTCCTTCTTATTTACTATACTACTTACATTACTTATATAACTTTGCATGGTTTTATTAAAGACTTTTTTATGTTAAAATCTCGATATCTAGTTTATATGCAAGCTCTTTGTATCTATTGCGAATGGTAACTTCTGTGACACCCGCCACATCTGCGATTTCTCTTTGTGTTCTACGTTCTCCGCAAAGAACTGATGCGATGTATATAGCTGCTGCAGCCATTCCTGTAGGCCCCCTGCCACTAGTAAGTTCTTTATTTAAAGCTTTTTTTAATATTTCTACTGCTTTTATTTGCGTATCACTACTAAGATTTAGCTGGCTGCAGAACCTTGAAATATAATCCTGAGGCACAGTAGGTAGTAACTTTAAATTTAACTTGCGTGAAATGTTTCTATAATTTCTTCCAACTTCTTTCTTTTTGATTTGTGATACCCTGCTGATTTCTTCAAGAGTTCGTGGTACGTTACATTGCCTACAAGCGGCGTATAGTACTGCAGCCGTAATACCTTCAATAGTTCTGCCACGGGTTAACTTCTGTCTTGCTGCTTTTCTATATATCATAGCTGCAGTTTCTCTAATATTTCTTGGAAGAGTTAACATTGATGACATTCTGTCAAGAGACGAAAGAGCAATGGCTAGGTTTCTTTCTGCACCATCGCTAATCCTAGTTCTAGTATGCCATTTTCTTAATCTATAAAGCTGAGCTCTATTTCTTGGAGGAATGGAGTGTCCATAGGCATCTCTGTTTTGCCAGCCAATCGTAGTAGAAAGGCCTTTGTCATGAAGCGTATAAGTCATCGGAGAACCAGTTCGAGTTTTTTTTTCACGCTGTTCAGCATCAAAAGCTCGCCATTCGGGGCCACGATCAATAAGATCTGCATCGATTACAAGTCCACATTTTTCGCAGACTAATTCTGCTCTAGAATAATCTTTTGTTAAATGCGTATTGCCGCATTTTGGACATTTCATTATTTCTTCAATTTCATTTTGTTTCTTATTTTCGTTTTTCAATTAAATCAAACCTAATAACTTGTAATTTTTTTGTATAAGGTAAAGAAAATAGATACGTAAAATTGAGAATAAATTAAGAAATTTACAACTTTTTTACGTTTTTTGCTTTAGGTCCTTTTTCTGATGCTTCAATTTCATATTCAACTGGATCATCTTCATTAAGGTTTGCATCTGTTGGTATGTCAGTTTGATGTACAAAAATATCTTTTCCATCTTCACCCACGATAAATCCAAATCCTTTCCTTGGGTTATACCATTTTACTTTTCCTTTCATATTTTTTCACCTCCTCAGCTATTATGTGCTGGGTTTTTTAAAAAGAAAAAATAAAAATTCAAAAAAATCGAATAAACGAAAATGTGAAGTTTTTATCTTTACTTTTTTATAATGCCAATCATTTGTTCTTTAAATAGGTTCCTATCAATTATAAAAGAAATGCTTTACACAACTTACTTATGCTATCAATACATGTATTATTTGATCTGGAGGCAAATAATACAATAATTAAAACAGGTTTTATCGGAATTTGTAATTCCCAGTTGATATTTTATATTTAACACAACCCTCTTTTCCAGATCAGCCGTATAATTTTTCTGTAGCAGTATGCTTAATAATCAATACCAACGGTTTTTTTTACCGCCTTTTTCAATTAAAATCTCACCACATTTGGGGCATCTGACAGTAGATTCACCTCGATTTTGCACACTATCTTT
>CAYMMP010000062.1:0-5743 GCA_964391625.1 uncultured Thermoplasmatales archaeon | reverse complement strand
TATAAATAGCAAATACCTAGTAAGTCTCTCTCGCATTCTCACCATCCACTATTAAGATAAATGTTTATACCTATTAATATAAATATTTGACGTGTAAAAATTACAAAAGTATTAAAATAAAACGCCCCGGCCGGAATTTGAATCCGAGTCCCGAGCTCGACAGGCTCGGATGATAGACCACTACACCACCAGGGCATATATGTTTCTTAAATGGGTAAATAGAACCCTTTTTTTAATCTTTCTCTTATTAAATATTGGTTTATCGTTCTAAAAAATACCATTTTGTAAAAATTGCACGAAGAATATATATAAGTACTAAAGCTAATATTGTTATTGTGGATAGGGTGAGATGAGAGATATTCATCTAGCTTAATTTGGTGATAATTATGGAAAGACTATTTGATAGAAATATGTTTATTATGCTGTTGTCTATTATGGTGGGAGTTATCATAATTACTTATTTTGTAGCAGATATAATGAAGAATGCAGAGCTTGAGAAACAGGCAGAAGAGCACAAAATTGAAATCAAGGACCTACAAACAAAGAATCTTAATCTTTTATCAAACATACTGTCTTCGATAGGAGATTTAATAAGATCTAGCAATTACAGGGTGACTGGTAATTACTATTTTGATCTCGCCTCCATATGGTATACAACCGCGCTTTCTGAAACAAATATCTCAGAATTGGAGAAGTATAAAACTTTGATTTATGATTCTTGCGACGATGCAATATATAACTACAATCTATCAAATGTTAATTATGTAGTTGCCAAGACAAAATTTCAATTTACTCTTACCGAGTCAACTGAGGAATTCAAAGATTTGATTGGGCTTTATGTTAACCTTACAGATAAAGGTGCAGAATTAGCAAACCTAAGAGCAAATGCCAGTATGTATCTAAGATATCTTGCTGAAAACGTTACGATTAAAAATAATACAGTTGCGTTCATGACTAATATAACTGAAGTTCAAGAACTATTCAATATTACTGTTGGGTTATACGGTGTCTTAGAAACGGAATATAGTATGATTGAAGAAGAAATTGAAAAAGAGTACAATATTATAGGTTTTAGTGAAGAACGGGAAATAGAAATTTAAAGATTTTAAGTCAAACCAACAGTATGTTCGTCCCAGAAGAGCATTGGACATATTACAGGATTTTTGGTGCTGTAAAATTCAACTCTATCGAGATCTTCAAACGGTACAGTTAGTCTCCCAGCAGTATCCATGTCAACCATACCTACACCTGTTCTATTTAAGATATAGTTAATGTTGTTATCACCATTTTTCTCAATTTTTATCTTGTACCAGCTGTTTCTGAGATATCCATTTGGAAAATCTGACAACAATGGTATCCAGCCATTTGATAAGTCATAGTAAGATAACTGTAAAACCCAATCGCAAGGCGGAGTATCGCCAGCTTGTACGTATTCAAATTTTAATCTAGCAATATTTTGGTCATTACTATTTTTAAAATCAAGATATAGGTCTGCCGCTTCACAAGCATCCCCGCAAGCAAATTGTACTTCCCACCAAGATAAATCGCCATTTAGCTCTGATAACGTATAATTCCAGTACATTGTTCCTGCAGATTGCCTCATTTTCGTCTTGAAGGATTTTGTAGTCTCATAATAGTACCCTCCCGCAACTTCAAAATCACTACCTACAACATTATTTAAACTAGTTTCAAACCACTGCCTGTCAAGATAAGATTGGTTGGCATAACTGCCAGTTATATCATCTGAGAATCCTTCAGTAACTGATGAAGGACATTCAAATGTGTATATTGTCAGATTTGCCGGATCATCGTCATCAGTTTCGCTATCTCCATCTTGATCAATTCCGTCATCGGTATATGGGTTATCTGTAAGCTCTGTTGCATCATTTGTTCCATCCTCATTACTGTCCCAATAAACTTCTCCTTGATTTGAGATTATAGTTCCGTTACTAAGCCCATTTTCAATTTCTGCATCAAATGTAAGAATTACGCTACTTTCTCCATCTACTGCGCCATTCCAATAAATCTTATGTTCGCCATCATTGTAGTCTATGGATCCAGAAGTTGTTGTGGCTGAGCCTGCAACATATGTTAAGTTTTCTGGTATTATATCTTCAAATTCATTTCCAGGATTATCATGTTGATCTGCCGATCCTGTATTGCTCAGTATGACTCTATATCTAATAGTATCTCCAGCTTCGGCAGTATCTATTATCTCTCCATCAAGGTTTTCAATTGTTTTTCTTGCTACTATCTCTGTTTTGGCAAACCCTGTAAATTTCAGATTATCAATATATGCCCCGCTATCAAACAAATTATCTCCTGCATCTCTTATGTCAAATGTTACTGTTATTTGCTCATTTGGGGATACAGGATGATTTAAACCACCGATTTGAATAAGACCTGATGCACCAGCATCTGCACCAGGATCCCGGATTGTTGTATCTACCCAGTCTACACCACCAGGATATCCACTCCTAGCAAATATATCGAAACCAGTCCCCGGGATACCATTAGAATCTAGTAAGAAATATCCACTATTCACATCAAAATAGTAACTAGATGTTCCCTGTGATGGTGAATCTACAGTTACAGTGAATTTATCATTATACTGAGTTCCAACATATTCTGGATATTCCGCACTAAGAAATTGCACATCATAATAGAGATAATGCATATATGGTGGAACTTGAAGAGTTAGTGTTAAAGTAGCTCTATCACGAGGGTAACCATGACTGCCACCGACAAACCATTCTCCCCTTTCATCTCCTGGTTCATTTCCATTTGTAGTAATAATATCTGCACCAGCTATTCCAGTACTTAAAAAAGCAAATGTGGAACCGTCGGTTGGGAGCATTGTACCAAGTTGTGTGAGTACGGCCGACTGTCTATTGCCATATTGATCGGTATCACTATATGAAGAGTCTACAAGCCAAGAAGAATTCGACAGCAAAGCTAAAGCAAGATCTTCACCATTGTAAGTGTCTGCAGCTACATTTTCAGACGGAATTATAAAAAATAAATTTGAAAAAGTCAACAGCATCACAACAAAAATTACCAAATTATTTTTCATATTTTTACCCACCTCCATAATCAACAATTTGTAAGGTGTTAGATTCAACAGTGGTATCATCTTGATTTCCATCATTTGGAGTGACATCGCATCTCCAAGTTTGACCTACTTGAGTTTCATCAGAAACGATAACACTGTTGTTATAAAAACCATCTTTTGAACATAAATAATTTTGATAAATTTGCTCATCAGTTAGAGCACGGTTATAGATTTTAAATTCATCCATTAGGCCACTAAAATTGCCTAAACCAGATTCCAAGACACCAGTGATCTGAAGGTCATCTATTGCTGTATATTCGCGATATGAGGAGGTAGACCACCAAAACTGGAGTATAAGATCATTAATGTTTTCTGGTATATCTGCTTCAGCATATGTCCATGATAGTTGATGGCCATTACCGATTTGCGGACTCAATTCTTCAAAAATTGGTTCCCAGCTATCTCCATCCCAATAATAAAAACCTATTTCGTCAGCATATTCTGTACTTTTATAACTATACCAAACTGAAACCTTTACATCTGAATATGATGAAATATCTATACTCTCTCTGTCAAATGCAGCATATCTGGGATCAAAGTTGCCAGATCCACCTATTGAATAAGAACCAGTCCTAGGGGAAATTGAGTCTGATGCAAGACGTTCAAAAATATAGTTTTCCCACCAATAAGCAGTAGTGCGATCATAGTTTTCAGACCATTTATCTTCCTCAGTTTGACTTTCAAAACTTGTTGAAAAAATTGTCTCAGTATCTGAAGATTGAGAGCCATGCCCTATGTAACCATTGGGTCTGCTAGCATCTCCAATTATATTGCCTGGGTTATGCAAAGATTGACTAATATCTAAAGCCCCATCAATGTAAATTGAGATATAACCATTTGAATAATCATAAGTTACCGCTATATAATGCCAAATACCGTCATTTACATTTGAGCTACTAGATATCTCTGCATTTTCTCCATTTGCAGTTGACGACCAGTGTACCTTACCATTTTTGATTCCTAATTCCCAATAGTGCTCCGCATCAAAAGAAGCAATAACGCCTGAATTTGAGTTAGTTTTTATCCATGTCTCTATAGTGATAAGACCGACATAGTCTCCATCAAAACAATATGGTATGGAGATATAGTCGTCAATACCATCAAAGCTATATGCCCCACCTATTACACCATCACTAGTCCATGACGGTCCAAGAGCAGATCCATTATTGTCATTTCCAGAATAATCTTTTACATTATCTGTGTCATTTATATCAAATGGCATAAGAAGATCTGCAATAGGATTGCCGTCTACTAGCCAGTTGTAAATATAGGACGATGCATTAATTTGCGGATCAATAAGATAATTAAAACATATTAAATCTTCATCTTTGGTATTTGAACGAAGACTTGATATTAACATTGCGTCTTCATCAGGTGAAGGGGGTATATATTGAGTAGTTTTTCCTTTGATAATTCCATCAAAAATAAGTTCCTCGCCTCCATTATTGTCATTAGTATATACGCTAATCCATAGCTTTTTAGACTCGTTAGAGAGAATAATATTTGTAACCCCTTCGCAAGGATAACGTTTCTCATCTATACTCCAATCATCATCTTTTATTTCTTTAGAGCCAATCAATGTACCATTTGGATATTTTACTATTATTTTGTATGAAGATATTGATTCTCCACCCATGTGTTTAAGAACAGCTTGTCCTTCAGAATTTACCATGCCTTCAATTTTTACTAGTGGTTTAGTATCTGGTGGCGGAGGATATAAATATGTAGATAAGGCTGCAAAGGCTATAATTGCAATTAGAACTAGAAGTACACCTCCAACTACTTCTGTAACTGCAAATATGTCTCTAAATGAAGAGTTTTTCCTCATCCTACCTCATCCACATGTATATTTTTCCTTTTTATTATATTTATAATTTTAGCGGTATTTTCACATATCGTAAAAATATCCTTAAAACATAAATTTAAAAACAAAAAATGACACCAAAACTAGCACAAAGCCAAATCTTACACCTGATGAAAGTTTACCGTCCATCATAAATCCACCAAGAAGTCCACCACCTATGCTTTGAACTAATATAAAAGCAAAAAACATATTTTTTAGCATAAACGGATCTACTTTACCTATCTGTATTGCTGAGCTACCTGTATTTAACGTTGCAACCTCTTCAGACAATTTTCCCTGGATTTTTATGAATTCTGCAATAATTGTACTGTTGATTATTATTATTACTGCCAGGAATACAAAAAAACTTATGAAAATAACAATAGCATACATGGACATTTCCACATTTCTTTGTTTTTCTACAAGTTTAACTTGATCTATCTCTTTAGCAGCAGCTTCAAAAATCGATGAAGTATTTCCCCCTATTTCAAGAGATTTGTTTATTGTTACAACCATACGTTTTATTGCAGGCGTGTTAATTCTCTTAGCAAAATTATTTAGCGCTTCGTTAACTGGAATTCCCCAAGATATTTGGGATGCCATCATTTGCAATTCCGGGGTTAATTTTCCATGATCTCCACCTGCCGCAGCTTTAATTGCATCAAAAATAGTCATTCCTGATGAAGTAGAGCTTGCTATCTCACGTAAAAAGTCGGGTAATTGGTTCTCTATCTCTCTTTTTAATTTTGCTTTGATATGATTATAAAAGCCTATGGGGCCGATCGAAG
>CAYMMP010000061.1:0-5877 GCA_964391625.1 uncultured Thermoplasmatales archaeon | reverse complement strand
TGTTTTTTAACCTGCATTGTGTACTTATCACCAGCTTTTACAACTTCCATACTTGTCTCGTTTTTCCTAGTGACATTGTAATCTTCAATTAACTCTTCAATAGTTTTTTTGATTTTGTTCGGAGTCATGCCTGTAGCTTCTTTTATTTCGTTAATGCTAACTGGCTGACTTGCAGAAAAAAGCACGGATTCTACCAAGCGTTTTTCTTTTATTCCCATCAGTAACACCCTTTACACTCAACTATATCCTACGTTTTTAATAAAAATCTTTCCATATGGAAAGTGTTTTTGATAAACCAAAATCTTATTATCATAAGCAAGGAAAAGTACACTCATCATCACTCTGATCATCTCCTCCTTTCCTTTTTTATTACATAATTCTTTAAGAGTCATAGTGCTCTTTGGAAATTTCTTGATTTTGTTCCAAACATATACTATATCCTCTTCTAAATGATCTTCATGTGCCGTTCCTTTCATTCTTTTTCGTGCAAGCATTGACAACCTTTCTCTTTCCTCTCTACGACTTTGCTCAATTAGTTGATATTCCTCTGATTCTTTTCTTGCTTTATCAAACGCATCAAGAAGTTCTATAAGAGTTACTTTTCTTTTGGCATCTCGTCGGATTGGTGTTTCCAAAGCAGGCTCTGGCGTTTTCATAACAAGGTTTGTGTAAGAATAAGCATCATCTTTTGTAAACCACATTTCTCTAGGAATATCTGCCCAATCGAACGGCTCATACTTTTCTTCTTGCGACTCCATCGTTACAACAAGATTGTCACTCTGAAGCTTTAGAACCTTCCATGCCATGTAAATTATTCTGCCTGCAGTGATTAAATCTATTTTTTCTTCTTTGGCTCTTTTGAGATACATGGTAGAAAATTTTACTAAATCTAGATCCCATGGATTTAGGTGTTGTTGTATTACAAGCTCAAAAGCAATTGCAATGCTTCTATCAAAAGGATTGTTAATTGAGATGTACTCACCTTTATTTGTCATTTGAAGCATATTGACATAATAATTTATTCTTGCGGCATCATCTTTTTCATCTATCAGGCTTTTATGGAATATCAGGTGGTTGATTACATCATTGTCGACATTAGGCTGCTCCAATCATCTTACCTCCTTCTAGTTTGAATTCCCCTTTCGGACTAACTGTAGATGGATCGATATTCCCGATCATTTCAGAGATGCCGGTATCTCGCATTGTAACACCATAGACATGATCTGCCTCTTTCAGAGCAACTTTTCTAAGGGATACCATAATGAATTGAGAGTCCTCGGCATTCTGTTTAATCATGCGGCTAACAGTTTCGGCATTTATTCCATCAAGGAACATGTCTACTTCATCCAATACGTAAAATGGACTTGGATCATAGCGTTGTATGGAAAAAATAAAGGCAAGAGATGCAATGCTCTTTTCCCCTCCAGAAAGGGCAGATAACCTCAAAATTTTTTTACCTCGAGGTCGTGCCTTTATTGTAAGGCCCCCCTCAAAGATATTGTCTGGATTTTCTACTTGTAGCTCTGCCTCACCACCTTCAGATAGATCTGCATATATATTCTTAAAATTTTTATTGATTTCATCAAATACTTCATAGAAACGTTCTGTTTTCTTTTCAGTAATTTCTTTTACAAGTTTCTCAAGATTCTTTTTTTGATCTTTAAGGTGTTTAACATCCTCATCAAGTTTGTTCTTACGCTCAAACTGGTGCTCATATTCTTCCAAAGCACGCATATTAACAGGCTCAAGCTCTTGCATTGATTCCTCAATAACCTTCATAGATTCCTTTAAAGATTCAACATTTGGAAGCTTTTCTCCTTCATCTATCTTGATATTATAAAGCTTAAGCTCTTCATCAAATTCTTTTATTGAACCTTCTAGAGTTGGTAGACGATATTTTGCACGAGATACAAGGTCATAATAAGATTCAATTCGAGTATTGATTTTATCAAGCTCATTTTCAATAGAAACTGTTTTTTTGTAAATTTGATCTCGTTTGGTAGTTAAATCTTTCATCTTGCCTGTCATTTTTTCTTCTACATTCATCAATGCTTTGAGTTCATCACGGAATTTAGATTTTGATTTTTTAAGTTCTGTTATGTTTTTCTTATGCTCTTCTATCTGTTGTGTTTTGTTCTCAATGCTACTTTTAATCTCTGTTTTTCTTTGATCTATAAGCTCAATCTTTTTATCAAGCGCATCTATCTCTGAATTAAGACTTAAAACACTCTCTTGAAGTTTTGAGACGTCCTCTTCAAAGGATCTTGCTTTTTGTGCGAGTTCTTTTTTAGTGCCTTTTAAAAGGAGTTTTCCTTTTTCTTCTTTAATATTGTCAAGCTCTTCTAAACGTTTCTTGTATTCCTCAATTTTTTCAACAACTTCTTTTTTCTTTTTTTCAAGGTCTTCTTTTTCCTTAATTTTTCCTTCAAGATCTTTGTTCAATACATCGAGTTTGCCACTAAATTCTTTTTTACGCAAATCTAAATCTTTAACCTGGGTTTCTGCATCTCCTTTTGTTCTAAATTCACCCAAATTATTTTCAATTTCAATAATCTCTTTTCTCAATTCTGAAAGTTTTTGAGATACTTTTTCTTGCCAGGCAATTGCATCGTTTAATTCTTTGGTAATTTCATCCAATTTACTCCTGTCAACGTTGCTAAATGATAAGCGAGTTTTCGGAGTACTTCCACCTATCATAGCGCCACTGGCTTCTATAAGACTGCCTTTGAGATCTACAAGACGCACTCCGCCCATCAACCTACGCGCATCGTCTAAACCTTCGACAACAATAGTATCTCCAAATACATACCAAAAAGCACCTCTGTATTCCTCTTTAAATTCAACAAGATCTATTGCAAAACCATGGGTCTTTGGATCATCTTTTACCATTAGAGCTTTGCCACGAGGTTTTCCTGAGATTATTTTTGTTAATGGTAAGAATGTCGCTCGTCCAAGTTTTTCTTTTTGGAGATACTTAATGGCTTTAGATGCAACCTCGTCATTATCTACAACAATAGATTGCATACGAGCACCAGCTGCTATTTCAACAGCAGTCTCATATTTTTTATCAACCTTTGCCAAATCTGCAATTGTTCCATGAATTCCACTTAAAATACCTTCCTTTCTTGCTTTTAAAATTGCATTAACTGCAGGATTATAACGGCCTTGTACAGATTGTACTGCATCAAATTCAGCTTGCAATTGGGATTTTTCTCGTTGCAGGCGCCTGATAGCATTTTCAAGATCATTAAGTTGCTCGGTTAATTCAGATTCTTTTTTCTTCTTTTCAAAAAGATTTTTTTCCAAATCTTTAGTTTTTTTGCTTTTAGTTTTATGTTCTTTTTCTAGTTCTTCGGTCTGCCAATTTATGTCTTTTAACTCAAATTCATATGTTGATTTTGTCTCTTGTATCTCTGCTATCTGAAGTTCTAAAGCTTCTATTTTATCTGTAAAACGATTACGTTTTAGTTTGAGTTCATGAATCTCACTGTTTTTTTCGTCGTACTCTTCACGCATCTTAGCGAGGTCATGAGCAAGATCCATTGATTTATCATCAGATTGTGCGATATCTTCTTTTATCTTCGTGAGCTCTGTCTCTTTTTCATCTAATTCTAATTGTTTTTCATCTTTTTCTTTTCTAAGTTCTTGCTTCTTTGAATTATATTCTTCTAACTCGCCATCTATATTTTCAAGATTTGCAGTAAGATCTTTTTCTTCTTTTTGGAGCTCAAGAATTTCGTCATTTAAATAATTAATACGCTCCTCGATTTTGATTTCCTCGCTGCGAATACCATCTATTTTTTCTTTTATCTCTTTTACTTCATCTCCACCGACTTCGCCTATTTTGTTTTCTATCTCTTCGAGCTCTTTTTGCGCATCATTATATTTTTGTTTCAATTGATTGCTTTTTTCATTAAGCTCTGTTTGCTCATTTTCGTAAGAGTCAATTTGTTTTTGGATCTCAGATATCTGTGCTTCAACATCTTGCTTTTTCTTTAAAGCAATTTTAGCTTTAGTTTCATAAAGCTGATCTTTAAGTTCTTTATATCTAAAAGCAGAATCTCTATCGTTCTTTAATTGGCGTATCTGTCCAGAGATTTCATTTAAAATAATTTTTATTCTTTCAAGATTTCCATCTACCTCTGTTTTTTCTTTTTCTGCTCTTTTGATATCCTCGTCAAAGTTGCTGATCCCTGCTATGTCGTCTATGATTCTCCTTCGGTCAACAGACCCCATCTCTGTTAGGTAAGTGACATCACCTTGTTTAACGATATTATAACCATCCCCAGACATTCTCCCATGTAATAGGATATTTTCAAAATCAGAATACGTCGCAGATTTGCCGTTTATATAGAATTTGCTATAGTAATTATTAGGGTCATTTTTTAAAGGAGCTCGCTTAATCATTCTGGTAAGCACTACTTCATCAGCATCGACAGGCATTTTTCGAGATTTATTATCAAAAACAAGAGACACTTTACAATATTTGGCAGGGTTTTTGCGTTTCTTCCCTCCATTAAAAATTAAATCGGTTAATCTCCCGGCACGCATAACCTTTGAACTTTTTGGTCCAAGAACAAAAAGTATTGCATCGGCAATATTGCTCTTCCCAGATCCATTTGGGCCAGTAATTGCAGTAAAACCTGGAAAAAACGGTACAGTAAGTTTTTTCCCAAATGATTTAAAATTCTCCATTTGTACTTCTTTTAGATACAATTGCATCCCTTCCTAATTTACGATTCTTTTTTAATTTAACCCAGTCCAATTGCCTACGGGGGCATCCCAACAATTTATGAAACAGATATGAGTATATAAGATTTTATAGATATTTATCAATTATCAGAGTTTTCTATATATCTCTTTTTATTATCTATCGGTGATATTATCTGAATGTTTTTTCAATATGCTCTTTTCATCAGAATCTTGATTTTCGGTAGAGAGCTTCATTTGTTCCCATGTCTCAAAGCGTTTTCCTTCGTTCTCCAATTGATTTATTAATTCATCCACCTTTTGTGAAATCGTTGTATGAAGATGTACCAAATTGTCTTTAGAATCCTCAATTTTTTTACTAACTACTTCTGTAGAATTGAACCATGGTTTTGGATTAAATCTTATATTGGATTTTCTTAAAGTACTGAAGAAATTCATCCACTCAACTCTCTCTTTATTTATTAAACATTTAATAATATAAATAATTTTTATGTAGTTAGTTGTGCAGGTGTCTTTATCATTAGCTGTAGAAATAAAAATACTTTAGGGTGTAATTTGAAAGAATATATTTTATATTTCCTGAGATCTGTAAAGAAAGATTTCTAAAGTATATCGTCCCCACTTACAATATTTTTACACTTTAGAGACAAGCTTCAGTCATCTCTTTCACCCTGCATCTTAGTGCCGAGAGTGGGACTTGAACCCACGACATCACGGTCTTCAGCCGTGCACTCTCCCAGCTGAGTTACCTCGGCAAAAAATAAACCATAAGACTATTTTTACTTGAGTTTTTTCCTAATTTCCTCTGTCTTATTACTGATATTGTCAAGTGTTTTTTTAAGTGACACCATTATATCTCTAGTATCTTCTGTTGTTACAGCACCCTGTGGAGAAGGCTCTATAAGACCCTCCTGCTCTAAAATCCTCAATGAATACCTAATCATATGTTGTGGATAGTTTGTAAGCTCTGATAGTTTTATGATGCCCATAGGTTGATTCTCTTGTACTACCTTAAGCACATCAATATGTCTTTCAAGAACGTCTAGTTCTGTTTCAATTACGCCTGTAAGCACACATCTTTCCTTTTTTCCATGTTTCATATTTTAGTCCCTCGCAGTGGCTTGTTCACATGTAATCTGTTACCATTATTTAAAAATCTCTATGGCA
>CAYMMP010000060.1:0-6100 GCA_964391625.1 uncultured Thermoplasmatales archaeon | reverse complement strand
TTGCTTATGGTGACGCAGATTCTGGCTCTGGTTGGGTTAATTATAGGAGAAATGCTTGGGATGATTTTGATTGGATTCGATATGCCTGTCAAAAAGCAGAGACCGAAGAAGAAGCAGTAAATTTATTGACAGAAGCTGTTGTTGATGAAATGCATGCACCGGGAGTTTCTGAAAATCTTTTTGTTGTTGGACCAAACACAGGATATGTCATTGAAGCAGATGCTTACAGGTACGATGTAAAAGAGATTAAAAACGATGTAGCAGTAATGTCAAACTATCCAAAAGACTTGTGGAAAACACAGAAATTAGAAAGATTAACAATATCTAGAAATTTTGATACGGTTGTTGAAAAAACTGTTAGAAAAAATAGTGTAGTTAGATTGGGAGGCTTATACGGAATAAAAATTGTTTCAATAGATGATGGCAGTATTTCTGTAAAACCAGTACATTTGCTACATAAGGTGTTAACACAAAGCATAGGTATTGTAACAGAGATTCCGCTTGGTTATAGCAAAACTGTTGGCGATTTTAGGGTAACTCTGTTAAGTATCAACGGTAGAAAAGCATACATTACAGTTTCAAATCTCTATAAGGCATGGGAAGAAAAATTGCTAGAGAAAATTGCACCGATGAATGGCAGTATTTCTGTTGGTGATATGATGCATTTATCTAGGTTGCATGAAAGCGATATGGATGATTTGAGACCAATGTGTGAAGATTATTTTGAATATGAGGGAGTAGCAATATATAAGATTCCTAAACAACTCTATAATACGCTGAGCATGGGATGGTTTTCGCCAAACCATGCCTGCTCATCGATATATGTTCCTTTCCACATATGTGATACTGACATCTATGACCCATATGAAACAGGAGAAGCAGCGCAATTATCCCTTGACTTGCTTAATATTTATGGGCATGATGATTTGTCGTATATCTTCAGTAAAACTGAGACAGTTTTTCTAAATGAGATGGAATCAGCAGAAGAAATGGCAAAAGACTTACTACTTATGAAAAATAATGTATCTGAGTTTTTAACAATTATTGATGCTGGTATGCAAAAACAGGCATTTCTAACTCAAGAAATGTGGGCCGAGGCAAGCACGTATTCCGAAAAAGAATCTATAATAAGAATAATTGACAATCTTTGGGAAAAAGATTATCAAACCACTTTAACAAATATGAGATATGCTGTTTCAAATCTTGATCGTATTTCAAATTCAAACTTTTTTAAAGAAAAAATAACAGATATTGCCCTAGACATCTGCAAATCAAAAATCAGTTCTGCTAAAAGCATTGGAAAAGAAGTAGAAAACCCTGAAGAGATGTATAATGAAGCTGAGCAACTAATAAATCAAGGCAAATATGATGAAGGATTTTACAAATTAGAGAAATCATATGTTGAAACAAATGAAATTATAAATGGCAATGTACCAGTAGTTTCAGAATATGTGGGTGGGAAAGAAACCAGAACATCAGTCAATTTCATGTTTTACGTGTTAATTATCCTTTTAATTTTAATATTGCTCGTATTGCTCGTTATAATACTTGCTCGTAAACGAAAACATAATTAATTTTTATGAAAAGCATTTAAAAACAATCTTAATATTGGAGATTGGGGTTTTTACTTGAATGCAGAGAGAGACATAATAGTCATTGGATGTGGAGCAAGTGGTGGGACTGCTGCACAATACGCACGGAAAACAGATAGAAAAGCATCTATTACTATTTTTGAACAGGGCAAATATGCCCAATATTCCAAATGTGCCTTGCCCTATGTGTTATCTGATATTATCCACGATGCTAATGACCTTATTGAATTTTCTGAGGAATGGTTTAGGAAAAATAACATAGATATTTTCCTTGAGACAGTTGTTGAAAAAATTGATGCCGATAAACAGATTGTTTATGCCAAAAAAGGAAATGATATGATTGAGAAAAAATACGATTCTTTAATTATTTGTACTGGTGCAAGACCTTCAATTCCCCCTATAGAAAATATAGGTACAGATGGCGTTTTTTCAGTTAGAACTATTGATGACATTAAATCGATTTCTTCATGGATTAAAAAAGATAAAAATGCAACAGTTGTTGGTGCAGGTTTTATCGGTCTTGAAATGGCCGATAATCTGTACAAAAGAGGGATGAAGATAAACATTATCGAAGCTCTACCAAGTATCCTTCCAACGGTTTTTGATGAAGATATGTCAAAACTTGTTTTAGATAAAATCCCTGAAAACATTTCAGTTTTCACAAACCATTTGGCAACAAAAATTGAGAGCGAAAACGGAAAAATTAACAAAGTGTTAATTAAAGAGAAATCTTCTGGCGAGGAAAAGAAAATTGATACAGATCTTTTGATTATTGCAGCAGGCGTTAAACCAGAGATAGAACTTGCTGAGCGTGCAGGATGTAAAATAGGAACAACTGGCGGTATAGTTGTTAACAAAAAATCTGAGACAAGCATCAAAAACATCTATGCAGTAGGCGATTGTACAGAATATGTTGATTTCGTTACAAAACAACCAGTTCCTGTTGGCCTGGGAAGCATTGCCGTAAGACAAGGAATTGCAGCAGGTGTTAATGCTGCTGCTGGAAACTATGAATTGCCTGACGGCTTTCTCCAAACGTTTACTTCTGAATTTTTTGACCTAGAAATCGCAGGCGTAGGACCCACAAAAAATTCTTTAAAAAATCAATCAGTAGTTTCTGGGAAATACACTGGCCATTCTCTTCCAGAGTATTATCCCGGTGGTAAATCAATAATAATAAAAATCTCAATTGATGAAAAAACAGGCAAGATTCTGAATGCTCAGGCAGTTGGTGATAAAGCCGCTCAAAGAATCAATACGTTTGCCTGTGCAATTTTAGGTGGAATGGATGTTGAGACCTTCAGAAAACTTGAGACAGCCTATGCTCCACCAATTGCCCCTACACTTGATACAGTAACCCTTGTTTGTGATGTTGTTTCTTTAAAGCTTAACCGTAAAAGATAGTATGAAGATTTTACATGTTTCTGATACGCATCTTGGCTATTCTGCCTACCGTAAGGCAACAGAGGACGGTATAAATCAGCGTGAGATGGATATCTATAATGCTTTTGAGCAGTTTGTTAACTATGCAATTAAAACAAAACCTGATTTAATCATACATGCTGGGGATCTATTTGATTCTGTTAGACCAAACAATCGCGCCATTACATTTTCAATAAAGCAACTAATAAGATTGTCAAAGGAAAAAATTCCAATTGTAATAATTGCGGGTAATCATGAGCATCCAAAGCTCAGGGAAACAGGGCACATCTTCCAGATATTTGATCACATTGAAAATGTTTATCCAGTTTATAATGCAAAATATGAAACACTCGGATTTAAAAAAGATAAAATTCTCATACATGCAATTCCTCAATGCAACTCAAAAAAAGAGTTTGATGAAGAACTAAAAAAACTGAAACCGAACAAAGATTTTGACTACAATATTTTTGTAACTCATGGAGCGATAACTGGGATAAAAGAATTTAGTATGAATGAATTCAATGAACTAATCATCTCAAAAAATGCCCTTAAGAAAGACTTTAATTATGTGGCACTCGGACATTATCATAAATACACTAAAATTGCTGAAAATGTTTTTTATTCTGGGTCAATAGAACGTCTCAGCTTCTCAGATGCAAATGAGAAAAAGGGGTTTATCGAACTTGAAGTATCAAAAGGAAAATTGAACCATAATTTTGTTGAAATAAAGACACGTCCAATGATTGATGCCAAACCAATTAAATGCTCAAATTTAAAACTTGACGAAATAATGAAAAAGATAAAACAAACAATAAGTGAGATAGATCCAAAGAATAAGACATTTAGAATAACACTTGACAATATCCCTTCTTCAGCTTATCGCGGATTAGATTTCAATGAAATTAAAAAATTAGGTGGAAATGCAG
Organism: uncultured Thermoplasmatales archaeon; assembly: GCA_964391625.1. Taxonomy (GTDB): domain Archaea; phylum Thermoplasmatota; class E2; order DHVEG-1; family DHVEG-1; genus CAYMMP01. The sequence goes on along the minus strand of CAYMMP010000060.1, from coordinate 2,160 downwards.
TTCATTATGAAATAAAAGCCAATGTCATTAAAGAAGATGCTGTTAAGGCCACATCATCATCAAAAATCAATGCACTTGTAAATGAATTTAAGGTGTTTTTAGAAAATTATGACGTCCAAGAAAAGGACACTATCTTGGAATTGGGAATTGGATATATTGAAAAAATTGAGGCAAGAGACGAAGGCAAATGATATTGAAAACACTTACTCTCAGAAACTTTAGAAAATTCAAGAACATAACTATAGAGTTCCCTGATGGAGTAGTAGGAATAGTTGGATTAAACGGAGTTGGAAAATCAACTATTTTTGAGGCAATAGCTTGGGTTCTTTATGGTTCAGTGGCAGCAAGAACTTCTGCTGATCAGATAAAAAGGCAAAGAGCGGGAACTCTGGATCCATGCAGGGCGGAGTTGGAATTTATTTTTGAAGAAAATAGTTACAGGGTGGTTAGAGAGATGCTTGGAAAAAGCCTAACTGCCCAAGCTACTGCAACTGTAAATGGAAAAGTAGCTGCGACAGGTGCAGATGCAGTCACTAGATATGTACAGAAAAAACTTGGCATGGATTTTAAATCATTTTACACCTCAATTTTTGCAAAACAAAAAGAGCTTAATGCCTTATCAACAATGAATGCCAGTGAACGTAGACCCTTAATTCTCCGCATGCTTGGTATCGATTCTCTTGATGAAGTCATAAAAGAAGTCAGATCTGATAAAAGAAACAAGGATGCTTTAATCAATCAGATTGGTCGCACTCTAGTTGATGAAAATGAGAAAGAAAAAGATATAACTTACAAACAAGAAATTAAAAATTTAGAAGGAAAGAAAAAAGAAATTGATGAAGAAATTAAAAACTCTAAGAAAAAAATTGATGTTGTAAAAAAAGAATTGAAAACACTCGAAAAATCATATCTGGAAAAGAAAAAGAATTATGAGAAACTAAATGAGAAGAAAGAAATACTCTCTGAGAAAAAAGAACTATTTGAACAAAAAAAGAAACTTGAAGATCAGATAAAAGAATTAAAGAAAAAGATTGAAAATCGAAGTCAAACACTTAATAAGGAAAACAAAAAACTAGAGGCTTTTAAAAACATTGAAAAAGATATTAATGTCACAGAAAAAAAACTTGATGAAACTAATTTAAAAGTAGAAGACTTTGTTAAAACAATCGAAAAGAAAAAAACATTAATTGATAGGATAAAAGAAGATATCCTTGGGATTGAGGTCAAGAAAAAAGATATTGAGAAACTTGGCCCAGATGCCTCTTGCCCGACTTGCGAGCGGGTTCTTTCTGATCAATACAATTTTCTTTTAAAGAAATTCGCCTCTGAGATAAAAGACAAACAAAAACAAATCAAAATATATGTAGGTGATGTTGAAAAAATACAAGCAGAAAAAGATAAACTTCTTAGGGAAAAAACAGCTCTTATTAAAAAAGAGAATTACCTGCAAAAGCAATCGATTGAAAAAGAAAGAATTGAAACAACAATTAAGAGCATTCTAACTGAGTTAGATCGTGAAAAAAAGGATTTAAAAGATTCTGAAGATAAATTAAAAGAGATTGGAACTGTAAGGTTTGATTATAAGGAATTTGAATCAATAAAAAGGCAAATTGAGAAAACATATGAGGAATATCAAAAATCCCTAGGTCTCTTCAATGATAAAAAAGATAGTTTGTCAGATTTAAATCTGAATTTGGAAAAGAAAGATGGTGAACGGAAACTTATTGAGCAAGAGATTAAAAATTATAAGGACAAGATTTCAGAACTTGAAAGATTAAAAAAGCAATTAAAAGAGGAGAAGAAAACTGTTGTTTATCTCGGCATGTTGTCAGATGTAATGTCTGATTTTAGAACACATTTAATCTCACGTATTCAACCTATTTTATCATCTTATTCATCTGATTTCTTTAGCAGACTTACTGATGGAAAATATAACGGCATTGAACTCGATGAAAACTACAATTTGATGATATATGATAATGATGATTTTTATGGGATAGAACGCTTTTCTGGTGGCGAAGAGGATCTAGCAAATCTCTGTCTGCGATTGGCTATTTCTGAAGTTATTACTGATCGTGCTGGTGGTGCTTTTAACTTTATAATCTTAGATGAAATATTTGGCTCCCAAGATAGCTATAGGCGCCAAAATATTATGAAAGC
>CAYMMP010000059.1:0-6246 GCA_964391625.1 uncultured Thermoplasmatales archaeon | reverse complement strand
AGAAGGGAAGCTAGATTCTGGCAATAATGTTGAGCTTTATTCTCAGCAGGATTCAGTTAACTTAGCCAAAAATTTCATAGAATAACTCTAATCTTTCCATCTTTTGTTATTTTCATGACAATTTAGAAAATGTTGTCATTAACCCAACACAATTATATTTAATACATATAACTTTTTAAAAAATGTTATTTTGATAACATAAATTCAATATATTGTTGGAAAATAGATTTTAATGATATAAAAGGAATACAAAGTAATATATAATTATGGGGATAAATATATAAAGATAGTCAATATATAAATAAAATTGACCTAGGTGTGATTTATGAAAACGAATATGAAAAAAATAGGTGCTGTTGTCGTCATTGGAATTTTACTGATTGTAAGCTTGATCGTTATGTTTTATTATCTTTCAGAATCAGAAGAAAAAGAGCCTGTAATCGAAGAGTCTGAGAAAATCGTAGATGATAGAATCAGCCCGAATGAAAATCAAGCTTTGTTCATTAAAATATTACGCATTCGTAATAGAGGGTTAATGGATAAAATGCTTAGCTTTGGGTCCAGTTGGAAAGAAACGCCTAACTTTTATTACACTGTCTCAGTTGATGATGAAATTGGAAGCGCAAAAGGCAATGTTGGTAAAAGCGGGGTGTACAGTACTTATGACACAATCGGATTTGAAAGTACAATTACGTTTGATGTAGAGGAAGAGCTTAAAAATTCTAAGGTCACCATATCAATTATTGAAGAGCAGCAGTCAGGATTGCTTGGACGTCATGTTGAAGACGTCGAAATGGAAAAAATATCACTAAAATACGATTATCGAACCGGCCAATGGAGTGGGGATGACTCATTCATGGACAAAGATGGAATGAGGCATTACCTTGGGGACACCTATGAAGTCTGGTTTGATATTTATCAGGCAGACTATGATCATGATGACATTCCTTACTGGATAGAAGTTAATGTTCTAGGCACAAATCCAACGGTAGATGACAGTGAATTAGATCCAGATAATGATGGTATTCCTACAAGTTGGGAATGGAAATGGGGATATGATCCATTTGTTTGGAATGACCATAAAAATCTTGATCCAGACATAGATGGAATTGAAAATATTGAAGAATACCAGATGAGAAAATGGTTTTCAAATCCATTTCAGCCAGATATGTACATAGAGGCAGATGGAATGCAACCGAAAGGAGCATTTGATTTTATCAAACATGTTTTCTACAAAGAATCTCAACAGATGATCGTTGAGCGGTACGCTCAACATGGAATTTGGGTGTATATCGATGATGGAGACGGCTGGGGCGGCGGTCCAGTAAACGGTGGCGGTGAATTAGTATCATACGTAAAGAATTTTGATGACGTTCTTGGTAAACAAATGCTTGCATATTATACTCATAATTTTGCAGATGAGCGCAAAGGGATATTTAGATATCTAGTTGTAACAGATTATGACGGTGGATTTATTAATCCTGTAATTTACAATCACATGGATTCCTTGTGTGTTGGTAATGGATTCGACACAGTAAAAGTAAGATTATCCTTTACTCCACGAGTTATAAGAGTTATGCTTGCAAAAGCAGTTATACATGAACTTGGTCACTCAATAGGACTAATGCCAATTACATTCCCTGGAAATGATATAATGAGACGAAATGTTGGTGATAGATATCCAAGTATGTCTGATGAGGATTATAATGGATATTACAACGAGTACTATAGTGTAATGAATTATCATTATATCTACAATAAACCGTTTTTCTTCTCTGCTGGAACCCATAAATATCTATTTGACTACTCAAATGGAAGTAATGGTCCCCCATACGATCAGAATGACTGGGAGCATGCTTATTTGCCGACCTTCCAAATTGATGTAATATCCTACGAAGAACCTTCAGATGTGTCATTTGAAGATTTTGAAGTTGTAAATGATTATCCTGGCGTCATTGTCAAAGGTTGGGAGTTTGACAAGAATTTGACAGATAGATATTCTGGAGAATTTGAAAAGCTTGCTCTACAAAAAAACATAGACGCAGATATTCAGGTATTCGTAAAAACAGATGCAGACAGTAAAGATGGATATAACCTAAGAGTTTATGCAAAGCCTAACGTTGAGCCGGTATTTGCAGTATATTCATTGGTTGCAGAAGGGAAGCTAGATTCTGGCAATAATGTTGAGCTTTATTCTCAGCAGGATTCAATCAAATACGTTGAAAGTCTAATAAAATAATCTTTTCTCTTTTTTATTTCCTCCAAATACTTTTTTAATAGATATAGTATTCCAAAACTCGAATATTATGTCTGCCAAACATGCTTCAAGTGATAGAAGAAGGTCAAGACCTGTTCAAAAAACAAGCACAATCAAAGCCGTAAAAAGAAATAAGTTTGCGATGGCTTTAGTTTTTTTTATTATTATAATGCTACTCTTTTCAGGTTTTTATGTAATATTTTCATCATTAAACTCAAATGATGGAAAAAATGTAGTAACCAGCAATCCAGTTGCAATATTTAATACAACAATGGGTGAATTTAAAGTTGAGTTATTTTTAGATAAAGTTCCAATTACTGTTAATAATTTTATTGATTTGGCAAATGAAGGATATTATGATGGAGTAATATTCCATAGAGTTATTAATAATTTTATGATACAAGGGGGCGATCCACTAGGAACGGGATTTGGAGGGCATGCTGCAGAATATCATGAAGGCTACGGTAGCCCTAATGATCCTGACTCTTGGGTCATTCCTGACGAGTTTAATAAGGATTTAAGCAACGTCCGAGGAACAATTTCTATGGCAAATCGTGGTCCTAATACAGGCGGTAGTCAGTTTTTTATAAATGTTGTCAATAACACAAGATTAGATTATGATAAAGAACCTTTAACTAGTAAGCATGCTGTTTTTGGAAAAGTAATTGAAGGAATGGATGTGGTAGATAATATATCTAAACTTGATCCAGATAACACCGATAATAACAATAAACCATATGTTGATGTTATAATAAACTCAATTACAATAGAATGATAATAAAGGAGTATGAAAGGCATGGTAAACAAAATAGCATTATTTGAAACAAGCATGGGTAATTTCAAAACTGAGCTTTACATAGATAAAGCACCACTTACTGTTGGAAACTTTATGAAACTTGTTGACAAGGGATTTTATAACGGTCTTATTTTTCATAGAGTAATTCCAAATTTTATGATACAAACTGGCTGCCCACATGGTACAGGTTATGGTGGCCCAGGATATACAATTCAAGATGAATTTCATCCAAGTCTTAAACATGACACCAAGGGAATCTTGTCAATGGCAAATACTGGTAGGCCGCATACCGGTGGCAGTCAGTTTTTTATAACTGTTGCACCAACACCTTGGCTTGATGGAAAACATACAATATTCGGAAAAGTAATTGAAGGAATGGATGTAGTAGAGAAAATATCAAAGGTTCAAACAGATAGACAAGATAAGCCTTTAACTGATGTAAAAATAAATAGCGTTACAATAAAATAAAAAGTGATTTGTTATGAGTATACTTTCAGACATTGATATTAAAGAAGCGATAGAGAAAAATGAATTGGGGATAGAGCCGTTTATTGAAAAAAATTTAACACCGAATGGCTACGATCTCTCAATTGATGAAATATATATCAGAAAAACCGATGAGCACATCAAAGAAGGGATGGCTGTAATTCCGCCTCAAACGTGGTTTGCAATTAGTACCAAAGAATTTGTTAAAATGGGTCCAAAAATCACATCTCAACTTTGGATACGTTCTAGCTATGCACGAAAAGGTGTAATGGCCAGTTTTGGAAAGGTAGACGCTGGATTTCATGGTACCTTGACGATAGGCTGCTTCAATTCTAGTGATGAGCCTCTTGAAATCCCTATTGGCGATCGTTTTTGTCAGATTGTTTTTGAAAATATGATGTCTGTTCCATCTGAACTCTACGATAAAAAATCTGGTAATTATCAAAATCAGCGTGGCGTAACACTTAAATAAAAATTCTTCAAATTTCGGTAATTGTATATATTTTGGATAATTAAATTTATAATATATTAGTGTATTATTAATACTAGATTTTGGAGAGGTTAGAGGTATGAAGGAGAATAAAAATATAAAAATTATGCTGTCTGTTGGAATTGTTTGTTTATTGCTTGGTGTTTCTTTTATACCAGCATTTGGTGCAGAAACAATAAACCAGCATATTGAACAAAAACCAATTATTGAAGCAAATGGGGATACAGAATACTATGCAGTTATTGCAGCATGTTCAGAATATTCAAATCCAGACAATAATATCCCAAAATCACCACTTCCACCAATAGCAACTTGGAAGCTCTCATCGTTTTACAAATCAATTCTAAATACACCAAACTGGAAAGAAGATAACATAATATTATTGATAAACAAGCAGGCCACAGTAAATAACATACTTAATGCACTAACAGAAATGTCTGAAAAGGTTGATTCGAACGATGTATTTTTGTTCTCATGGCAAGGGCATGGAAGCGAGGTACCTGACGAAGCACCACTTGATGAAGAGGATGGGACTGATGAAGTAATATGTCCATATGACATAAAAAAAGAAAATGGAACAATCAAGAACTATATCACTGACGATGAGTTAAACGAATATCTTTCACAAATCAATGCAAAAGGAATGTTACTAATCTTTGAGTCGTGTTTAAGCGGCGGCTTAGCTGGCGATGAATACGACGTTGATCAGGAAGGACGCGTAGTAATTGTATCAACTTTTGAGAATACTATTGGCAGAGCCTCGTATTTAATTGGTTTCCCAATGACCTTTGGTTTAGCTGTCGCATGCAATCAAAAATTTATGTTTCATGCAAAAGACAAAAATGATGATGGTTTTATCTCAGCAGAGGAAGCGTTCAAATGGGCTAAACCACTCATTTATTCTGAATTGGCAATGTATTGGGTTGCTCTCTGGGTGTTTTTATTACTAAAAAGTGGAGGGGATCCGGTTACAGCTACCATACAAACATTCATTGAATTTGTTGCAACTCAAGTAGCAGCATATATCATGAGTGGACATTTCTTGTTCAATGCTCCACACATGATTGATAATTATTATGGTGAGCTTAATTTATTTGAAGAAAATGCAACTAGTGCAAAAACACCTCCATTGCCTGAAGAAATCTGGGATGAAACATATGGAATCCCATGGACGTTTCTTGATAGAAAATATTGGCCTCAACTTATAGTTGAAGCAGAATTGACTGAGAAAAAGAATAATATGGTATCTGTTCATGGAGAAGCATGTAACGGACCAGGACCATTCAAATATGAATGGAACTTTGGAGATGGCACTATTCTAACTGGGGAGAATATAACTCACGCATATAACAAAAAAGGAACGTATGAGATAACACTCACAGCAACAGACGATGCAGGTAGAACACAAACAACTACACTAACAGTCGAAATACAAAAGTCAAGATTAAGGATATATGATTTAATTGAGAGGTTTTCATTTCTAAAACCTCTTCAGAAAAATTTAATCAATAACTTTCCTTGCAAAAGTCAGATAACCGGTATGACCTAGCATATTGAAACTAGGTCTAGTTCCATGCTTTGATACAACCATCTCTCTCTGTATATTTTCATATGTTTTTATCTCAATAAAGCCATGTTTGTGAATTTCATTAACACTTTGCTCAACTTGTGAAATCAATGGAGAATAAGTACAGAGATAACCGCCTACTTTCAAGGCTTTCCAAGCGTGAGATACTGCACCCCATGGGTTTGGAATATCAAGAATTATTGCATCCAAGTTTTTTTCCTTAATTCCTTTTGTTACATCTCTATTCTCTGTTCTAACGAAGTCATCCAATTCCATGATTTTTAGGTTCTTTACTGCATGCTTAATAAAATCTTCTCTAATATCATATGAGATAACTTTTCCATTAGGTGCAACAGCATTAGCAAGAGCAATTGTCAGAGATCCAGACCCAATTCCTGCTTCCAATACAGTGTGTCCAGATTCTATAGCGCAATTTGTAATTATATGAGCAGAATCTCTGGGAAGAATGATCTGTGCTTTCCGCTTTAATCCATGAAGTTTGTCCATCAAAGATGGTTTGAATATCCAGAATTCTTTGTCTTTAATCTTAGTTTGTGTACCATATTCAATTCCAATAAGGTCGACAGGATTTATGACTCCCACTCCTTTGTATTTGTCTGTTTTTCCACCAGTGTCTATAAAATATTTAT
>CAYMMP010000058.1:2963-6286 GCA_964391625.1 uncultured Thermoplasmatales archaeon | reverse complement strand
TTAAGAAATTGCCAGTTATACTAAACAACGAAATCGTGGGAATCATCACAGAAACAGATTTATCTCAGACAATCGAGGCTTTTTCTGAGGCAGTAGATGAACTTACTAGGTTTTATGCAGATAGTAAAGAAAACATGGAAAGAATGATGGATAAATGGGGAGACATACTCGTTAGTCTAAGAAATTATAAACAATTAACAGAACTAAAAGACATAGAAACTATCAAAGAAGAGCCGGTTAGTGCAGAAGCCTGATGCGATACATTTTAATGCTTCTTCTTATATTTCTAGGTTTAGGTAAAGATGGTTTTGGACGATCTTGGTGACTCACTTAAGAGCACTCTGAAAAAAATTGCCAATGCGGTTCATATTGATTCTAAACTGGTTAAAGACGTTGTTCGAGATATCCAAAGAGCGCTTTTGCAAGCTGATGTAAATGTTAAACTTGTTTTAGAGCTCTCAAAAAAAATTGAGAAACGTGCCCTAGAAGAAAAACCTCCCGCAGGTATGAGTGGCAGAGAGCATGTAATCCACATTGTTTATGAGGAACTTGTCGACATCCTTGGGGCTTCCAGGGAACTGCCAATTAAAAAACAAGTAATCATGATGGTAGGATTATATGGTCAGGGAAAAACCACAACGTGTGGAAAACTGGCCACATATTTTAAAAAGAAAGGATTAAGACCTGCTCTAGTCGCTGGAGATATTCATAGACCTGCAGCATATGAACAATTAAAACAAATCGCAGACCAAGTTAAAGTCCCATTTTACGGGGACAAAAAAAGTAAAGATGCAGTTAAAGTCGTGAAAGAGGGTTTAAACAAATTCAAGAAAACAAGTGATGTAATAATTGTTGATACTTCTGGACGTCATAAGCTCGAGGATGACTTAATTGATGAAATGAGAGAGATTTTCAAAGCTACTAAACCTGATGAAAAACTTTTAGTAATGGATGCTGCGGTTGGCCAACAAGCTGGGCCTCAAGCCAAAGCATTTAATGATACTGTAAACATAACTGGCATTGTTCTAACAAAGCTTGATGGTACTGCAAAAGGTGGTGGTGCACTTAGTGCCGCGGCTGAAGTAGGCGCCCCCATCGTTTTTATTGGTACTGGAGAGCATGCTACCGATTTTGAAAAGTTCGATCCTGCTGGTTTTATCTCCAGATTGCTTGGTATGGGGGACATAAAAGCCCTACTGGAAAAAGCAGAGGAAAGTCTTAAGGGAAAAGATGCTGAGAAAACCGCTAAACGCATAATGTCTGGCAAATTCACGCTTCACGACATGTATGACCAAATGGACATGCTCTCAGGGATGGGGTCATTAAAAAAAGTTGCAGAGATGCTTCCTGGCGGTTTCCCGGGGAAAGGAAAAATAAAAGACGAAGATATGGACAGTACTGAAAACAAGCTTCAAAAGTTTAAAGTTATCATGGATTCTATGACTGATGAAGAAATGAATGACCCAGGTATTATACGTTCTTCTAGGATTAAACGTATTGCTCGCGGAGCTGGTGTAGAAAACAGAAACGTCAAGGAGTTGCTTAAGTATTACAATATGATGAAACGTACAATGAAAGGCCTTTCTGGCAATCGTAAAATGAGAAAGAATTTAATGAAACAGCTTAATTTTGGTAAATAGAAAAATGTTGTTTACTAACTCAGAAAAAATTATTGAAAATGGTAAGACTTCTGAGTTAAAGAAAATTAGAAAAGATGTTCTTGAAATTTTTTCTGCAGCAATTGATGCTGTTGACCCATACGATTCAGTTAAATCTAAATTCATAGACGGTAAAATCCTAGTTAATGGAAAAAAATTTGATTTATCTAATTTTGGGAACATATATCTTATATCTTTTGGTAAAGCAAGTATAGGGATGTCAAAAGCAGTTTGTGATTCGATAAAAATCTCTAAAGGCGTAATAATAACAAACGAGCCTCAAGGAAAGCTTAATAATAAAAATGTCTCAATATTCTATGGTGGGCATCCAATTCCAAATGAAAATGGCATGAAGGGTACTGAAAATGCCGTAGAATTAGTTAAAAAATGTAATGAAAAAGATCTTTTAATAGTCCTTATTTCTGGTGGGGGATCTGCATTATTTGCCAAACCAAAAGTTTCTCTAGATGATTTGCAAAGAACAACTGACCTGCTTTTGAAATCTGGTGCCAACATAAATGAAATCAATACAATTCGCAAACATCTTTCTTTTGTTAAAGGTGGCCAACTTTTAAAGAGTGTAAAATGTAAGGTTATTTCACTCATTATCTCTGATGTTATTAATGACCCATTAGAGTTTATAGCATCTGGCCCAACATGCCCCGATTCTACAACGTACAGAGATGCAAAGAATATTTTGGAGAAGTACAATCTTTATTCAAAAATTCCTAACTCAGTAATAACAATTATTGAGGATGGAATCTCTGGGAAAATCCCTGAAACTCCAAAAAAAGATAATCCTATTTTTAAAAATGTAGACAACTTCATTGTAGCAAATAATCAGATTGCTTGTAAAGCCGCTTACAATAAAGCAGAAAAACTAGGATATAGGTCTTTAATACTTACAACATCCCTTAAAGGAGAAGCTAGAGACATAGGGCAATATCTTGTTGAAAAAGCAATAAATCATTTAACTGAAGATAAAAAAATTGCATTTATCTCTGGAGGGGAGACAACAGTCACAATCAAAGGCAATGGTCATGGTGGGAGAAATCAAGAGATGGTTCTAAGTGCTATAAACTTGTTGAATAATGAAAAAGTTGTATTTTCATCACTTGCAACAGACGGTGTTGATGGAAAAAGTAATGCAGCTGGTGCTATCGCAGATGCATTTAGTTATACAAAGGCTAAAAATAAAAATCTCGACATACAAAACTTTTTAGATGAAAATAATTCATATGAATTTTTCAAAAAAATGGATGACCTATTGATTACCGGCCCAACAGGAACAAATGTCATGGACATCCAAATCCTTATAAAATATTATTAAATATTATTATAAACCACAAACTATATAAATAAAGTTAGCACATTAACATATAATATAAATTTATTAACTTAATAGGGGATACATATGAGCGATAGTATGATGAAGAGATTGTCCACTATACTCTTAACTTTGATAATCCTTATCGGATTTAATGCCACAATACTCGTATCTGCAGATTTTGATAAATATAATGGTGATGGGATATGGATAGATCCATTTGATAACTCTAATGACTTTACAATGGACTCTAATTTAGTGCTAAATAGCAGTAACAATAGAATAGAACTAGGCCAAGGAGAACCGATGACCCGTTACAATCACAGCGAATATCCAGA
>CAYMMP010000058.1:0-2863 GCA_964391625.1 uncultured Thermoplasmatales archaeon | reverse complement strand
TTTTCTGGGAAGGGTCAAAACCAAGTCAAACTACAGAAATTACAATTCAAATTTTAGATGAAAATAATTCTATAATTAAAAATTATGAAGGAAAAACTTCCCCACTCGACATTTCATCAATTAAAAACACTACAATAAAATTAAAAGCAATTTTACACTCCTATTCCCCTGATGCAACACCCTTTTTAAAAAGCTGGGGAATAAGCTGGCAAAGAAAAGATGGATATCAAGATAGCTTTACACATACATATAGAATTAACGAATCAGAAGGAGTGACAATTCAAGGCGGAGATATAAAAGTAAACGAGTTTTATAGCAATTGGGGCATATTCGGAAAAAATTCGGCTAACACAAGATCTTATGATGGCGCTGGACTTTCATCTAGTCCTGACGACATATATTGGCGTTCAAAATCAGGCATAGGTGGAGGATTTAGGCAGCTTGTTTCTGGAAACGGTAAGGTATATGTATCATCAGTCGACAAGAGAATTTATTCCTTCAATTCCACAAAAAATTCTGATCCTGGCACCCAGCATCCAGCTGACTATAGCAAAGCGAAATATAACGTAGAGTCATGCATTGGTATATCTGATAATTATTTAGTTATTGGTACATGTGATTCAAATGTAGTAAATAAAATCTATGGTCTTAATCCAACTAATCTTTCAGATGTAGAATGGATCTATAATGCTAGTAAAAAACCAATTTGTTTTTCATCAGCGCCAACAATTTATGATGGCAAAGTTTTTATTACATCATGGAGTGGGAAAACATGGAACATTCCTATGCTATCAATTTTTAATAACTTTATAGATACGAATAACAAATTAATAGCACTTGATTTGTCAACTGGCGACGCTCTATGGAAAGACCCAATTGATTTACCAGCTGGAAGTCTTTCTGCTCCGGCAGTTGGTGAGGATATGGTTTTCGTCGGTTGTCAAAATATGTGGGGCAGCAGCCTATTTGCATATGATATTGATACTGGGGAAGAGGTATGGAATGCAAGTGTTGGTGTAATAGGCAGAGCTTCTCCAGTTTATGCTGACGGGAAAATTTTTGTTTTATCTAGAGAAAAAGACAATTTTACATCTCTTGGAACAAACAAAGTAGTATCTGTCGATGCAAAAACAGGAGAAGAAATATGGAATATCAGCATTGGCGAAGTTAAATTCTCATCCCTAATTAATATATTAAGAGGATTAAACCTGTATCAGATGTTATTAAACTTTGCTCCAATGACTTCACCTGCATATTATGATGATACACTGTATGTTTTATCTCAAAACGGTAACCTTTTAGCATTAAACCCAGATAATGGGAAAACAAAATGGTCTTATGATCTGAACAAAGATGCCCCATATTCATACTATGTTGCATCGCCTGTTGTTGTATCTGACCAAGTCTATGTGCTGAACGGCAATACTAAACTGTACGCATTTGGCACTAAAAATGAAGGGGATTCTGTTAAGCCCTTGTGGACATATCAAGTCAATGAATCTCAATATTGGCCTCCGAAAAAGCCTGACTTGTTAGCTTCTCCTATAATCGCCGATGGTTTAATGATGCTCAGCTGTACAGAGGATGTTCAGGAAATGGTTGGACGAATCTATTGTATTGGAAATTACACACCAAATTATCATGGGGCTGTAATTTCAAATAGCATTCATCTACCATCTGGATATTGGTGGAATAAATTTAATGCTGATTTTGATCAAACAAACAATAATACTATTAAATTTTATGTTTTAGATAATGGTAATGAAATAAACGTAAATGGTACAAATGGTGACTTATCAGGGATTAAGAGCAAAGTAATTAGGCTCAAAGCAGATTTCAATATTAAAGAAAGTTCAGAAGCACATCCTGTTCTTAAGAATTGGTCAATATCTTGGAGCTTAGAAGACGCAGAGCCGGAGTTTAGCAGTTTCAAACCTGGCCAAGATAATTGGACCAACGATCTCACACCAACTTGCTCAATACAAGTAGAGGACAAAGGAAAAAGTGGCGTAGTTTCAGGACTTGACATTGAATCGGCACAGTTTAGGATTGATTATAAAAAATCAAATCAAAATAAAACATCGGACTGGTATCCAGCAAACTCTTCTGATGAATCAGGGGTAAACAAGACTACTCTATATGCAGATATAGGAGATCTTGATATTGATATTGACGAACTTGAAAACATCACATTTATGATAAGTGATCTTGCTGGCAACAAGGCAACTTATAGCAAAACTGGCTTTAAATTTGATTTTGTCAAACCAACATCAGAAATTGAAGGATCTTATCTGTCTGAATACACTGATGCATTTAACATCACAGCCAGTGCCGACGATTCAAAAAGTGGCGTCTATTCTGTAGAACTGAAGTATAGAAGTAAAAAATCAAATAATGATGATTGGAGCGACTGGTTAACATATGGATCTCCAAGAACTACAGAAGAACCATATGAATGGAAGTTTGATACAACTGCAAGTGCATATTATCAGGTTGTATCAATAGCGAAAGACAAAGCAGACAATGAAGAACTCCCAAGTGCCAACAGAGCAATTGAATTCAAATTTGACATAGTGCCCCCTTCACTAGATTCTGTAGAATTAATAACATCACCAAATGTAATACCAAAAGTTAGATTAACAGCAAGTGATGACTTAGAACTTGGCATCCTATATTATTCATATGACCAATCAAAATGGTCTAAAATGAAAGATGATATCAACGAGAATACTTTTACTACAACATGGACTATGGATGAAGAGAATTGGACTAACATGATTGGGGGAGATACTAAAAAAGTATACTTCAAAGTAGTAGATTCTTGTGGAAATGAATATAATTCGACTGACGAGGAATCTCCACT
>CAYMMP010000057.1:1739-6304 GCA_964391625.1 uncultured Thermoplasmatales archaeon | reverse complement strand
GCCTTCATTCCTTCCTTTTGATCATGGGTTGAAAAGCTAGACGAGAAATAAGAAATCTCAAGTGAATTAGCACTGTTCAAATCAATATCTGCACCTTTGTTTACCAATGCTTTAATGAAACTAGTTTGAACAGAAGACTTACTAGCTATCTGACCAGCTAACTTCTCTGCTTCTTCCATTAGCTTATCGTCATCTACAACCATATTTACTAAACCAATATTCAAAGCCTCTTCAGCACTTAGATTTCTACCAGTTAAAAGCAATTCCTTAGCTTTCATCCTACCAATCAATCTAGGCAATCTCTGCGTACCACCAAAACCCGGAGATATTCCTAAATTAATCTCAGGCTGACCAATCTTAGCACTTTTCCCCGCAATAACAATATCACAGGCCATTAGTGTCTCACAACCACCACCAAGTGCAAAACCATTTACTGCCGCAATAATGGGTAATCTTGATTTTTCAAAAGTATTAAGCATATTGTGACCTAATTCAGAAAACTCTTTAGCTTCGAGAGGGGTCATATTGGCCATTGCAGAAATATCAGCACCTGCAATGAATGCCTTTCCTTCACCAGTTAGAATTACAACTTTAATCTTACTATCTTTTTCCAAGTCCACAACTGCATTTGTAATTTCTTTTATTGTCTCTTGATTTAATGCATTTAAAACATTTGGTCTATTAATTTTGATATACCCAATTCCATCTTTTTTTTCAACTAAAATATTTTTATAAGTCATATTCTCACCTATTCATAAGTATAGAAACCTCTGCCTGTCTTTCTACCCAAATATCCAGCTTGAACCATCTTTTTTAATAGTGGACAAGGCCTATATTTAGAGTCATTGAATCCCTCATACAACACATTCATTATTCCTAGACAAACATCCAAACCAATTAGATCAGCTAAAGCTAGTGGACCCATTGGATGATTCATACCAAGCTTCATCACATTATCAATTGCTTCTGGAGTTCCAACTCCCTCATATAAACAATATACTGCTTCATTGATCATTGGTATGAGCACACGGTTACTTACAAATCCCGGACTGTCATTGACTTCTACTGGTATCTTGCCCATCTTTTCAGCAAGCTCATGTATCAACTTGGCTGTTTTATCATCAGTTCTTAAACCGCGAATAACCTCCACAAGTTTCATTATTGGTACAGGATTCATAAAATGCATACCGATAAACTTCTCAGGTCTGCTAGTGACAGAGGCTAGATCAGTTATTGGAATTGTGGAAGTATTTGATGCAAGAACACAATCTTTCTTACAAACTTTATCTAGATTTTGAAATAGCTCTTTTTTTACCTTAACATTTTCAAATATAGCTTCAATTACTAGATCAACATCTTTCAAATCCTCAAGTTGTGTAGTACCTTTTATCCTTCCCATTATCTTTTTCTTTTCATCTTCAGTTAATTTTCCTTTTTCAATACTTTTACTTAAGAATTTATCAATTCGACTGATTCCTTTTTGTACGAATTCATCTTTAATATCTCTTAATATAACTTCGAAACCTGCTTGTGCAGCGACCTGGGCGATTCCATGCCCCATCTGTCCTGCGCCAATTACACCTATCTTTTTAACAACCATTTATTCACCTCTCTACAATCATGGAAACCGCATTTCCTCCACCAAGACAAATCGTAGCTAAACCACGATCTTTCTTATATTTTTTCATGGCGTACATCAAAGTGATCAAAATCCTGGAGCCACTATTGCCAATAGGATGACCTAAGGCAACAGCACCGCCATGAACATTAAACTTCTTCTCTGGAATATTACATTCCTTCATAACTGCCAGTGATGCAGAAGAGAAAGCCTCATTATGCTCAACCAGATCAATATCATCAATTGTAAAATTCATATCTTTCAATAGTTTTTTAACACCAGGGATTGGAGCACCCATCACATAAGCAGGCTCGACACCACTTGTATTGTATCCTTTGATTGTTGCCAACGGTTCCAAACCAAGCTTATCTGCTTTTTCCTTGCTCATTACAATGACAGCAGATGCACCGTCAGTTATTTGAGAAGCGTTCCCTGCAGTTACAACACCATCTTTTTTGAAAAAGGGTGGAAGTTTAGCAAGTTTTTCTAAAGTTGTATTTGCTCTGATTCCTTCATCCTTGTCAAAGGTTATTGGATCGCCTTTTTTCTGAGGGATTTCAATAGGCATAATTTCATCTTTGAAACTACCATCTTCTGTTGCTTTTGCAGCTTTCTGATGGCTCCAAAGAGCAAATTTATCACATTGCTCACGAGTTATATCGTGTCTCTCAGCAACTACTTCGCCAGTGTTTCCCATATGATAATCATTGTAAACATCCCACAGTCCGTCATGAACCATGAGATCAACTACTTTACCATCAAACATTCGGTATCCATAGCGAGCTTTTGGCAAAGCATAAGGAACATTGCTCATGCTTTCCATGCCGCCAGCTACGACTATATCAGCATCACCACATTTTATAGCCTGAGCTGCAAGCACAACAGCTTTTAATGATGATCCGCAGACCTTATCAACATGTAATGCTCCGACCTCGTAAGGAATGCCTGCGTTAATTGCAGCTTGTCGAGCAACATTCTGACCTAAGCCAGCTGGAACAACACATCCCATTATTACTTCATTAACATCTTTTGGTTTTAAATTAGCTCTTTTTACAGCTTCTTTGATAACCATGCCACCAAGCTGAGGAGCTTGAAAACCTTTTAGAGCACCAGCAAACTTGCCTTGGGCCGTTCTAACACCAGATACAATTACAACATCTTTCATCTGTATTTATGCCTCCCTCAAATAGAATGTAGACCACGCAATATAATTTTAATTTAAATTATTTTCCAAAATTAACTTACATTTACTTTTAAATTGCAAATATTTCCAAGGTTTGCCTCTAAAACATCCCCTTTTTGTATTTCACCAACTCCTTCAGGAGTGCCGGTCATTATAAGATCGCCAGGTTCGAGAGTCATAATATTAGAAACAAATTCAATTATTTGTTCAACAGAAAATATCATGTTGTTTGTATTGGATTTTTGCCTAATTTCATCATTAACTTTCAGCCAGATGTCCAGAGTATTTGGATCATCAACTTCTTCTTTTAAAACAACATTACTGATTGGAGCAAAAGTATCAAAACCTTTAGCAATGCTCCAAGGGTGGCCTTTTTTCTTTAATTCAGATTGAATATCGCGTGCTGTGATATCCAAACATACGCAATAGCCTAGAACATACTTCATAGCCTGCCCTTTAGAAGCATTCCTGCATTTCTTATTGATAACAACACCAAGTTCTACCTCGTGATGCACACTCTTTGACTGTTTTGGATAAAGTATTGAATCTCCATCAAAAATAACTGCACTTGTTGGCTTTAAAAATAAAATAGGATTATCAGGAACATTAGATTGCATTTCTTCTGCATGTTTTTTGTAAGTGCGGGCTAAACAAACAAGCTTACCTATCTTTAATTCTCTATTTGATTCACCTTTGAAAATGTAATTTGGCATAAAAGATAGCATAATAAATTTCTTTAATAACTTAATGTTACCCAGTTGGGGAGTTTATGAAGTTTATACCCAACTCAGAGCTAAAAAAAGAAATGCTAAAAGATATTGGATTAAAAGATATCGATGAGCTTTTTTCAGATATTCCTGAAAAAATCAGAATTAAGGAACTCGAGCTCCCAGATGGTTTGTCGCAACAAGAAACAGAAAAACATCTCAGAAATATTGCAAATAAAAACAAGCCACAAGGCGAGTTATTAAGTTTTCTTGGCGGAGGAATAAAACCTCATTACACACCAGCAGTTGTTAAATCAATACTCTCTCGTTCAGAATTTTACACTGCGTATACACCTTATCAGCCCGAAGCAAGTCGAGGATTTTTGCAAGCAATGTTTGAGTATCAAAGCATGATTGCGGCGCTAACTGGTATGGACATTGCCAATGCTTCTCTCTACGATGGTTTTACAGCTCTTTCTGAAGCAGCACTGATGTGCACTAGGATAAATAAGAAAATGACTTTTGTTGTACCTCGCAATATTTCATATGAGAAAAAATACGTGTTGAAAAATTATGTTAAAGGACCTGGAATAAAAATAAAAGAAATTGATTATGATAAACAAACCGGTAAAATTGATTTAGAACAACTTCAGAAGGTAGTTGATAAAGACGCAGCCGGAGTCTATGTGGAAAACCCGAATTTTTTCGGTGTTTTTGAAGATGATGTTAAAAAAATAAAAACCATTGTAAAAGATGCAGGTTCTTTGTTGGTAGTTGGTGTTGATCCTATTTCCCTTGGTGTAGTGAAATCTCCTGGAGAATATGGTGCTGATATTGTTATTGGTGAAGGTCGAGCATTGGGCAATCCTATGGATTATGGCGGCTCATCTCTTGGCATCTTTACTTGTAAAAAAGAGTTTTTACGACAAATGCCTGGTAGACTCATTGGGCTTACAAAAGATGCTGATGGTAAACAGGCCTTTTGCATGTCTTTTCAGACTAGGGAGCAACATATAAGACGAGGTAAGGCTACCAGCAATATTTGTACAAATGAAGG
>CAYMMP010000057.1:0-1639 GCA_964391625.1 uncultured Thermoplasmatales archaeon | reverse complement strand
CATTCAGATGAGGACATCGAAAAACTTATTTTGGCATTGAAGGAGGTCTCATAATGTATCATTCAGCAAAATACAATGAACCTTTACTTAAAGAACTTACAGAGGTTAAGACAGAAAAGATTGAAGAAGTTAAAAAAATCCCAAAATCTTTGCAGAGAACAAAGAAAATAGGAATTCCAAATCTTGATGAAACACAAGTCGTACGTCATTTCCATCGCTTAAGTCAAATGAACTATGGTATTGATTCAGGCATCTATCCACTTGGGTCCTGTACTATGAAATACAATCCCAAGATTTGTGAACAGATAGCTTCTTGGGATAAATTTGCTAATACACATCCATATCAAGATGTTTCGACAGTGCAAGGTAACCTTCAGATAATGTTTGAGTTGGAACGAATGTTATGTGAAATAACTGGTATGGATTATTTCAATTTACAGCCAGCTGCCGGTGCTCATGGAGAATTCACTGGAATGCTGTTGGCAAAGACATACCATGAATATAAAAAGGATACAGAGCGAACAGAGGTTATCCTCCCAGATACTGCTCATGGCACAAATCCTGCTAGTGCCACTATGGCCGGATTTAAATTAATAGAGATGCCATCGAACTCTGATGGCACTGTCGATCTTGAGGCATTAGAAAACACGCTTTCAGAGAAAACCGCTTGTTTCATGCTTACTAATCCAAACACGCTTGGCATTTTTGAATCAGATATTCTGGAGATATCTAAAATGGTCCATAAATCAGGTGCACTATTGTATTATGATGGGGCAAACATGAATGCAATAATGGGGAAAATACGACCTGGTGATATGGGTTTTGATATTGTTCATTTAAATCTTCATAAAACTTTTTCGACACCGCATGGTGGTGGAGGGCCTGGTAGTGGACCTGTTGGTGTTAACATAAAATTAGAGAAATTTTTACCTGTTCCAAGACTTTGTAAATCGAGAGATGGAAAATACTTCTTTGATTATGATGCACCAGAATCCATAGGTAAAATTAAAGGGTTTTATGGCAATTTTTCAGTTCTTCTAAAGGCCTACATTTATATCAAAATGATGGGTAGAGATGGATTAAAGGAAGCATCAGAGATTGCTGTTTTAAACTCAAACTACATGAAGAAAAAAATCTTGAACAGCAAAAAATATGAAATGCCCTATAAACAACTACGAAAACATGAATTTGTACTAAGTTGCGAAAAATTAAAACAAGAAAAACAAATCACAGCAAAAAATGTAGCAAAGCGACTTTTGGATTATGGCTTGCACCCACCTACAGTCTATTTTCCACTTATTGTCAAAGAGGCATTGATGATCGAACCAACTGAAACAGAATCAAAAAAAGATCTTGACAAGTACATTGAAGCATTAATTAAAATTGCAGATGAAAAGCCAGATATTGTAAAGAATGCACCAAACAATGTTTCTGTTAAACGTGTAGATGAAGTTGGCGCTACAAAAAATCCAATTTTAACATGGGATATGATTTAATCTGTCTCTTCTGTTTCCATTAGAGATAATGTCAATCCAAGAATTCCAGCTAAAACTAAAACAATTGTAATTGAATAGATACCTATGTCATACCAAACTCCATATCTACTTCCCCAATAGATCCAATGGAGCACTCCCCCCAA
>CAYMMP010000056.1:0-6487 GCA_964391625.1 uncultured Thermoplasmatales archaeon | reverse complement strand
ATAAACTTAATATATGGCATATAATTTTTGGAAGGAAAATGAATCCGCTATTAAATCCAATTTTACTGGGAAAAATCGCAAGAAGTTATCTTTTTGACATCAATAGAATTTGGAAGTATAACGAAGAAGAAATTAGAAAGTATCAAGATAAACAATTAAGAAAAATTGTAGAATATGCATATACTGTGCCATTATATCACAAAAAATATCGAGATGCGGGAATTCATCCAAAAGATATTCGAGGAATAAAAGACATTGAAAAACTTCCTTTTGTTACAAAAAAAGATTTTAGAGGAAAGACAGCAGAGATGCTTCTTCCGGAGGGGGCAAATATTAAAAATTATTCGATGGCTAGCACCTCGGGCTCAACAGGACAACCTGTTACGCTCTATAGCGATCCTTACACAGTGTTCAAGACATTCATAGGTTTTATAAGAATGATTCGAGAGCACAATATCAATTGGAGAAAAACCAGAATGGCTCTCATTGCAGACTTGTCACCAGACAGTGCCGAGGAAATCTACTTTCGAAAAACTGCTCTACCAAACCTAAAGTTATTTTTCAATATAGACAACATACAAGCGTTTCATGTGGGCGAGAAGCCTGAAAAGTTGATAAAGCAACTAGAAAAATTTGATCCTGAATTTATTGGTGGATATCCTGGAGTCTTAAATATATTGGCAATTCTAAAGAGACAGGGTAAAGGGAAAAAATTGAATCCGAAAGTTTTAGCAACTTCAGGTGCAATCATTGATGATTATACTCGCAAATACATAAGAAATGCATTTGACGCAGATGTTTTTGATGTGTATGGTGCAACAGAGTGCAGTCCAATGGCATTTCAGTGTAGAAACGACAATTATCATATTCATTCAGATTTTGCACACATAGAATTTATGGATGCAAAGAAAAAAGAAGCTATTTCAGGAGATGGAGGAAACATTATTGTAACTAGATTGTTTGGTCGAGGTACGCCGGTTGTGAGATACACTGGAATTAGCGATTTTCTTGTAGAAACAAAAAGAAAATGTAATTGCGACATCAATACACCAATTATCGAAAAAATTGAAGGAAGACAAGTGGACTCTATTGTTTTACCTGACGGAGGTCTAATACCACCTTCCTCATTTACAGGAATCCCCCACCATGTAATGCATAATTTAAAAACAGATAAAATCAATAGATTTCAAATTATACAGCATAGTATTGATGAAGTTGAAATTTTGATAGTGATTGACAAAAATTTAAAAAATATTGGACCAAAGGTTAGTGAAATTAAAAAAGAGTTAAAGAAAGCATTTGAAAAGAAATTAGGTAAAGGGATTAAAATCGTTGTAAGCGAAGTCGAGCAAATAACAATGGTTCGACCTGGGTCTGCAACGCCACCGCCTGTAGCAATATCAAAGGTTAAAAAACGACAGTAACATTCATAAAATGGATGTCCATACTGGTAAATAAGGGAGCATATAATGAGAATTTTATTAATTGAGCCACGCTTGGAGCACGGAATTGTAACATACAGACAGAGATTTAGCCCATTTTCAAGAATTTATGGAAACCCTTCTTTAACCTTACCAATGGTCGCAGCAGTAACTCCATCAGGCCATGAAATAAAGATAGTTAATGAAAATTATGAGAAGATTAATTTTTCAAAAAAATATGATGTCGTTGGCATCTCGGTTCTAACAATTAATGCATTTCGAGCATATGAATTAGCAGATTACTTTAGAGAAAATGGATCCAAAGTTGTACTTGGCGGATATCATGCATCTGCCCTACCAAATGAGGCAATGGAGCATGCTGATGCAGTAGTGGTCGGAGAAGCAGAAGTAGCCTGGCCACAAGTAATGAAGGATATTGAGAAAAACAAGTTAAAAAAGATATATCTCTCTTCAGAAAAACCCGATGTTGGGGAAATGCCAAGGCCTAGACGAGATCTTTATATTAAATTTCTTTCTGGAGCGATTCAGGCAACTAGAGGTTGTCCTGTTGGATGTGAATTTTGTCCTACAACTAGACTACTTGGTAAAAAAGTACGCAAAAGACCTGTGGAAGATGTTGTGGACGAATTGAAAAGCATTCCAAATAAAGTTATATTATTTAGAGACGCAAGTTTAACAATTGATCCCGCCTATTCAAAATCTCTATTTAAAGCAATGAAAAAATTAGATAAAAAATGGATTGCCAATGCAAATCTAAATGTACTTGGGAAAGACGAAGAATTTCTTAAACTTGCTAGGGAAGCAGGATGTTTGCAAGTATTTGTTGGATTTGAATCCATTTCAAAAGAAACTTTGAAAAAAATCCATAAAATATCAAACATAAATATCGTTGAAAAATATGGAGAATATGTACATAAAATACAAAAACAAGGCATAGCAGTTTCCGGTGGAATGATCTTCGGATTTGATGAAGATACAGTTGATGTATTTGATAAGAGCTATAAAGCGATGGAAGAGTGGCAAGCTGACGCAATTGAATTAAATATCTTGACACCTTATCCTGGAACAGTCATTTATGAAAGAATGGAGAAAGAAGGACGGATTTTAACTAAAGATTGGTCAAAATACAGCCAAGCTCATGTGGTCTATCAGCCAAAGAAAATGACACCTGAAGAACTGGCAGAAGGTTTTAGGTGGATAACAAGAAAGCATTATTCCTGGATTGAAATTCTAAAAAGATCTTTGCACTATTTTGGTTATGCAGGTGCTTTAGAAAAATCACCATCTCTTCTCTCAATACCTACAATCAACCTTGCTTTGAGAAGTTATTATAGAAGAGAGGACAAGAGAATTAAGAAGGAGTTACCAAAAAAATGATTCGGAGAAAAATACACAACCGAATTATTAGAATCTTGGAATTGATATTAGAAAAAAGTAATTTTTTATCAAAATCATACACTAAATTTTTTACAAAAATGACTTTAAATGAATTTAAAATGGCAGATCTATCTAAAGAAGCAAATGTTCTAGTAATTGGTTGTGGGCCAGTTCCACACACTTTAACAATTCTTGGTGAAAAAACAAACTGGAAAATTACAGGGATTGACAAAGATAAAAAAGCAGTAGAAAAAGCAAAAATAATGATAAGCAAATATAACCTAGACAATAAAATTAAAGTGAAAAATGAAGATGGTTTAAAAGTAGATTTATCTGATTATGATCTCATTGTTATTGCTCATGGCGTAGAACCCAAGGAGAAAATTTTGGAAAGAGTGATGAAAGATAAACCAAATGGGGTGAGCGTGCTGTATAGAACAACGTGGGAGATCTTAGATGTGTTTTATGGATCAGAATGGCTTCCAGACCAGGCCATTATCAAAAAAGTATATTACAGACCAGATTTAATAAAATCAATTATTTTGGAAGGGGGAAAAACATGAATCCTTTTTTAAACCCCTTTTTTTCTGCAAGCATCATTAAACATTATTTAACAGATATAAATAGAGCATGGAAATTATCATACGACAATCTCAGAAAATATCAAGATAAGGCCTTAGTTAAATCTCTAAAATACGCTTATAAAATACCCGCATATAAAGAGAAATACAGTGCTGCAGGTATAAAGATTAGCGACATAAATGGAATAAAAGATCTTCAAAAATTGCCTTTGATGACTAAAGCAGAACTAATTGAAGGTTTTCCAGACAAAATAATTCCACCAAATTTCAATAAAGATGCAGCGTATTGTGTTGGGACGTCTGGCTCTTCTGGCAGACCTGTATCCATTTATAAAGACAATAAATACATAATGATTGAAGCATTGGGTGCAATAAGGCAGCTAAAGGCTTATGGTTTAAACTGGAGAAAGACAAAAATAACGAACATAGGGGATTTTTCTCTCCCATCCACAACAGACGAAGAATGTTTGAAGAAGGGGCTAATGAAAAATTTATCACCTTATTTTTCATTGAAGAATTATCAACTTCTTTATACTGGAGAAGAACCAAAGAAGCTGTTAGATCAAATCGAGAAGTTTAATCCGGAGTTAATAATCGGCTATACTAGTGTATTAATGGGTTTAGCTACACTAAAAAACAAAGGGAAAGGTAAAACAGTCAGGCCAAAATACATTGTTTCAAGCGGGGAAGTACTTGATTCTTATTCAAGAGAGTATATAGAAGAAGCGTTCAATTCAAAGGTCTTAAATCTGTATGCAACAACTGAGGGGGGTAGCATAGCATTTGAATGTTTGAACGGAAATATGCACATCAATAGTGATTTTGTTCATGTTGAGCTTTTAGATAAAAATGGGAAATCGGTTAGTGAGAATGAATTTGGAAGTATGGTTATAACACGATTATTCCCTGGTGGTACTCCAATAATACGGTACACAGGACTTAGTGACATAGGAGCATTTGGCAGTGAAGATGAATGTGATTGTGGGCTACACACCCCAATCTTGAAAAGTCTAGAAGGAAGAAAAAAAGATGCGATTGTAACGCCAAAAGGTCAAATATTCCCACCAGCCACAATACCGATGCCATTGGCCGAAGCAACTGGAAAATACAATACATATCAAATCAAACGATTTCAGATTATTCAGAAAAAAATAGATGAAATTGAAATTAATGTTGAAATTGATGAAGATCAAAGAGATAAAAAAGTAAAAGTTGAAAAATTATTAAAAGAAATTGAGCAGAATTATGAAAAATTTCTTGAAGAAAACATGAAAGTTACAGTTAAAGAAGTAAAAAAAGTAGAATTAGTGAAAGGTTCTACATCGCCACCACTAATTATATCAAAACTAGACAATAAGCACATCGAAAAAGCACTACTCTAGATTTCGGAAATAAAATGATCTAATCCTAGTTGCTCAAATTTTTTAGTGGCAGTAATCTTTTTTCCATCAATCTTGAGATATCCATCTTTTTCATAATCTTCAAGGATCTTATAGATTACTTGCCGCTCTTTTTCTAAATCTTTTTCAAATTTTTCGAGATCAAGATTGCCTCTGACACGAATACTAGCTAAAATTATAACAAGGATTGCTAGAACCACATTTTGAGCCAATACTTTTTCTGCAACAAAGTCCTCAATTTGAGTTTCTTTTGGATAGTCTCCAATGTTTAATCCTAATAATATCAATCCTTCTATAGCGAGTTTTCCAGCCCAAGTAAGATTATATCCTTCTTCTTTTTTTTCAATAAATCTAATTTCCTGTAAAGCAGAGAGAGAGCGATTAAGCGTTGCAGTAGGGAGTTCAGTATTTTCTTGTATTTCCTTCCATTTAAGGTTCTCCTCTTGACTGAGGGCCATAAGTATTTTAATTACATTTCCACGCAATAATCTAAGAATTTTGTAAATAACACTAGTTTCTTCGCCATTCATTTAAAAACGATAGCAGAATGTTATTTTAATTATTTTTCCCCAATTTTGCTTAAAAATAACAAAAAATTTTTAAAGTAGGAATTATAAATATATTAACATCCAAAAAATGGACGCCTATATAATGGATGTTGAAAAATGGATAGGATACATTGGAGGGAGTTAAAATGTCTGGAAATGAAAATGTTGTAATAAATTGGTATGAATCCCATTGGGATCCTGGTTTTGTAAGATGGTGGAAAGGGCACGAAACACTTGGTTTACATGATGGATATTATGAAAAGGGGACAAAAAACTTCGAAGAAGCACTATTAAATATGAATGACCTTGTTGGGCGACTTTTAGAGCTTAAGTATGACAGACCTGTTAGAATATTAGATGCAGGATGTGGAGTTGGGGGAACTTCAATATATCTAGGAAATAAGTTTCCAAATGCAAAATTTACAGGGATAACAATCAGCCCTAAACAGATAGAATGGGCTACCAAATTTGCCAAGGAACGAAATATTAATAAAAATGCTAACTTCCTCTTAAACAACTATATGAAAACAGAGTTCCCTGACGAATATTTTGATGGTGTGTTCGCATTGGAATCTATGGATTATGCCCCTGATAAAAGAGCTTTTTTAAAAGAGATGAATAGGATACTAAAACCTGGTGGAACATTGGTGGTTATTGATCCATTTATCATCAGAATATTGAATAATCCATTAATGAAAAAAATATATCGATTATACTATGAAGGTAGAGGGGCTCCTGTGTTTACAGTTTTTGACGAATTCAAATCATATTTAAATTTAGAAGGTTTTAACAATATCAAAGTGAAAGATTTATCAAAGAATATTGTTCGATCTGAAATTAGATCCTTTGTATTAAGCTTCCCTTTTATGGTTTCAGTTTTATTCAAGAAGTTAACAAAAAGAAAGAAATATGATCCAAGCAAAGACATAGATTACTATCTGGCAGTTGGTTTCCTTAGCCCACTAATGGGAATAAGCGGTACTGCAGCATATTATGTGGTAAGTGCAACCAAAAAAAATTAATCTATTATTTTACCTCAAGACATCTAAAGCCATTACCACTTTCTAAAATAACGCACAATTTTTTCTAAAAATAACAAAAAATTTTTATAATTTAAAAAATATAACATCCAAAAAATG
>CAYMMP010000055.1:0-6587 GCA_964391625.1 uncultured Thermoplasmatales archaeon | reverse complement strand
ATCTTAGAGAAAAATATAGAATTGATTTAGATGAAAAATCAAAAAATAAGATTTATTACTATATTTATCAAGATTTTGTTGGATACGGTAAGATCGATATCCCAATGCATGATGAAGGTATAGAGGATATATCTTGTGATGGATGTAATATCCCTATCTTTTTATATCACAAACAGTTCGAATCCATTAGAACAAATATAGTTTTTACAACTCCTGAAGAGCTTGACTCATTTGTAATCAAACTTTCTCAGATGTGTGGAAAACAAATATCTGTATATGAGCCTGTTGTTGATGGAAAGTTGGAAGACGGATCAAGACTTCAAGTTACTCTTGGTAAGACGATTACGAAATATTCTACTTTTACAATCAGAAGATTTAGAGAAGATCCTTTGACTCCTGTTGATCTTGTAGCAAACAATACAATGGATATCAATATGGCTGCCTATTTCTGGCTTGTTATTGAGAAGGGAGCTTCGGTTTTATTCTGTGGAGGTACAGCTTCTGGAAAAACAACAATGTTAAATGCGCTGTCAATGTTTTTACCAACTTCATATAAAATCGTTTCAGTCGAAGATACAAGAGAGATTAATCTGCCACATGAAAACTGGATTGCAGGTACAACACGTACTGGCTTTTCGTCAAGCGAAGCAAGCAAAACAGGAAAAGATATCGACATGTTTGACCTTATAAGAGTAGCTTTACGTCAAAGACCAAAGGCAATAATTGTTGGGGAGGTTCGTGGAAAGGAAGCATATACATTATTCCAAGCAATGACAACAGGGCATCTTTCATATTCAACTGTTCACGCAAGTGATATGCATTCACTTATACAGAGATTAGAAAGCCCCCCTATTAATTTGCCAAGATCATTGCTCACGTCTCTGGATATGGTTGTGTTTTTAAACAACTTAACTGTGAATGGTAATCCCGTTAGACGTATCACAAATATAACAGAAATAATAAAACTCGATCCAGACACAAATAGACTGGTGACAGTATCGCCATTCTATTGGGTTTCAGAGGTTGAAGATAGATTTGAGAACACT
Source organism: uncultured Thermoplasmatales archaeon (assembly GCA_964391625.1). Taxonomy (GTDB): domain Archaea; phylum Thermoplasmatota; class E2; order DHVEG-1; family DHVEG-1; genus CAYMMP01. The sequence continues at coordinate 5,541 of CAYMMP010000055.1, read as the reverse complement.
GGCGGAAGTAAAATATTAAATAAAATCAAACTTGAAAATATGTGGACTGATGAAAAGTTGGAAGAAGACTTAGAAAAAAGAAAAAAAGTGTTAAAGTGGATGATGGAAAATAAACTTAGGTCTTATGTACAAGTTGGAAACATAATTTCTGAATATTATAATGACCCAAAAAATCTCCTAAAAAAGATTGAGGATTCTAAATGAGGCCGTCAAATTATACAAATTTTTGTCGGAAGGCATTTGGATGGCTAATATCAAAACAAAGTAAGAAAGAGTTGGAAGAGAAAGAGCTAATTCTTGAACAGGCATTTATTGAAATGGATTATGATGAATATTATTCCTTTGCTTTGATGAATACCTTGATAGGAATATTTTTAGGATTTTTCTTTTCTTTAGTTATCTATCTACTGTTCCCTTCTGATGAAACAATATATCTCCTCTTTATTGTACCCTCACTTTTTGCGATCATTGTTGCGATTATCTTCTTCAATTATCCAAAATATCTAGTCAAAAAAAGAGCGGAAAATATTGATAGATTTTTACCATATGCAATCAATTTCATAAGTTCAATGGCTGTAGCAGGGGTATCCCCTTCAGATATATTTCAAACTCTTTCGACTGTTGATGTGTATGGGGAGATTCAAAGAGAATCAAAAAGAATTACAAAAGAAATAAAAATTATGGGATTAGATAATGTAACCGCATTAAAAAATGCTATCGAGCTTACGCCCTCAAGGAAATTTAAAAGTTTTTTACAGGGGATGATTGGAACAATTCAATCTGGTAGCGATCTGCATAGCTATTTAGAAAATATATCTGAAAAATATTTGGAAGATGATCTGATTGAACGAAAAAAACATTTAGAAATGCTTTCAGTAGTTGCAGAATCTTTTGTTATCTCGGTTATAGCATTTCCAATATTCTTAGTTATAATATTGTCTGTTATGGGCTTTTTTGGAGGATCGATGACTGTTTCAATTTCTATTCTGTATGTTTTTTCATTTTTTACACTTCCTTTTGTTTATTTAGGTTTTTATTTGTTGATTAGGTCAACTACAGCTACGCAAATTAGTAAATTTGTTTCATATACCAGATTTAGTATGTCTGAATTTTATGGTGATTATAAAAAAGAAATTCACTTTCAGATATTTGCGATTATTGCATTGTTGATATTTAGCGTTATAATCTATCTTTTAAGTATAAATAAGTATATTTATAGTGGATATTATGTTTATTATGACTTCGCATTTATTGCAATTTTATTTTTGCTTGGTCCACTTAGTTTCTACTCATATGCTCAGTATAAAATAAAAAAAGACATTCAGGAAAGGCTTCCAGAGTTTCTTATCGAAGTTTCTGACTCCCTTTCTTCAGGTATGACCACATTTGAGGCAATTAAAGTGGCAGAAAAAGGCAGATATGGTCATTTGAATCCAGAAATAAAAAGAATGAAAACACAACTATCTTGGAATGTTTCTGTTAAAGATGTTTTTCAGGATTTTTCAGATAGAGTTAAGTCGGGAATCATTCAAAGAATTGTTGTTACAATTAATGAAGGATTGTTAATGGGTGGAAGCACCTCAAAAATATTTAAAGCTGCAGCTAAGGAAGTAAATCAAGTTAATCAAGTTGAACATCAAAGAAAAGCAAATATGTCAATTTATATGTCTGTTATCGTGATGTGTTTCTTTGTGTTTCTAGCAATAATTTTGATACTTGATAAAACAATTTTTGCAAGATTTTTTGAACTGCAAGGCATGCAATCTGAAAAACTTGGGGATACGTTTAAATTTGCTAAAATAAATCCTATTGAATTAAAATATGCATTATTTTCGTTTATATATGTACAAAGTATCGGATCTGGGATTCTTGCGGGTTTTATGATGGATGGAAAATTGTCTTCTGGTCTTAGGTATGGTTGTGTACTTGCATTGATATCTTTTATTGTGTTTAAATTGATGTTTTAGTGAGGTATTTAATAATGAAAAGAAAAAGAGCAGAACAAGCAGTAAGTGATATAGTAGCCACTATTCTGCTTCTTGGAATTACTGTAGCTCTTTTTTCAGTTGTAAGTTTAGTAGTACTCTCTTATCCATTTCCAGAATCAACCCCAATAGTGAATATTGTAGGTTATGTGGATGGTAATAACATAACCTTGGAGCACAATGGGGGAGAAGATCTAGGATTAGATACAAAAATTTCTGTTATAATTAATGGGACAGATAGTTATCTATTCACAGTAAATGATATTTTTTTAGATAATAATTTAAAAGAAAATGGTTGGAACGTTGGAGAAAATGTCGTTATTGACTCAACAGAAGCCCCAATTAATTCTGACATAAAGACATCAAGAGTTGAAGTTACTGTTGTTGATGTAGTGAGCAACTCAATAGTACTGACAGGAATACTTCAGGAAGGGGTTGTTGCCACACCGGTCTTGCTCGAGACAAATATGAATGACATTCCATACGATCAGCCGAGTTCACCAATTACCCTATCAGCTGTCGGCGATTCAAGATTGGATAGTGTTACATTAATGTACAGATACTCGTCTGATAATATTTCATGGATTGGCGATTATAACTTTAATGAAGATGACTTATCTCCCTGGGAATGGAATTTTAATTTCCCAGATGGAATTGGTTATTATAGATTCTATAGTATTGGAAAATATGGTGGTGATGTAGAAAGTACACCTTCTGATGCCGATACAGAGTGTTATTACTCTGAGACAAATGATCCACCGGCATTTGGAACACCATCACCTAGTGACGGTGCAACAGACCAACCATTATCATTTACTTGGCAAATTTCAATAACAGATCCAGATGCAGATCAATTTGATTGGACAATTGAATGTAACAATAGTCAAATTAGTAGTGGTACAGGAGAATCTGATGGGACAAAGCAACTATCCTTATCTGGGTTATCGCCATTAACAACCTACACCGTATGGGTAAATGCTACAGATCCTTCAGGTAGTGGACTATGGACTAGAGATAGCTTTATCTTTATCACTGAAACTATAACCATCACAGTCTATGATTTTAGTAGTGGCGCAGGAACCACTCACCATGCCTATGGAACCTACTCTGATAAGTGGCGGAGTGACTTGAATGGACATCGTACTCATTCGGAGTTCGATACAGAAGTAGATGATGTGGCATCTGATGCCTACGCTGATTTGGCGTACTCTGATGCCACCGGTGGCGACTCTGATCCCAACCGTTACCAGAATCCAGATGAGGGTGACAGAGATGAGTCCACCATGACCTGTGAGTTCTACATATCTGAGGACCGTGGCAGTGTAACGCAACTCGACGTGTTGTGGGAAGGATACGGAGACGTTAACAGCCATATGGAGCTCTATATCTGGAACTATGCCCAGGATAACTGGGGTAATCTTAACGGCAATACTGGTGAGAATAACTTTGTTGACGATGGCACAGCCAACGATGCTGATATGATCCTGCAGGGGTCTACCACTAGTAGTATCGCTGACTATATCGACACTGATGGCGAGATCACTCTGTTGATCTACATGGACCATGCCAGTGAGGCTTCATTCCATGATTATGTAAGTGTTACTATAACAAGCTAGAACCATGTTTAAACATACCATTTGGTAAAAAAATAGTAATAACAAGGTGACAAAATGAAGAACATCATAAAAATGAAAACTTTAAAAAATTCAAACAATGCAGTTGTAGGAATAGTTGCATCATTTTTAATTATAGGCTTGATTGTTGCTGTACTTTCTGTTATACAAACTCAATATGTTCCAAAATGGATGGAAGAAAAAGAAGCAGAGCATATGAGTGATATTGCGGATCAATTTGCAGAACTAAATTATGCAATAACCACTCATCTAAAAAATCAAATTTCAGGCATACCTATTTTAACAAAAATAACTCTTGGTAGTAAAGAGATGCCATACCTTATGTCGAATAGAGCTTTTGGTCATTTAATCATAACGCCAAATAACTTGTTAATTAATGTTAGTGGCAACTCATTTTATAACGAGACATTTGGGACAATTAAATATAATTCAATAAATAATTATTATCTAGATCAAAGCTACATATATGAAGGAAGTGGTGTTATATTAAGTCAGAGATCTGGAAGTGTAATGTACTTAAAACAAAATTTTGATGTATTGCTCCAAGATAATATTACTATCACATTAAATCTAGTAAACATCACAACAATAAATAATAAAAATAATAGTATGGCTGGTTATGGTCCAACCTCAATACAAACTGAGTATGTAAAAGATAGCTATAATGAAAAACCTGCAATTGATAATGTGAAATATATTAATATAACAACAGATTATACTCAAGGCTGGTATTCTTATTTAAATAGTACCTTAAGAAAAAATGGTCTTAATGATCCAAAATTTTATGAAAATGATTATAAAGGTGATTATGAAATATTAATAAAAGGCGATACAGTTGTTCTCCACTTTCTTGAAAAAAGTCCATTTAGTGTAGATATTAAAATCAATTATATCGAAATTGAGGCACAGATTGCACAAGGAGTCTTTGAAAGTAGAGGTTAAAAGATTAATTATAAATATATGATAATAATATAAACATATAATATTCAAATAAAATAACAAAAGTGAAAATTTATAATGATAAAAATAAAGCAATTAAAATCAAATAATGCAGTTTCAGAAGTTGTTGGAACAATATTGCTTCTTGGGATTGCTGTAGCTTTATTCTCAGTTTTATATTATATGGTTCTTGCAGAACCCTTCGAGACAAATAATCCATATCCCTCAATAGCAACTTACGTTGAAGGAGGTAACATTGTAATAGAGCACAGAGGGGGAAATGAACTGGGTGCTGATAGCCATTTTGAATATACAATTGGTGGAAAAGCATATCATTTTACAATGAAGGATTTAATACAAGGGACCGAAGGGGCGTATTTGGAAGATATAAATTCCGATGAAAAATGGAATTTTGGTGAAAGAATTATAATTCCTTATGATGCAAGTTTGGATAATTCAATTGCAAATTTACAAGGTTCTGATTCAGATGAAAATAGAGTAAGTATGGACGGAATGCTTGATATTTTCCCTGAGAATGATATTGGTATTGAAGTTCAAATTGATAATGATAAACCAGGAATTTGGGATTTTATAAACATAGCAGTTATTATTCACAACTACGGAGGAGATCTTAATGCTACAAATGTTAATATTAGCTTTAAACTTCCTATTGGATTGAGATATAATTTTCACTCCTTTGTTTATGGGCCCGATTATGATGAATCGTGGTTTTCGTATGACAGCGAAACCGGATTTTGTCTGATTAACACAATAAAGGTGAGAGACTCGATTACATTATTAATAAATGTGACTGTAACTGATGAAATCGCGTATAGAGAAAAAACACAGTTGATAATGATTCTTGATGGATCTTCTAGTATAACTGATGATAATTGGAATTTGATGGTTACGGGATTGTCAAATGCAGTAAAAAATTCATCAATATTTCCTTACGATGAAAGTGTTGAACTAACTGTTATTCA
>CAYMMP010000054.1:0-6591 GCA_964391625.1 uncultured Thermoplasmatales archaeon | reverse complement strand
CTGTATAAAAACAAAAGAAAACAGAATTATCATAACCCACGGTACAGATACTATGGTAGATACTGCCCGGGTACTTGCCAAAAAGGTCAAAGGGAAAACTATTATTTTAACAGGGGCGATGATTCCTTACAAATTTGGTAGTTCTGATGGTCTTTTTAATTTAGGAAGTGCGATTGCTTTTGTTCAAATTTTACCACCTGGAGTGTATATTGCCATGAATGGTCGCTATTTTAGTTGGGGTAATTGTCGCAAGAACAAAAAGACAGGTAAATTCGAGAGATTGAAGGAGGGCTAACTACTTACGAAAATATATCATTCAAAATTAGAAGATTTTATTAAATATTTATTTATCGCTCTCGCAGCTTTTTTACCAGCACCCATTGCAAGAATGACAGTTGCTGCACCAGTAGCAATATCTCCACCAGCAAAAATACCCGGGATGTTTGTACGACCTTCTTCATCTGTTTCAATATTTCCTTTTCTACCTATTTTCAATCCTTTTACAGTCTTTGGAATAAGGGGATTAGGGCTTTGACCAATAGCTACAAGCGCGGTATCAATGTTTATTGTAAATTCAGATCCTTTAATTGGAATTGGTCTACGTCGCCCTGATTCATCTGGCTCACCAAGCTCCATCTTTATACATTTAACCGCTTTTAGAATTCCCTTTTCATCACCAATAAATTCAATTGGATTTGTCAATAATTTAAACTCTACTCCTTCTTCCTTTGCATGGTGTACTTCCTCGATACGAGCTGGCATTTCTTTTTCTGTTCTACGGTAAATAATAATCGATTTTTTTGCTCCTAATCTAAGCGAGGTACGTGCACAATCCATTGCAACATTACCAGCTCCAAAAGTTGCAACGACATCCCCTATTTTTATAGGGGTATCGTACTCTGGGAATCGATAAGCTTTCATCATATTTACACGTGTTAAAAATTCATTTGCAGAGTATACTCCGTCTAAATTCTCACCAGGAATATTAAGCCATCTTGGTAATCCTGCACCTGTACCGATAAATACTGCATCAAACTCTTCAAGAAGTTCTTCAACAGTAAGAGTTTTTCCGACAATTACATCATAATTTATTTCAACGCCAAGTTTCTCAATATAATTAACTTCTGCCTTCACAATCTCTTTTGGCAAACGGAATTCTGGAATTCCGTACATCAATACGCCGCCAGGGGCGTGGAGCGCTTCATAAACAGTTACTTTATGTCCCATTTTTGCAAGATCACCAGCACAGGTAAGACCAGCTGGCCCAGCACCAACTACTGCTACGTTTTTACCTGTTGATTTAGGTATCTTGGGAGTCTTTACACCTTCCTTGCGTTCATAATCAGCTAAAAATCGTTCCAATCTTCCTATGGCAACCGGTTCACCGATTTTCAACAAAGTGCATTCTCCTTCACACTGATTTTCATAAGGGCAAACACGTCCACAAACAGCAGGAAGACTGGTTTTTGTTTTTAAAACACCAACAGCTTTGTCAAAGTTACCTTCAGCAATTTCTTTGATAAAATCAGGGATATCTATCTCAACTGGGCACCCTTTTGTACATGGGCGGTCTTTGCATTGCAAACATCTTTTTGCCTCTTCAATAGCAGTTTTCTCATCGTAACCATAAGGAACTTCTTTGAAGTTTTTGATTCTCTCCTTGGGCTTCTGTTCAGGCATAGGGTGCTTTTCTTTTTTTACGGCCATTACAACTTCCCCTCCTCTAACAGTTTACAAGCGTGTTTTTCTTCCTCTGTGAACCGTCTATTACGAAGCATTAAGTTATTAAAATCTACTAGATGCCCATCAAACTCAGGGCCGTCAACACAAGCAAACTTTGTTTCATTACCAACGGAAACTCGGCAGCCACCACACATACCTGTGCCATCAACCATAATTGGATTTAGGCTTACAATTGTTTTAATGTTATATTTTTTTGTGACATCTGCAACCACTTTCATCATAATAACAGGGCCTATAGCCCAAACGATATCGATCTTTTTTCCTTTATCAATAATGCTCTGTAAAACATTACTAACAAAGCCCTTGGTACCCTTTGAACCATCATCAGTACAGATATGCAATTCATCGCTGAATTCACCTATTTCTTTTTCAAGCATTAACAATTTTTCATTACGTGCACCCAAAATACTGATAACATAATTTCCAGCTTTTTTTAATTCTCTAATAATAGGATATAGCGGTGCTATACCAACACCACCGCCAATGCAAACAACTGTCCCATATTTTTCAATCTCAGAAGGTTGTCCGAGGGGCCCCGCAAAATTAAGTAGTTTATCTCCAACCTTCATTTTCCCAAGTTGCTTTGTTGTTTTACCAACTTCCATAAAAATAACTGTAATCGTACCATTTTTTCTATCATAGTCAGCAATAGTAAGAGGTATTCTCTCCCCTTTTTCATCTGTACGAAGGATGATAAATTGTCCTGCTAGTGCTTTTTTGGCAACTAATGGCGCTTTAATTTTCATAAGTTTTACAGTAGCGGATAATACCTTTTTTTCTAAAATTTCATACATGTAAGACACTTCTCAATAATTCTTTGAATTTGGTATCTGTAATGAAGAAGTTATTTAAAACTTTATGATTTGGATTTTTTATTCTAAACATTTATTATTATAAAGGTTATTAGTCGAAAAGTAATTTGGTGAAAATAATTGAAATGCATATTTGTTACTGATCTTCATGGAGATTGCAAAAAATTTGAAATTTTATTTAAAATAATTAAAAAAGAAAAGCCGGAAGGCGTTTTTATAGGTGGGGACTTACTTCCCAATCAATTTTCAATTAAGACATCAATCGAAGAATTTCTTGAAAAAGAATTTTTTTCCAAAATTAATAAAATAATTAAAAAAAATACTAAAAAAATTAGTTTTTTTGTAATAATGGGAAATGATGACCCAATGGTTTTTGAAAAGATATTTAAAAAGAAAGGCAAAGAAAGAATAATCAATTATATCCATTTTAAAACTGTAAAATTTGGTGATTTTTTTGTTACAGGTTATTCCTATGTTCCCCCAACACCATTTCAGCTAAAGGATTGGGAAAGATATGATGTGTCAAGATTTGTTGATGTGGGTGCAGTATCTCCTGAATCGGGCATTAGAACTGTGAAAGTTGAGCAAGATGAAATTATTTATTCTACAATTTCTGAAGATTTGAAAAAACTTTCAGAAAATGCTCCAGTTGAAAAAACGATTTTTCTATTTCATTCACCCCCATATAAATCCATGTTGGATAGGGTAGCCCTTGACGGGAAAAAAGTTGATCATGCTCCATTAGATGTTAATGTAGGAAGTATTGCAATTCAGCGTTTTATTGAAAAAAAACAGCCGTTTTTAACGCTTCACGGCCACATTCATGAGAGTGTTAGATTAACCGGACATTGGATGGAAAAAAAAGGAAGAACGTATAGTTTTTCAGCAGCTCATGATGGGCCAGAACTTGCTTTGATTAGGTTTGATACCGAAAATTTAGAAAAAGCAAAAAGAGAAATTATTTCCATTTAATTTTCTTCTTTCTTTTTAAGTTCGATTTTTTTAACGCTCATATAGGGGCTTGTAATATGGGTTGCCCATGCTGTTCTATTCTTAATGTCTTCTTCGGTAATGATGTGTACATCGAGTAAATCTTTAGTTTCTATTCCGGTTCTTTGTTTGTTTTCCTCTGCTAATTTTTTGCCCAGTTTTTTAAGATAATCTAATAATTTTTCTTTTTGCTCTTCATTTCCCTTAATATGAATCAATATATCTATATCGCTACCCGGTCCTGCTTCCCCGGTTTTTGTACTGCCTATTAGATACATTGCAACTATTCCATATAACTCTGGATCTAATTTTTCACTAATCTCTTGTACTTTCTGCATTCGCCATCGCCAATGATCCAATGGTTTCAAGAAAGCTAATGCTTCGTTTGCCTCTCCGTCCATTATAACAGACAGGGTTCCATCTTCAAGTAAATCTTGGGTTTTTACTACTTTTATCACATTTTTGTAATCTTTATATTTGGGCAGTATTTTTACAAGATAATTTTCTGTTTTTGTTAATAATTCCTCATTAAATATTGTATCTTTTTGATCTGGGTAAAGTGGCAGATATCTTATGTTTGACTCGACGAGATCTTGGAAAAAGTGGGTTCCGAAACTAAGTTCTGGGACGTATCCTCCTTTTTCTTTTGCAACTTCCACAAGCAATGCGGTGTTCTTTATGTCCCCATATTTTACAGGAACTCCTAGTTTTATATCGCCTCTACTGCCCCATCTTCCTGGACCCATTAGAATGAATTTTTTATTCGGCAATTTATTGTTTAATTCGTTCACAATTGTTGCAATCTTTTGCATTTCTTCTCTGTTTGGAAGGTTTGTATATCCTTCTGGGTCTACGTACACAACATATTCAATGTTTTCAATTTGCCCTGTTGTAACATATTTGTTTGCAGAAAATAGTTTTCTATCGTTTGGAATATTTGAAGGCATTGGTTTTCGTTCAATGCCCCTTCCCTGGCTTTGAGGCCTACATTGTAAAATATAAAGTTTATCTCCATCTGAAGCAAATTCAACGTCAACAGGGGTTTCAATTTTGTCCTCAAGAATAAATAATATTCTTTTCATTTTTTCGAGGAAATCTGTTTTTTCAAAAAGATTGTTAAAAGTGATTATCAAATCTTCTTTTTTAAAATCAGTCATTATATTTGGCTCAACAAGACGATCGTTTTTGTAAATTGATACGAGATTCTCTAGTTTTGGGAGCTCTTCTGGATGATCTCTGAAAATCTCTATTGCATCAACTGTTTCTATTGCTTTGGATTTTAAATTTATTACATCCATATATCTTGGCGAATATTGCACTTGCTCACTTATGAGAGCATTAACCCTTAAGTTAGGTCTATTAGGTGAAACAAGAATAGGATAATCGTTGCCAACCCGGTCAACAGCTCTAGTGCCAAGGCCAGGCACCAATCTAATCATACCGTCTTCGCGCCTTATTCTGGGAGACCAACTAAACTCGTTTCTACTAAAAGCTACTCCTGCAAAGGTTGGCATAAAATATTGCCCTACTTCGTTGCCTACAACTTCCTGTATAAGAATCCCCATCTCTTCACTAAAGTCAAGAAGTCCTCTTTCACGTCTGTACTCTATGGGATCGGGGCCAAAAGTAGATGCATATACTTCTGAAATTGCATCCATTAAAGAATAGAGTCTTTCATCCTCTGATCCGACATTCGGAACAAACAAACTTTTGTATTTTCCTGAAAAAGCTGCGCCAAAGCTATCCTCTAAAAGACTTGAAGATCGGACGATGATTGGCTTGCCTTCTAAATCGCGAATTATTTTTCTAAAACCTTCAACAATTTCATGAGGAAATGTTGCATTTTTAAATACTTGTTCTAAGAAAGGTTGATGTTGGCGTATTTGTTCAGGTGGCAAATATTTCACATGAAATGCTTCATCTAGATCGTTATAATGAATGAAATTTAGGATTGTATCTGATGTAACATACCAACTTCTAGGAAATGCTATGTCTTTTAAAACTTCGTCTGTTTTCATTGCTTCTTTAAGTATTTTTTCTGCAAGAAAAACGCCGGATGTCTTACCGCCAAATTTACCAGAACCTTGTGTAGGGCCTATGGTGTGATTTAGCATATTGACAAAGTCTTTAATATTGATGTATCTTTTTGCAACATTTACATATTCTAACCTATCTGTAAAAAATCTTCTTATTAGTGCAGTTTTAATGCTAATTTTATCTTCAGGGGCGAGAGCTTCTTCACCTTCTTCTTTTTCAAAAAAGCGATTTAATTCATCTGTGATTTCTACAAGTGGAATACCTGCTTTTTGTGATGATAGAAGAAGGGGCCTTGCTTTATCTTGTTTAAGCCATTCCTGAAACATCTTAGAAATTTCTTCTGGAGGGATGCTTTCTTTTGCAAGTTCAAAAATCTGTTTTTGTATGTATTTTAAAGATTCTAGGTCTTGACGAGGGTTAGGCATGTTGATGCCGCACCACTGACTTGATGCAGCACTTCTATCTACTGGGCATATCCTTCCAAGAAGCATATTGATTTTTTCATTTTTATATCTATATAGATAATAAACCATCTTTCTTGTAATCCTAAGAAGAGTTCTTGGATCTGTTTTAATTAAAAGGTCTATTATTACCTCCCAATCATGCTTTTTATCTTCTTTTCCAGAGGTTTTTTTTCCTTTTTCCTTGATGATTTTCTCAGCGTTATCAAGTTCTTTTTTTATTTTTGAGTCCCCAATGTATTTTCCTAAAAGATCTGAGATTGCATCTATCAATCTTCTTTCATCAATTAAAAAAGGACCTTCATCAATTTCAGGTCTTTCTTCTAAATAATATACTTCAATTGCACCAATTTTTTTTTCATCATATATTATATTGCTTACTTGGCTCCATTTTGTAACTTTAAAATTTTTTGTTTTGTACTCTTTGTTATCTAAAATAATTCTTGCACAAGTTATTTCAGGATATTGCCAGGAAGGAGGAATAATCTCTACTATTTTTTGTAAAGATTCGTCAAAGAACATATTTTTATTATTGACGATTTTTGTTA
>CAYMMP010000053.1:0-6677 GCA_964391625.1 uncultured Thermoplasmatales archaeon | reverse complement strand
TACCCAAACTAATATCTGGAATGCTTATATACTTTATTTGCAGGTAAATAATCAGTTGTATATGCAGGTATTTATGTAGATGTTTATACAAGGAAAAATTCTTATACACCAATAAGTAACGAAACAGTAGCAGATCTAGGCTCAAAAGTTATTAGTCTTATATTTTCCTAGTCATCTCTTCTACTTCAACTTCAAGTTGAAGAAGCCCGAGATCCAAGCCCATTTCTTCAAAGGACAACAAATAGTCGTCGTTCATTTTATTTTTTAATTCCTTTACAAAAAAATGCCCAGCATCTTCCCCCAAAGCATAATTCATAGTTTTTATAATATCATAAAGCGCCTTCCCTACATCATCTGACCCAACCTTATCAATACCTGACATTACAGTAATTGGTTCGTCAATCTCTGAAAAACGTGTATCTTTAATTTCAACATTTTTTAAAAAATCATACTTATCTCTAAGTTTTTTAATCAGGTCAGACATTGTCAAAACAGCATGGCCGTGAGTTGTTTTTCTGCCAGATATTTCAATCAGCGATTGTAAAACATGCTTTATAACTTCTGAGTTTTCTAATTCGGGCAAATATAATCCCCCTCATATTGTAGTATTATCCTTAGGATCAACAAATATTTAATTTTTTCTAATATCATTTAATACTAATTTCTTAATTTCAATTAGAAATATATATAATATACTTATTTATTCTTTTTATCATACAATACGTTAGAGGAAGAAAATGGATGGGGCACATATGAAAAAAAATCTATTATTAATCTGCACAGGCGTGATTTTAATTACTATCTTACTAAGTGGGTGCCAAGAAGAATCTAATAATACTGAACAGGAAACTAAAACTGTTTTCTTGGATTCAAACCTAGTTCAACTTATTCATGGTAATCTTACATTTAACCTAGATAATGGCATTGTAAAAAGCGCTAGTGTAGAATATCTATTTAAAAATCTTTTGGATCGGCAACTTGAGCTTAATGTTTCTGCAGAGTTTTATGATAAAAATGACAATTTGCTTGAAACAGTTGGTACTAAAGATATCGTCTTACCGGCATTCTATGAAGAGCAGGGCATCTCACCATTAACAAATATAATTACTTATGATGGATTAAATGCATCAGATGTTGAGTATGTAAAGCTTATAGTAGAAGAAAAAGAATAATAATTTACTTTCTTCTTTTTTTCAAGTATATCATTGAAATAATTAACGATATAAATACTAAAATAATTCCAAAACCAGGAGTGCTTTTTGAAGGTACTTTATCCACATCCTCTATTACTAAAGTAAATGAGGTAGATCCGCTATTGTAAGAAGTTCTAGGCAGTTCTATATTAGTAGGATAAAATCTGATATTAAATTCTTGATCCTTATCAGATATAGTAGACCATATAAATGAAACAGTTGTGGTGTTTCCAGGTTCAAGAATTATTGTTTTATGTAATGAATCTTCCTCACTTGACAGATTAATAAGCAACTCGTCAGATTTTTTATCACCAGTATTTTGTAAAGTTACATTAATCTCGTATGTCCAACCTTGTATGCCATTTTTATCAACTTTATTTGTAAGTCTATAAGTAGGGCTACCAACGAAAGAGACCTCTGCTCTGTTTCCTTGTGCAATACATTTTTCATTAACTATCAAAGAAAAAATTAGCGCTAAAAAACAAAACACAATTAGTAGATTGTAATATTTTGCTTTCATCCGCACCACCTCCACATATCTATAATATACAATTGATTATTTAAATTTCTCTATATATCATAAAACAATCTAATAAAAAATTTATTATATGAAAAGTATAATTTTGTAAAATTGTTAGATTGTTAGAAGGAGTAAATAAATATGTTGAAAGAGAGGGGCATTAGAAAAGGTATCGAAGTTTTAGTTAAGGACCCTATCAATCCAGAAATTCCCGAAAAAAAAGCTCGTGTTGTAAATGTATACCCTCACCCAAGCTCATGGATGGTTGTAAAATTTGAGAATGGTGACATAAAACAAGTTGAAGAAAAATACGTAACAACAATGTTTGAGGTTAACAGACGCGGACATGAAATATAAAAAATTTATTTTTTCATGTCTTCAATTATTTCTCTCCCAAGGCTTGTAAGCTTGTAAATCTTTACATCTTTACCACTTGTTATTTGTTCAACGAGTTCTAAGCCAATAAGTGATTCCTCCACTTTATAGCGGGTTCCCATTCCCCTCATAGCCCCAATCACGTTTGTGGGCGTGGTTTTACAATTATAAGCAATCTCTGAAGTATAGCTACCACTTGGACTAATATCATAAAGATATTCTGCTATTTTTTTCCGTATGTTGCTTCTTCTAAGTGATCTAATAACAAGAGGCCTTATACTATCTTTAGAAAAAGCATTTTGATCGTCATCCTGCATCCCATCCGCCTAATTGACTTTGTAATGTAATATCTCGTTTATAAAATAATCGAAAATTTCATCGGCTTTTTTTAACTCCGATTTTTTTACAATATTGCTCGATTGGACATTTACTGCAAAATGGCGATACTGATACGCAAATAGTTTGCCCAAACTTTACAAAAAGATGATTGAAATCATCCCAATATTTTTTTGGCAGAATTTTCTTAAGTTCAATTTCTGTCTCGTTTGGTGTCTTAGTTTTTACCCAGCCAATGCGATTTGGTATTCGATTACAGTGAACATCAATTGGAAGATATCCCTGTTTTCTAAAACCATATGTCATAACAATATTTGCAGTTTTACGTCCAACGCCTTTAAGCTTTAATAACTCATTAAAATCCTCTGGAACTTTACTACCATATTTCTCAATCAATGTTTTCGAAATCTCTTTAATTCTTTTTGCTTTTGTTTTATAAAAGCCAACTGGATAAATCAATTTCTCAATTTCATTATTTGATAACTTTATAATTTTTTCAGGCGTGTTGTATCTTGTTAAAAGTCTAACTGTTGCCACATCGGTTACTTCGTCTTTGGTACGCAAACTTAGAATACAAGAAATCAAAGTAGTAAATGGATTATGAACAACTTCATCCCATTTTTTGCCGGATTCTACTGGTGCAATATATTTTTTTAATTCTTTGTTTAGAATTTTGAATATTTTATCCACATGTTCTATTTCTTTCACCAAAAGTACCGAAAGGCATGATAGATAAACAGTATAAAAAGATATAGAGAAAAAGAGATGATGATTACTCTTTATATTTTCTTCTTGCTATTAAGATAATTACTATGAATGCTGCTACTATCGCAACCAATAACACTATGAGAAGCATTATGTCAATCTCTGATTTACTTTCTTCTAAACTGCCATCATTTTCTAGTCTTAGACTTAAGGAAATGGTTTTACCTTTATAGGAATTGTCCTTTGATAATTTTGGGGTAAATTGCAGATCTATTGTCTCATTGTCAAAACCTTTTATTGATGTTACATTTAGTTCTACTGTTTCTGTTTTGTCAGCAGCAACTTCTATACTGTTTGGAACAAAGGAAATGCTCCAATTTTTGGGGACATTAATAACTTTTAAATCTACTATGGCGTCATCGTTTCCATCATTTTTTATATCTATTGGTATGTAAGTAGTCTTGGTCGGCGTTATCTCTATTGTTGTATTTTCAACTAGAGCAGTTATGTCAGATTTATAAGCTGTTGTTATTGGAATTTCTGCAACGTCTCCTGATTCGTTTAAACTCCATTTTTCATTTGGTGTAAAATTAGCTTTTACAACAATTTTTCCTGTCTCTAATGCATGTGCATCTTCTTTTATAGTGACATTTAATTTTATTTTAACAGGATCATTGAATTCTATACTAAAGTTTTCAATTAATATTTTTGATTTTTCAAGCTTTGCAGTACAAAAATCAGGCGATTCTACTGAAAGCTCAATTTCTGCAGCCATATCTTGTTTTGAATCTCTAAACATAATCCAGTTGCCAATTCTAGAGCCCATCAAAAAAGTTGGAAACAATAATGGTTTTTCAAACTTAAATTTAATATTCACATCAACTTCAACAGATGTTCCAGGAGACACAGGATTCTCGAATAATGTTACGTCCCCCAATTCTACATCTGTTTCTGTTTCAAATTTAAATAATCTAAAAGTTGGTTGTGCAATAGTTGCTGGCATTAATGTTGTAAAGGTTAATATTAACACTAGCAAACAAGCTATCGAAGTTTTTTTATTCATTTTCACACCTTTAAGTATAATAGTATAAAATATGATATATAAAATTTACTATATTAAATATCTTTTAATCCATATCCTTCTTCAATTAGTAAAACAAGTCTATCAACAAAACGAGCAAGAGGTCCGCCATCAACAACATCATGATCTACAGATATAGTTATCTCGAGGTATTCTCTGACCTTTATCTCGTCATTAACAACTCCAGGTTTCTTAATAATACTTCCAAGAACAAAAAGAAATGTAGTTGTTCCCCCAAGAGGTACAACCCAACCGGGAAAACGACCTTTCATCCCTATGGAAGTCACGCCAATAGTTCCCATGTATTTCTTTTTTAAAAGCGCATTACGACGGAAGAGCCATAACAAAAATTTTTTAATAAAAAAAGGCGAATTTAGAGCAAATCTTTCAAGACGCGTAGGATTTTTATTAAGCAATTGAGCAGATTCGGCAACCTTTTCGGATTGAACTGATCTAATTTCTTTTGTTATTTCTAAAACACTTTTTTCATTAGCCTTTCTTAAGATATACACCATTGGGCGTGTTTCAGAATCTGTAGATCGCTCAACTGGAATTGCTACATCAACATCGTCAAAAATTACTATCTTTCGTTTGCCGTGTCTTAAAGCATTAAGTTCTTTATGTTCACTAAGGGCTTGTGCAATACATTTGATTATAAACCCTGTAAACGAAATATCTTTACCTTTCTTTTTTTGATCTTTAATTAATTTTCTCGCTTTAGTTACATCGATTTCAATTATTCCATGTGTGCTGTGTCTGCGCCAACCTTCTTTCAATATTAAAACAATATTGCGACGATTTTTTGAAAATGGTTTGATTTGATAATTTCCAATTCGATCCATTAAATTTTTCATTAAATCTAATATATTAACAAAATCTATTATTTAATAATTATTTATCAAGATAAGTTTTTAAAGTTAAAAATATTCAATAACAGTATTGGGGGAGAAAATATGGCATCTAAATATAGAACAGCTATGTATGTAGCAATAGTGGCAGGTATTTTGCTGTTGATATCTGGTATTAGTGGACTAGCAACATGGGAAACCGTAAAAGAATTTGTCACAAATAACTTAACAGATGATGCCGTGATTCAGATAGTATTTGCGATTCTAATTTTTATAGCATCTCTTGGCGGCTTAGCAGTAATTATCGGAGGAATTCTCATTGGAAAAGAGAATCTTAGTACAGGAAGATTTCTAATAATGCTTGGTGCAGGAATGGGCATTATTGGACTTATAGTATCAATTTACATAGCATATGTCAAAGGAAGTTTAACAATAGGTAGCTTCTTTTCCATAGGATTTATGGGTTTATTGCTATCAATCATAGCAAGATCAATGGCAAAAAAATAATTACAAAACCTCTTTTTTTCTTTTCTTTAATTATTAAAAATAGCGCTGGGGAGGAGATTTGAACTCCTGTGGTGCAAGCACCAGTGGTTTTCGAGACCACCGCCGTAGGCCGGGCTTGGCTACCCCAGCAACAGGTATGCTTTGTCAAAAGCTTAATCAAAGGCTTTTTTATATGAGTTTTGATTCTGATGAAGATAACTGTTAAGTTTCAAAGATCTAATGAAACAAAACAAATAGAGTTGAAAATAGGATCTACTGTAAATGAATTATTAAAAAAAGTAGATGTTAAACCAGATACAGTCATTATTATGAGTAACAATAAACCAACACCTATAGATGATGAATTAAGTGATGGGCAAGAATTAACAATATTACAAGTTTCTTCTGGCGGATAAAAATTATTTTTGCTCCCGTAGTGTAGTGGCCAATCATCACGGCCTCTCGAGCCGTAGACTCGGGTTCAAATCCCGACGGGAGCATGCTAATTATTTATAAAAACTAGCCGGAAAGACGGCTGGCTCCGCTAAGAGGGAATGAAAAATACACCCACAACACTACCAGCCCATTCTTTCCAATCTAAAATAAAAAAAGCATTATATATAATTTTTTTAAAAAATGTATTTATATAATAATATCCTTATAACAAATTTTAACAAGTTTAGCTATTGGCTTAGTCGCATCAATTTTAACAAAGCGTTTTCCTTCAGAAAGTTTAAGATAGTTTTTATGGACTTTTTCAAGAAATTTCTTTTTTTCAAAAGGAATAAGTTTATCTCGATTTTGAATTCGACTTAGTGAATCTTCAGGATCAATTACAAAGGTAAAGGTTCTATCAGGGGTTATTATTCGATTTTTGGAAAGTTCCTGCAACCATTTAATTGGGTTATCCATTAAATCTTCCATCTGAGCTCCTTGATAAGCATAAGTTGATTCTGCGTAGCGGTCACATAAAACAATCTTATCCTCATCAAGCCATTCTCGTATTTTTTTACAATGATCTATACGATCAGCTATAAAAGTAAAAGCTGTAACAAAGGGATCTGAATCTGTTTCTATACATTTTTGGACCATTTTTCCGATATAACTGTCAGTTGGTTCAAAGGTTAAAACAG
>CAYMMP010000052.1:0-6892 GCA_964391625.1 uncultured Thermoplasmatales archaeon | reverse complement strand
CTAAAAATATCATTGAGTCCGCTAGGCTTCGAATAAAAGGAGTCAGTGTAATTTAATATAATTTTTTTATTGGTGTTTGAGATCTCCACATATGCATTTGAAACATCAATGGAATCTGTGCCTGCTCGAGGTCTAATCATGATTGCTAATTTTGATATGTCTGAACTGGTCGCTGCATAGCCCTCAATACTGTAAACAGCAACCCCGGTGGCAACTTCTCTCGTAGTCTCACTACCAGTTGCAGCAGTTTGAGTTTCAAGCATTGTGCTAGTTTGAATTATTACAGTTGCAGCTATACCTGCAACTAGAACTAAAGCAATAAAAACAATTAATGCACCAATTCCAATACTTGCCACTTTATTATATTTCAGGGAATTGCACACCCTCTTCATTAACATCCCATCCTTCTACAAACAGCATTATGTAATTGTACTAATGAATAATTATATAATTTATTACCTTTATTTGTAGGTGAATATGCAGGTGAATATGCAGGTGGGCACAATAACTATTTTAAACTGCAACATTTTAGGCGCTAAAGAAATATGAAAATAAATGAGATATTTTATTCCATTCAGGGAGAAGGAAGATGGACCGGGTTTCCAAACACATTCATAAGAGTTACTGGATGTAATTTAAGATGTAATTTTTGCGACACAAAATATGCATATTTTGATGGAAAAGAGATGTCTATTAAAGAGATTGTGGAAGACATCAGTAAATATCCTTGTAAAAAAGTATGCATCACAGGTGGAGAACCTCTACTACAAAAACAAATAACTGAACTGATTGATAGTCTGATAAAAGAAAAGTATTATACATGTGTTGAGACAAACGGTAGCATCTCTTTAAAAGATATTGTAAATAAAAAAAAGTTGATGATTTCAATGGATATAAAATGTCCCTCTTCAAACATGCATGAAAAGATGAATTTTGACAATATATCTTTATTAGAAGAAAAGGATCAACTAAAGTTTGTGATAGATAATAGAGAGGATTACAAATATGCTAAAAAAATCATTGAAGACTACAAACCAATCTGTCCAATATATTTTCAACCAGTTTGGGGCACAAATCCTAAAATAATTGTTGATTGGATTGAAAAAGATGGTTTAGATGTAAAACTAAGTTTGCAGCTACATAAAATAATCTGGGGTGATGAGAGAGGCAAGTAATTATAATATACACAAATTATATAGATAATTAGTGTATTCTGAGTTCAAAATATTAGACTAATATATTATAAAATATTATGAGGTGAAAATAGGAAATGCAACCAACAAATATGGCATATGATAGAGCAATAACAGTATTTTCTCCAGATGGGAGATTATTTCAAGTAGAATACGCTCGTGAAGCAGTTAAAAGAGGCACTACAACAGTTGGTATTAAATATAAAACTGGTGCAGTATTGATTGTTGATAAACGTGTAACATCTCGACTTGTTGAACCTGGTTCAATCGAAAAGATCTTTGAGATTGATGGACACATTGGATGTGCTACTTCAGGTCTTGTAGCTGATGCAAGAGCCTTGATCGATAGAGCTCGTCTTGATGCCCAGATAAATGAAATTACGTACAACGAAAAAATCCAGGTAAAGACCTTGGTAAAACGTATTTGTGATTTTAAACAAACATATACACAATATGGAGGAGTACGTCCTTTTGGAACTGCTCTTTTAATTGCAGGTGTCGATGATACTGGACCGAGATTGTTCTCTACAGACCCATCCGGTGCTCTTATGGAATATAAAGCAAGTAGCGAGGGCTCTGGAAGAAACGGCGCAATGAGTTACTTTGAGAGCAACTACAGGGAAGGACTTTCAATGGAAGAAGCTATCGACTTAGCAATTAAAGCCCTTCACAAAGGCACTGAGGGAAAGCTTAATCCAGATGCTGTCGAGATTGGCATTGTCGATAAAGATATTAGATTCAATATTCTGCCTCAAGAAGAGGCAAAACAATATGTTAGCAAGGCAATCGGAGGAAATTAGAATTGGTCAGTCTTGATGATGCTGTCATTGCTAGACTTAAAAAAGGTGAGGATCATTTTGAGGTGTTGGTTGATCCTTACGCCGCTGCAGATCTGATTGATGGCAAAGATGTTGACATACTTCAAAATCTTGCCATAGAAGCAGTTTTTGAGGATTCTAAAAAAGGCAAACATGCTTCAGAGGAGTCTCTTCAAAAAATTTTTGGCACCACAAACATAGAAGAAATAACTAAAAAAATTATTTTAAAAGGAGATATACAACTAACGACAGAGCAAAGACATAAAATGCAACATAATAAAAGAAACCGCATTATCGAAACAATTACAAAAAATGCCATGGACCCAAAAACAAAATCCCCACACCCCCGCCAACGTATAGAACTTGCGATGGAGGAAGCAGGGATTCATGTCGATCCTTTTAAGCCAGTTAGTGAACAAGTAAAAATTATTATCGAGGCTTTGCGACCAATTATTCCGATATCTATGGAGCAGATAAGAATCAGTGTAAAAATACCTGCAGAATTTATTGGACGTGCATATGGCGCTGTGAGAAATTTTGGCTCTTTAGAACGAGAAGAATGGCAATCTGATGGTAGTTGGATTGGTATTATTCGTCTTGCAGCAGGCATGCAAACTGAATTTTATGATAAAATAAACGATTTAACAAAAGGAAATGTATCCACAAAGATTTTAAAGTAGTTCCTATACAGGATATAAGTTTTATGAATCTAGAAAAGCGTACGATAGTTATTCCAAGCCAGCTTTTAGGTAATGTTGAAAAAGATAAAGCTGGTAGTGGAACATTCATTGAAAATGGAAAAATATATTCTGAAGTTCTTGGAGTTTTAAACAGAAATAAAGAATATATAAACGTTATACCTCTAAAAGGCAGATACAATCCAACTCAGAACGATTTTGTGATCGGGGTCGTCATGGAAGCGATGCAATCGAGTTGGCTCGTTGACATTAATGCTGCTTACCCTGCACTTTTACATGTGAATGAAGTGCCTTGGGATGTAGATTTTGGTGAAACTGAAAAATACCTAAACCATGGCGATGTTGTAATGGCAAAGGTTTTATCAGTTGACCAAGAAAAAAAATTAAATATTACCTTGAAAGATAGAAATTTGTATAAAGTTAAAGGTGGAAATATTATTGATGTTGAACCTTCTAAAGTTCCGAGGATTATTGGTAAAAAAGGTTCAATGATTTCCCTTTTAAAGAAATATACAAACTGTCGTATCTTTGTCGGTCAAAATGGTAGAATTTGGATTGATGGAGAAGATGAAGGCGTAAAAAAAGTAATTAATACAATAGAAATGATACAAAAAGAGTCATTATCTTATGGTTTAACCAATAAAATCGAAAATTTATTGAAAAATGATACAAAGGATGTGTAATAAAATATGAAATCAGATATTAAATTATTTGAAAATGGAAAACGACTCGATGGTAGAAAACCCGACGAGTTAAGAAAAATAAAAATTGAAGTAGGTGTTCTACATCGTGCCGAAGGTTCCTGTTACCTTGAATGGGGGAACAATAAAGTTCTTGCTGCCGTGTATGGTCCCAGAGAAGCTGTACCAAGGCATACACAGAACCCTTTAAGAGCGATAGTTAACGCTCGATACAATATGGCTGCCTTTAGTGTTGACGATAGAAAAAGACCAGGACCCGACAGACGCAGTAGAGAGATATCAAAAGTAATATCAGAGGCACTTGAGAATGTTATTCTTTTGGAAAAGTTCCCAAGAGCATCAATAGATGTTAACATTGAAGTTCTTGATGCAGAAGCTGGAACGAGAGTCGCTGGCCTAACCGCAGCTGCGGTTGCACTTGTTGATGCAGGAATACCCATGAAAGATATCCCTGTTGGTTGTGCTGCTGGTAAAATCGAAGGCAAAGTTGTATTAGATCTTGGAAAAGAGGAAGATAACTATGGCGATGCAGATCTACCAATTGTAATATCACCACGCACTAATGAAATACTTTTGCTTCAGATGGATGGTCATTTAACTCCAAAAGAATTTGATGAGGCATTGGATTTGGCAATTAAAGGATGTCATGAAGTTTCTAAAATGCAGAAGGAAGCAATTACGAAAAAATTTGAAAAGGAGGCGCAATGAAATGACAATAACGCCATCTATTAAAAAAGATTATCTAGTCAAGCTTGCAAAAAATGGTAAACGTGTGGATGGCCGTAAGTTTGATGAATTTAGGGACATTCAAATTGAGGTGGGAATAGTCAAAAAAGCTGAAGGGTCTGCAAGAGTAAAAATCGGCAACACTCAGGTTATCGCAGGTATTAAAATGGATGTCGGTGAGCCATATCCAGATTCACCTGATTCTGGCGTTATGAGTACCGCTGCTGAGCTTATTCCAATGGCATCACCAGATTTTGAAGCAGGTCCACCTAGAGAAGACGCAATTGAGCTTGCTCGTGTAGTTGATAGAGGAATACGAGAATCTGAACTTATAGATGTTGACAAATTATGTATAGAGCCTGGAGAAAAAGTCTGGATTGTCTTCATCGATATACATATCCTTGATTATGATGGAAACTTGTTCGATGCGGCATCGTTAGCTTCTCTTGCTGCTCTTATGACCTCCAAAGTACCAGCCAAACAATTTGACCTTGGTGAGGATTATCCATTACCATTAAAGGAGCCGCCAATATCCTGTACTTCAGTTAAATTCAATGGAATAGTAGTTATGGATCCTTCTCTAGATGAAGAGGAAATAGCTGAGGCACGTCTAACGGTTGCTACAGACAAAAATGGCGACATAAGGGCAATGCAAAAGGGTTTAAATGGCAGTTTTACTGTTGAAGAGATAAAAAAAGTTATTAAAGCCTCTACAGATAACGGCAAGAAACTTCGAGAACAATTATATAAAAGCGTGGGTAAATAAACATGGCAAAAAGAACAAAGAAAGTAGGGCCTGCTGGGCGTTTTCAAGCTCGATATGGTGTTCGATCCAGAACCCAGGTTCGCAATATTGAATTAACCCAAAGAGCTAAACATATTTGCCCAAATTGCGGCCACCAAAAAGTGAAAAGAATTAGCACAAGTATCTGGCAATGTAGCAAATGCGGAATAAAGTTTGCAGGTGGGGCATATCACCCAAAAACTGAAGCAGGTCAAAATGTCGAAAAGATGATGAAGGGAGAAATGTCCTCCCCAGGAATGATCAGATCAGAAACGAATGAAGAAGGTGAAAAAGAATGACTGGATACAAATGTGGACTGTGCAAAAAAAGTGTAAAATTCGATGTTAAAAACATTGGTATGCAATGTCCATATTGCGGCAGTAAAATCTTCTACAAAGAAAGACCGACAGTTGCTAAACGCATTAAGTCTAAATAATTTTATGAAATCTGCTAGTTTTATTTTTAATTTTGATTCAGACGATGAAGCAAAGATTGTAGCAAAGTCTTTGAATCCTGAAATTAAACATAAGATTCCTAAAACTAATGTTGAAGTAAACCTAAATGGTAAATCTTTTTCTTTAAAAATTGAAGCAAATGATATTAGTTCACTACGTGCTGCATGTAACTCTTATTTAAGATGGATTAATGTGGTAGTTACTGTGAAAAAAATTGTTTAGTTGTTTTTTT
Source organism: uncultured Thermoplasmatales archaeon (assembly GCA_964391625.1). Lineage (GTDB taxonomy): Archaea > Thermoplasmatota > E2 > DHVEG-1 > DHVEG-1 > CAYMMP01. The sequence goes on along the minus strand of CAYMMP010000052.1, from coordinate 1,285 downwards.
AGTTATCTTATTTCTTAGCGACAAAGTTATTTTTATTATTTAGGTAAGAGTTGTAGAACAATATTTATAAACTGTTTTTGAGAGAGATAGTTGCGTAAAAGGTGTAAAAAATTGTATTTGGTAAATAAAAAGAGTAGCCTAACCAGATATTCAATTAAAGCTATAGCCATATCACTATTTTTTTTCTTACTTTTAACTAATTTTACTGCAATTTATACTACGAGAGGCACGACATTAGATGAAAAATCTGGATCCATTACAGTATATACATTTATTAAAGGAAAAGTTATAGATAATATAACCAACCAAGAAATATATAATGCTACAGTCACAATCTGGAGCGTATTTAACAAAATTATAGTGTCCAATAGAACGACAACTGATCAAAAGGGAGATTATATTTTAGGAATTCCGGCGTTACAAAGTTGTCGGTGTTTTATTTCAGTTAACAAGTTAAATTATGAAGAATATATTGAATTCTTTCAGGTAGTACCTGATACAACGATGTGGTTGAATATTAGTTTAAATCGTTCATCTGATTTATATTATTATCTTTTCACTGGAGTTAACCCATCTGCTGGAGGGGAAATAACCTTAAATCCACCTGGAGGAATATATAAGTCAGGGACAGTTGTTACTGCCACTGCAAGCTCCACTAGCAAGTATGTTTTTGACAGATGGTCTGGAGATGTAACTGGATTTAATACATCAGTACAAATTACAATGGATAGCAATAAAAGCATAACAGCCAACTTTCTTAAAGTAAATACTGATTATGACGTTTGGGTAACAGATGGTTCAAAGATACTCCAGAATACGCCGTGTCCACGTAATCCGATCTCTGCAGTTGAAATAACTTGTGCTAGAAATGAGTATGAGCCATTTCAGATAGCGATAAGAGCATATACTGCTTTAAATAACGTTACTATTAGAGTTTCTAATTTGAGTAACCAGGAAAATGGAGAAAATATTGAAAGTAATGATATCTCCATATTTTTAGTTGGATATGTTTATGTAAGCGTACGAGCTGACTCATATCCTAGTCCAATAGGATACTTGCCAGATCCTTTACCACCCTACAAGCCTTTTAATATTTCGAGTAATAATACTCAACCTATTTGGTTTGATATATATGTTAATGATGAGGTAAAACCAGGACTATACACAGGAAATGTAACTATAACTCCAGAGAACTCCATTCAAGAAACTATATCTGTAACTTTAAGAGTTTGGAATTTCACTCTTCCACATGAGATGCATTCAAAAACTGCTTTTGGATTGCAAA
>CAYMMP010000051.1:0-7119 GCA_964391625.1 uncultured Thermoplasmatales archaeon | reverse complement strand
AAGGAGTAAAAATTTTGGATATAATAAAAACAAACGACTTAACAAAAAAATTCGGCAATCTAATAGCAGTAGATGATATCACATTTTCAGTTAAAGAAGGAGAAATTTTTGGATTTCTTGGACCAAACGGAGCTGGTAAAACAACAACAATCAAGATGTTAACGACATTACTAAATCCAACTGGTGGAACTGCAACAATCGCGAATTACGATATTAAAAAACAGAGAAATGAGGTAAGAAAGAATATTGGTGTTGTATTTCAAGAGCCAGCTTTAGATCCTGAATTAACTGGAGAAGAAAACCTTGAGTATCACGCAAGAATGTATGGATTAAGCAAAGAAAAACGTAAATCAAGGATATCTGATGTTTTAAAACTAGTTGATCTTGAAGATAAAAGAAAGGTTCTTGTAAAAAAATACTCTGGTGGAATGAAAAGAAGGCTTGAAATCGCTAGAGGACTGATGCATTATCCAACTGTACTTTTCTTAGATGAGCCTACTTTAGGATTAGATGCCCAAACAAGAAGGGCCATATGGGCATATATCAAAAAAATGAATAAAGAAGAGAATACGACAATCTTCTTGACCACACACTACATGGATGAAGCAGAATATCTTTGTAATCGTATAGGAATTATTGATCACGGTAAAATCTTAGTGATTGACAAAATACTAAATCTGAAAAACTCAGTAGGAAAAGATGTCATTACCTTCTCAAGCTCGGATGATGATGAATTAATAAGGATTTTTGAAGCAGAAAAATGGATTGAGAAGATCAAAAAACATGATGATTTTGTTACTCTGGGAGTAGAGAAAGGAGATGAAAAAATACCAACGATTATCGAAATTGCGCAAAAACACAAAATAAAAATTGAGTCAATAAGTGTAAGAAAACCAACACTGGACGACGTATTTTTATCTTACACAGGTAGAACAATAAGAGACCAAGAAGGGCAAAATAATTCAAAGGCAAATATCCCGCCAAGATTTAGGAGAGGGCATTGAAATGAACACGAATGAATTTCAAGCGATTTATGTAATGTGGCTAAGACAAATGAAGCATTTCTTAAGGTTTAAAACAAGGATTGTGACAATGATAGTGCAGCCACTTTTCTTTTTAATTTTATTAGGCTCAGGATTCAGACAGGCAACTTTTTCAAGTCTTGGGGATGTAGAGTACTTTCATTTTCTAGCACCTGGAATCGTTGCTATGGCAATCCTCTTTTCATCCATGTTTACTGGAGTTTCTGTATTGTGGGATAAACAATTTGGATTCTTACAAGAGGTCCTTGTTGCACCTGTTAATCGATTTTCAATAATCATAGGGCGAACATTGGGAGGGGCTACAACTGCCCTGGTACAGGGGTTCATAATACTTTTCATAGCAATTGCAATGGGCGTACCAATTGCCAGTGAAATTGGGATTATTACGGCAATAATATTCATGGTGTTAATCTCATTTACCTCTGTAGGATTTGGTTTAATCTTGGCATCAAAAATGAACGATTTTCAATCTTTTCCACTGATTATGAACATACTAATTATGCCTTTACTCTTCATATCATCAGCATTTTTCCCAGTGGCTGGAGATAAAACACTTCAAACAATAGCATATGCAAACCCTTTATTTTATATGGTAGACGGTCTTCGCGGGAGTCTGATAGGCACGGCAAATGTACTGCCAATATGGGTTAGTTTTTCAGTAGTATTTGTAATATGTATTATCATGATGGCACTGGGTAGCTATCTATTTAGCAAAAGTGAAGTTTAATTCCATTTGTTACAAAAATTGAAAGTTTTTAACATGTTCTTAAGAGAGCATGCAACAGTTACAGGACCTACTCCACCGGGAACGGGTGTGATTTTTCCTGCAACGTCCTTAACAGAATCAAAATCAACATCACCACATATTCCAGTTTTGGTCTTTACAATTCCAACATCCAAGACAAAAGCACCTCTCTTAACATGATCTTTTGTAATTAAATTTGGAACTCCTGCAGCAGTTACAATTATGTCTGCATTTTTAGAATAAGTTTTTAAATCCTTTGTAAAGACATGGCAAACAGATACTGAGCAGTTTCTGTTCAAAAACAATGCTGTTAAAGGCTTACCAACTATGTTGCTGTGATTGATAATCAGCACATCCTTTCCTTCGTATTTTGTTTTTTCATAATCTAGAATTGTTAAAACAGACAATGGGGTAATTGGCACTATTCTCTCTTCTCCCAAAAGAGTTTTACCCAGATTTTCAGGATGCAAGCCTTCAACATCTTTTTTTGGGTGAACGGCACTTATTAATTTATCAAAAGAGAGTTTTTTCGGCAAAGGCATTTGTATTAAAATCCCATGAACATCATCATCTTTGTTCAAATGCTCGATAGCATCTATTACCTTATTCTCAGTTGCAGTTACAGAAAGATCAACATGGCAAGAAAAAATACCTACTTCTTCACATGCTTTATCCCTGAGACGAAGATAAAGATCTGATTCAGGTTTTTTACCTACTCTTATTGTTGCAATGTTTGGTACAAAATGATGCTTGTTTTTTATCTCTTCGACTTCTTTTGCTATCTCTTCTCTGATCTCTTTCGCTATCCAACGCCCATCTATAACTTTGGCCACTATATCACTCGAATTATGTTAATTAAAAAGCAAATATAAGACTATGGTTTTTGTCCGATTGCATAAAATTGAGGGAAAAAGTTCAATTGAACGCCCTCATCAAGAGATTTTAGATATTCATATTCCCACTTATCAATCTCTTTTTCTGACAAACCTGCGTCTTTTAATGCCTTTACATAAAAATCTCTAGCGTGAAGATAATAAGATTTGTCTTCTTCACAACTCCAGATACGTGTGTTTCCAATTCCAACTTTGGTTCTTAATCCTGCTCGAACAAACAACAAACGGAGTTTTCTACCAATGTGTGGATCTCCGCCACGTTTCTTAATCGCCTCTCCAGCAAATATTGAATCAACCTTAGGATGTTCTGGCCAATGTAATTTGCCCCCATAATCTGGTTCAAGCGATGCCAAAACCTTACCTCCAGGTTTTGTAACACGTGCCATTTCATTCACAACTCTCTGAGGATCATCGGCCCACATTAAGACTAAATTACACGTAACAATATCAAAGGTATTGTCATCAAAAGGAAGATCTTCTGCATTGCAAACCTTTAGCTCTACGTTGCTATAATCCTTTAAAATATCTTTTGCCACATTTATCATGTCCTCTGAGCCATCAACTGCAACAACCTTACCTTTTGTCAATCTTGCAATATCTCTTGTTACTATCCCAGAGCCGCAACCTACATCCAGAACCAAGCTTGTGTCTTTTAAACCGACTTCAAGATAGAGAGGGAGTCTCTCTTCAGCTGTTTCAAGTGCCTGAAGCTCGAGTTTTTTTATGAATGTCTTAAAATCATCTTTTGATCTCTTATGAAAGTCTAGATCCTCTTTTGTTTTCATGAATTAAAACAGGAATATTAATCCATTTAGTATAAATCTTTCTTTTCGCAGAAATCTTTAAAAGTTATTTATTTATCCTCCATTTATAAAGGAGTGCGGGTGCCTGTGAGAAGAAAGTTGCTAACAATTCTTATTGGGATTTTGCTTATTACTGTATCTTTAATTTCGGGCTGTGTAACTAATGAAAAAAATACAAACCAAAACCCAAATAACAATACTACTAACAACGACGAGAACGATAATAAGACTACCAATCAAACTGAAGAGAAAAATACATCTGTGCCTGTTTATACGGGATCAACCAATATTGCTCTCATGTCCAATGCTTCTATTTGGGCAGACATGAATGTTAGTACCTCTCTTAATAAATCAACATATGTTTCAAATGATTCTGTTGAAGATATCTACAACTTTTATGACGGTTGGATTAAGACCAATACTCAAGGATGGGTAATTAAAAGAGAAGGGGTTTTTACTGATCCTGAAACAATAAATATTACAAGTGCATATTTAAAATTTCAGAAAAATGATGAGGGGCTTTTTATATTTATTATAAAAAATGAGAGTATCACGTCCTTAGATAATTCGATATTAGGCATTATCCAGGGAAATTGGACGCTTATCTCCCTCTGCAATCTACCATAAGCAGATACATGAGCGGTTCTCACTCACAGATATGGCTTTATAAACATGGTTTATTTTAAATAAAAAGATTTTATTTCCTATCTTAAATGAAGGTTGTTTTACAGGTTGCATTGGATCTCCTAAATGCACATAGAGCATTAGCAATAGCAAAAGATTCAGTTAAAGGCGGGGTTGATTGGTTAGAAGCAGGAACCCCTTTAATCAAAAGTGAAGGCATGGATATTGTAAGAAAACTCAAGGATATCTTTCCAGATAAAACCATTGTTGCAGATATGAAAACAATGGATACCGGTGCTTTTGAAACAGAAATGGCGTCTAAAGCAGGTGCAGACATTGTAGTAATTCTTGCTGCGGCAGATGACAGCACAATAAAAGATGCTCTGAAATCTGCAAGAAAATATGGATCAAAGATAATGGTTGATCTTATAGGGGTTAAAGATAAGGTTAAACGTGCCGAAGAGTTAGAAAAAATAGGCATAAATTATCTTTGCATACATATTGGCATAGATGAACAGATGATTGGCAAAAATCCACTTAAAACACTAAATTCTATCGCAAAAAAGACAAGTATTCCCGTTGCTGTAGCAGGTGGGATTAATAGTGAAACAGTAGCAGACATTGTCAAAGCTGGTGCTAGTATTATAATAGTTGGAGGTGCAATAACTAAAGCCAAAGACGTAGAAAAAGCAACTAGACAAATCAAGAAGGCAATCTCTGAAAAAAAAGTTGTAAAAACAGAGCTTTTCAAAAAATATGACAAAACACAACTCAGGGAAGCTTTTTCTTTAGTTTCAACACCAAACATCTCCGATGCCATGCATAAACAAGGTGCAATGGAAGATATTAGACCTGCAAAATTAGGTTATCATATGGTTGGTAAAGCACTAACAGTTAGAACTATTGACGGGGATTGGGCTAAACCTATTGAAGCCATTGACAAAGCAGAAAAAGAAGATGTCATAGTTATAGATGTCAATGGCGGTAAAACAGTTGTATGGGGGGAGCTTGCAACATGGAGTGCTAAGATAAAGGGTCTTTCAGGGGTTGTCATTGATGGAGCCATCAGGGATCTTGATGACATTGTAAAAATAGAGTTTCCAGTATTTTCAAAACATGTTGCGCCTAATGCAGGGGAGCCAAAAGGATTAGGTGAAATAGGTGCGGAAATTAAATGTGGGAATCAAACTGTTAGAACCGGTGATTGGATAATTGGAGATGATTCTGGTGTAGTAGTTGTCCCACAGGAAATCGCACAAGAAATTGCCAATCGTGCATTAGATGTCAAAGAACATGAAAACAGGATTAGAGAAGAAATTAAAAGTGGCGGGTCACTTGGGACTGTTGTAAAGGTAAAGAAGTGGGAGAAAAAAATTGGATGAAAAAGGTAGTCTTTTTTACAGACATCTCAAAATTAGGCGAAGCCTTAGAAAATTTTAGCATCGAATCATTTTCAGGGAAAAAGTATCCACTAAAACTTCATATGGGTGAAACTGGAAATAAGTACTTTGTAAAAGCCGATTTTGTTAAAGTAGTAGTTGAAGAACTTAAGAAAAGAGGAGGCGGACCTTTCCTTCACGATACTACTGTTGCCTATCCTGGTCTGCGCCATTATAAAAAAGGATATCAAAAGGTTGCAAGACTGCATGGTTTTAAGAAAATTGGAGTAAGTGTTGTAATAGATGACACGGGAACCAATGTAAAAATTGAAGGCAGGGAATATGAAGTAGCAGAGCACATTCATAATTCAACTCATATTTTTGGTTTGTCCCACGTAAAAGGGCATATCGCAACAGGCATGGGTGGTGCCATCAAGAACTTCGGAATGGGTGGCGTCACAAAAGAAACAAAAAGATCCATGCATCGTGCTGCAAGACCCATATATCAAAAAGATAAATGTATACATTGTGGCATTTGCGCAGAAGTTTGTCCTTTTGAAGCTATAACTGTTGATAAAAATAATTGGAAGTTGAATAAAAGAAAATGCTTTGGTTGTGGCGTATGTGTAGAAAACTGTAAAACAGGTGGCATTGCAAATGAAGACAAAGATTTTCCATACCTCCTTTCGTGCGCGGCAAAAGCATGTGTCCATGATAAAAATGTGATTTACTTGAATGATGTAAATAGGATTGCAAAAAGTTGTGATTGCGATCCGCTTGCAGGACCAATAATATGTCCAGACATAGGATTCTTGCTTTCAGATGATCCGGTGGCTATTGATAAGGCATCATTAGATTTAGTAAACAAAGTTAAACCTGACGTCTTTAAAAAACACAACAAAGTTGATCCAGAAAGACAAATAAAATATGGGGAGGAGATCGGACTTGGATCTGCCTCTTACCAACTAGTTGAGATTTAATTTATTTTTTCAATAACGGTTTTCCTATTGGCAATATTATTCTACCAAATGAATCATTGATTACCTCAGCCATGGCTAGGTAAATAGCACTGAAACCGCAGATTATTCCTTCTATTCCTATCCATCCGCCACTTATTATGCCCCAATCTTTTAAGGCTAGCAAGTAGAAGAGTACAAATAGTGTAGAGAATATCAATGACAGCGCTAGATTCTTTCTTAAGGTACCAACGAACATCATCATGGTGAAGAATCCCCACATAAACAGATACCAGCCCATGAAAGTCTCACTTGGACCCTGAACTCCTACAATATCTGGTAGAATCAACAAAAATACCAAAGACATCCAAAACAATCCATAAGAGGTAAAGGCTGTTACACCAAAGGTGTTTCCCTTACGGAATTCAAGTATTCCAGCTATTAATTGAGCAAGACCACCATAAAAAATACCCATTGCCAATATCATCGTGTTTAATCCAAAGGTTGCAGCATCATTTGGGTATGTATTATGTATGTTCAATAGAACGGTGGTCATACCGAAACCCATCAGTCCAAGTGGTGCGGGGTTTGCCAATATGCTTTCTTTTTCAACCATATTTAAGTGTCACCGGCCGGCTGAATAAGCAACGAATATTTTAATCTATCGAGAAAAAAA
>CAYMMP010000050.1:0-7213 GCA_964391625.1 uncultured Thermoplasmatales archaeon | reverse complement strand
ATAGCCATGGTGGACGATATTCCCTTCGTTTCCACAAATATTCAACCACAGTATTCCTTTGGACATTGCAGGGATTAAAGGAAATTACATCTGTGATATTCTTGATTTTATCAACAGTCTGAATTGCATCATCTATTGTCATTTTCTCAGAGACAAATGGCGGTTTGATTAGTACATATGTTTTCAAACTAAAACCATATTTTTTTATTATGTCTGCAGCTTTTTTGTAATCCTTAAAAGTAAATCCTTTGTTAATATTGTTTATCCTGATATCGTCATCAGCAGTTTCAAGGCCGACTCCAATCTCAAAGATTTTAGAACCCATTATTTTCTTTATTTTACTGAGTTTTTTATCTGTAATAAACTCAGGTCTTGATTCTATAGAAACTTTATCTGTTTTTTCGGCAAGTGTGCCTAAGATTTTTTCTTGAATCTTAGGTGATATCTCTTTATCATCAAGAAAACTACCAGAATTAAATATTTTTACAAACTTTTGGCCATTGTATTTTTTCATAGCAGTGTCAAACTGTGTTAAGAGATCGTTATCAGTTACATTGGACCAGCTACTATCATTGAAATAGCCACACATGCTGCAACCAGAATTAAAGGCCCAAGAGCAACCTCTAGTTCTGAATATTATTACAAAAGCATCAACTATTTTTTTATTTAAAACGTCTTTCTCAGACCAGCATCCAACAAGTTTTTTTGTATCTGTAATTCTTGGTTTAAAATCTTTTTTAAGAGATTTGCAGAGTTTGGCTACTTCTTTCATTTCTATTATCGTTTATCCTTTTTACGGTATTTGAATATTAAAACCATGGCAACAAGAGCTAAAACTAGTATCAATGCTTCAAACCCTGGAACTTGAACTACTTTAATGGTTGGGGTTGATACGGTAGGCGGTTCTTCTATTCCAACACCAGACTCATCTGCCACTCGGAAATAATATGTTTGTGTGTCAACAATAGTATTATTGAAAGTATTCGAACGTATCTTCTCCTGATAATCTAAAAGCTCTTTCTCACTCATTTGTGAAGGTTGTTTGTCAGAAACTATATCAAAGGAATAAATTTTTTCAGCATATACTTTCATTGTAACATTCTTGCCGGCAGACCATCCCTTGTATTTTGGTTCTGTGACATAGTATTCTGATCCTTCGGGTTTAGTTACATTTATCGGTGCCCCATCGTCAATTGTATAGTAAACTCTAGTAACATCAGCATTTACTTTAATTTTTATATCTATTGCAGATCCCACTTCAGGACCAGGTGGAGTAGTTGCATAAAGTGGAGCAGGAACATTAATTATTGAATTGCTAAAAGTAAAAGATTTTTCTGGTAATACTGTTTCGCGACCATTAATATCCTTAACTTTTAAAGTGAATTTTATTGTAGTTTCATTATTAAGAGCATCATCCTCATAAACATACTTGAAAATATTATCCTCAAAAGTATATTCACTAGAATCAACAATAGTTCCATCAATAGTTAAGGTAATACCAGATTTTTCTACTCCGGCATTATCTGTAATTTTTGCAATTATTTCAACAGTGCCACCAAACTCCTGACTTTCTGGAAGAACCACAAGTTGAACTGTCGGACTTTCATCGTCATAGATGGGTGGGTTTACAAGAACAATAAAGATAACTAACCATGTAAAAAAATAAATTGCATAAGAACTGAACCAATTTTTCCTAACAAAATCTGTTAAATCAATCTTACGCCAATTGAAAATCGATCTAAGAAATACAGCATCTATTACTGCAACAAGTAACACTAATGGCCATCGCAGGGCACTTTCTGGACCCATTAGTGCCCAAAATCCAAAACATATCAAAGCCATCAAGATTCCAAAGATTGAAGACCAAAATGTAACTCTAATGTTTCTTCTTTCACGCTTTAAAAATTTCTCTACATTAAACTTAGGAAGTTTAAAAGGTTTATTTTCCTCTTCGTCAACATTACGCTTTCTCTTGGCCATCGGAGTGGGATAGAGTTCTTATTTAAAGGTTTTTCCTTTCTCTATTTCTTATTTTGCTTTTTCGCTCTTTTTGCCTCGGCTTTTACCTTCTTTTTTTCTAGTTTCAAGCGTTCTTTTTCAACCTCTGCATTTATTCTAGCTTTTTCTACCTCATCTGAACTAGATTTTACATGAATTACGTTTTCCTCTTTTTCTGCCCTGAGACCTTCACGATATTTGTAGGTAAAAAACAAGGATATTAAAACATAAAAAACAAGTATAATTCCAACAACAAAAACAATCTCATTATGAATATACTCTTCTCCGATTATGATTCTAAGTGCCAATAAGACAGAAAGAAGTATGCTACCTGCCCAAGCATGATGACGCCATAAAGCATATTTCTTCTTATATTCTGATAAATTCTCTTTAATCATAATAAATCTTAAACGAATTTAATTCCTTCAGGTAATCTATCAAGATATTTTCTAAAACCTTTTGGCCATTTATCTGGATCAATACCCTTTTGTGCTAGAAATGCAGCAGTCCATCTTTCTAAGCCTATCCCTGAACAGCCGCTCCAAATTTCACTTTTTTGAGCTTTAATATTAAATGCTTTAATGTATTTATCACCAAGAATGCTTAAATTCTGAAATTCTAACCATTCTGATTTTTTTCTGTCTCCACGATAAGGCATATACGCCTCAAAATCAATGGTTCCAGTATCTTGAGTTGTTTCCTCTCCGATTTTTCCAGCTTGCTGCATATACCAAGGTGTGACCCAGGCCATCCTCCACTCTAAATCAAATATATTATTGAAAACGTGCTTATAGCGTTCTAAGAGTTTTTCTCTCAATTTTAATAATTGCTCGCGTGTGCCAATATAAACTGGCTCTATTCGATGAAATTCGTCTACCCGTTCTATACCATGACGCCCGCCAGATTCATAACGAGCAGATACAACAGTGTTTTCATAAACTAATACTGGCAAAGATTTTTCAGAGATTGTTTTTCCTTTAAAAGACCAATAGATCATAGGACATTGGGCATAACACAAACCAGCATTTGGAATTCTAATATTTTTCTTTAATTCATCAAATGGAATTTCTTTTGTAATTTTAGTTAGATCAACAAATCTTTCCCATTTATCCACATCTCTTGTTGCAGGCTCAGCAACATAGTAAAATTCACCTGGCATGCCCTCTAGATGACCGGTTTTAAGCCATACGTCGAAAGGAACAATATTTGATTCGATTATTTCCTTAAAACCTAATGGTTTGAGAACTTCTTCGATGGCAATTTTCTCCATGATTTTTAAAATAGCTGCAGCTTCAGGCCTATAAAACCATTTACCTTTTGTTGGCCCTTGCTTTAACCAACCAAGTTTTATCATTTCCTCAGTAGGATCTTTGTCCCAAATAGGTTTTTTCTCTCCAGATTCCCAAACAAGCTTCCAAAATTCACCCTTGCCCTCATAATATTGATTGTCAACTTTTTCTTTAATTCTTGTTATCATGCGATCGATATAATTTCTCTGAAGAAATTCATCTGAAACGTCTTTTAAAGTCAGTGTTACTTTTTTATTTTTGATTTTTACATTTGCAAAAGGAATTTTGACTTTCTTTAATGCTTTCTTTTCAAGATCAAACTCAATTGTATAACTATTTATCTTAATTTCACGAACTCCGATATGGTGTTTCTTGCCAAACTCTTTACCAATACTATTTTTAAGATTTAAAAGAGCATTATGTGGACGAAAAGTTCCCTGGGATGTGATAACAAAAATCAGAATATTTTTATTGATACTGATATCTTTGATTTTAACTGTTTTATCTTTTTTGGATAATTCTTTATTATAGTTTGAAAGAAACTTTTCGATATCTTTCTTAATTGATGATGCGTCATTGCTAAAAGCAAAAGTTACACTTAAATCAAATTTCATATCCAACCCCAACATACCTTAATAATTATTTATTTTTATCCACCACTTTTCCAGCAACTGAAACGCATGCCAAGTAGTCATCCAATGTATGTAAAAGTGAAGAAACAGAATTAGTTGATATCTCAGCCTCAAGCATATTTTTATTTATTCTTGATTTTACAAAATCAAAATCATCTACTTGAACAGATTTAAGAACAGTTTTTACCTTATTTTCATCTTCAAATTCTATAGTAAGTTTGCAGCTAGCTTTCATTATTTACACCTTTAGTTGTTTGGATATTATATCATCTATCATTTCTAAAAACTCGGTCTCCTTATTTGAATCCAATGTAGCTCCAGCAGCAATCTTATGGCCGCCGCCATGTCCTTTTAGCTTATTTGCAGCTTCTTTCATAGCCAAACCTAGATCAAGCCCCTTTTCAACTAAGTATTGATTCCCGCGGCATGAAACATGGATCTCGCCATCGTTTCTAACTAACGAAATTAAAGGTTTTTCTCGATCAAGGATAAAATTTGTAGCTATGCTATTGATAACCCCGCCTAAAGAAGAATCTTTGCTGTAAAAATATCTGTAACTATTTTTTTCCTTAAAACCGTCTTTTTCAAGTCTGATTAACTCATTAAGGATGTTTTGCTTATATTTTTTCTCAAGCTCAATTGCATCATCAAAAGCCTTTTTATCGCCCATGCAAAGAGATAATCCTAAACCACGATTTCCCCCTTTTCCACAAGCATCCAATAGATCTGCAAAACGCTCTGCTTCGGAATTAAATAAATTCGTATAATAACGAGGGCGAATAATAGTGTCTAAAATATTTTTTTCGCAACCTTTCTTGAGCAGAATTAGCATTAAAAAAGACTGTAATTGTTTTTTTGTTTCGTCGTCTAATTGTTCCAATTTTACATTTTTTTCTAATTTCAATTTCTTAAACAAACTGTTTATTCCATTATTATTCCCGGATATCCCACTATAATAAGGATCAATAGAGTAATACAAAGCATCAAAAATTGAATTTCCATAGAGCTTAATTTTTGTACTTTCTCTGATGAGTTTGTTTTTAAGTCCGCCATCAACAACAGATTTATTATAACCGCGAATTCCGCCAATATATTGTTTGTCTCCAGTAAGACCAATAACCGCTAAAGATACCAAGTCAACATTTGAGGGATCGAGTGCTATTGCAAGACTATAGGCAAGTGTTGCCCCACAGGCTTCATAGTTACCATTAATTCCGCAAAGGTTTGCATTTATTTGAAAGACATTTTCGGCTGTTTTTTCTTTAAGATATTGATGGTGATCCAAAATAATCGATTTTGATTTTATCTTTTCAATTGTATCTATCTGACCGCTACCCATATCTGAGAAAATAATCAATTCATTATCCTCTTTCGCAACACGAGCAAGTCCTTTGTCAAATGGATTTCGCATTAATGTTGCATGAAAATCATAACCAGATCGATATAATGCTTTACACAAAATTGCAGCAGCAGTAATACCATCGGCATCATAATGAGAAATTACTCTAATTCTAGTTGATTGTGGAAACGAAGATATTATTCCTGCTGCTTTTTTACAAAGTTTTTGTAATTGTTCTGCCATTTGAAGAAGGAATAACGAAAACATCATCTAAAAAGATTATGTTATAATGTTGGTAATTGTTATAAATAAAATATTATATTCTATTATAGTGGTGGCCATGAGGCAGATTTTAAAAATCTTGATTTTATGCATGTTTTTTCTTCCAATTTTAGTTCCAACATATCTATGTGATGCAGCAAATAATCTTGAATTGAAAAAAAATATGAAATACAGTTATAGTTATGAGTTGACTCTCGGTGATTTTAGCACATCTATTGATCTTTTTATTACAGATTCGAATGATACACTATTAAAAGGCATCACTGTTGTATCTGTTAGTTCACTTGACAATATAAGTACCAGAATCTATCGTTTTAAAATACTTAAAGATGAAAAAAAATTCTATGAAACGTCCTATCTGAAAGAAAAAGAGATATACAGCGAAGATGTACATTTTACCGAATTAACTAGCGTAGCCTCTCAGAGTTCTGTCAGTCTTATTTTTAATGTTGCCATGATAGAAAAATTCTATGATTTTAACCTGAGTAGTTTAATTTCAGAGAAAACAATAACCACAAACTGGAGTGGAGTGGAGGCAAACGTATCATTCGATGGAGAAATGGAATATAATGGGTATAACGTATACAAAATTACTGTATCATCAGACATGGGATTGTTTGGCACTGGCTCAAGTACTTACTACATCGATACAGTTTTTCCATATACATTAGTTGCGTTATTGACAGATATAGAAAACATAGAAAACTACAGCACAATAAATTTAGAAAGTGCTGAAGAAAAATTGTTTAATACCTCTGATTACGATATCGAGTACGCCCCCAATAACAATCCTAAAGCTTTATTCAATTACACCGTCAATAATAATGGCGTTGTAGAGTTCGATGCATCTAAAGCTTATGACAAAGACGGCAATATAATTAGTTATTATTGGGATTTTGGTGATGGAGCAAATGATACAGACATCACAACATCTCATAAATATAATGAGGATGGTAAATACACCGTAAAACTTTATGTAACTGATGATGAGGGAGCAAAAGGCTTTAGCTCTAAAGTTATTGACATAGAACTATCTTCAAACGGAGGAAAGAATGCAGAAGACACTCCAGGGTTTGAATTGCTATTTTTAATACTAGCTGCTACAATAGTTGTTGTTTGGATGAAAAAAAGAAAATAAAAACTTTATTCAAACATAAGTTTTGCTTGCTTTAAGTTGTATTTCCAAGTTTCTGGAAGTACGTTAGTATCTTTATAGTATTTTACCAAACGCCTAATCTTTGATTCAGTCAGATGTAAATTACGCTTGTTTTTCAGATCTTTTTTATTTGAACCCATGTGTTTTTGAATTGTTAGCGCAGTTTGAATAAGATTTCTAAGATCTTCAGGGATCTCTGGTTTCATATTATTGCTCTCAAGTATTTTTGAAATAGACTTTCCAGTGGCAAGCTTTACATCTGGCACAGCATATTGGTCTCTAAGAACCATACCGATTTCACTTGTAGATTTACCAGCTTTCGCAAGTTCAAGAACATGTAACTCCACTTCTCTGGGCTTCAAGGAACTCCACGCAGGGTGATCTTTTCTTTCAACTGGTCGTACTGAACCAGATTTGCCTTTTCGTCTTGCATGCATTCGTGCCATACTTCTAATCTCCAAATACAACTGTAAAGTAAGTCCTGAATATGGTTATAATATATAAAATTAAAGGAAGA
>CAYMMP010000049.1:0-7629 GCA_964391625.1 uncultured Thermoplasmatales archaeon | reverse complement strand
TCTATTTTTTCTATAGGTTTCAAACTACCATCTTGCATTTCTATCATAGTACCCTCAAGGAAACAGTTACTTATTTCAAAAGACTTCCAATCTCCATAACCCCATCTTGTTTGATCTGTAGTGGCCTTTACTTCAGCTCTGTACTTATATTCACCAGCTCCCTTATTATCTATATTATCACTGAAATAACCAGTACTAGTCCTTGTTTGCCAGCCGGTCCAAGTTGTATAACCCTGTGATTTATCTGCAGCATTGTGGACAATGCGCTCATTATCTCCCCAAGCTATCTGATATGTATGATAAGGCTCAACTTCAAAGTTATAAGTAGGAACTTTACTGTATACTTTTTCTATTGATTTTATAGGTATGCCATCCCAGGTATCGCCCTCTTCAAGCTCGCCAGCATCTATCCATTCGCCTTGATAATATATAGGATGATTAGGTGTAACATGTAATCCATCAACAATCATGTAATAATCTGTCATCTCTTCAGGACTATGATGAAATACCTCTGTGACAAGACCCTCCTTATAGCTATCAGTTAATGTATCATAAGATTTAACCTTGTCACCTATCAGTACATCCTCAATATTTTTCAACGAGCCATCAGCCATAATTATCTTTGTACCAGCTAAGAAACAACTTTCAGGAGGTTCATAAGACCACTTAAAACGAACTTTAACTTCACTGGCTCCTCCCTTATTAGTAAGTTTTCCTTCAAGTTTAATTGAACTGCCATAAATAGTTTTATATTTAGTTTCAACGTTTGGATTGCTATAATCTTCGGATGGCCCTCCACTTGAATCTGTGGTGAAAGATTTTACATCCCCATAACTTTGAGCGGCGCCATTACTAGCATATGCTTTATAGTAATATTTAGTTCCAGAATCAAGATTATTTATTGTGTAATCAAAATTACCTGATTGCCCAGACAAAACACTGGTTTTTGTCCAAACATTATTGTTGTAATCTGATTCTTTTGCATATTTAAACCAAGTAAGACAGTCAGTAGCACCATTAGTTATCTCGCCTCTTAAAGTGGCACTATCTTTATCTACACCTGTCGCACTAAGTGTGTCTACCTGCGGAGCTTTTGTACCTCCAGTGCCACCACCCTCATTTATTGAATTATGAGCAACACCCTCTTTGCCAGACCAAGCTATCTGATATGTATGATAAGGCTCAACTTCAAAGTTATAAGTAGGTACACGACAATAAATCTTCTCAATTGACTCAATAACCGTACCGCCCCAGGTATCGCCCTCTTCAAGCTCGCCAGCATCTATCCATCTACCATCAACATACAATGGGTGGTTTGGAGTAACTCGAATATCATTATTCAAGACAAGATAATAATCTGTCATCTCTTCAGGACTATGATGAAATACCTCTGTGACAAGACCCTCCTTATAGCTATCAGTTAATGTATCATAAGATTTAACCTTGTCACCTACAGAAATATCTTCAATATCTTTAAGGCTATCATCAGCCATAATTATTTCAGTATCTGCTAAGAAACAAGAACCATCATCATTTGTACCACCATCATCTTCACCAAAGGTAAATGTGTATTCTTTACCAAAACCAATATAAAGTGTTCCATCCAAAGTTCTGAACCAACCGACAGCGCACCATTTATAAGTAGTTCCTTCTGTAAATTTAGTATTTACTAGAGTTATAGAATATTGGTTAGTAGCAATAGAAGCTTTCCATTTAGCTTTTTGAATTACACCATCTTGCTCGTTGAGACCAAGGGTAAGAGGAATATTCAAATCTTTATCGTTAAGTGAGGGGCCAGAAATTTCTGTTATTCTTACCCCAACAAACATGCCATCGAAGTAACCTCCTAGCCTACCTGTATCGCCAATATAGCCCCAGAAATTAGTATACCATTTAGCTTCTACCCTATCATTAGTAAATATCTGTGGATCATGTGGAGCAGCTGCGCCAGGCCTAAATTCTATCGGTCTAGATGTAGTTTCTATGTAGTCAGATCCAATCATCCCATCTCTTTCATATTTAGCTTCGGCTATGGCTAAGTAGACTAAACCTTGGGTCAAATCTTTATTTTCAAGAGAGGCAGTATACTGTATTGTTTTAAGTCCTACTCTTCCTAACTCTAAGGAGTGATCTTTCCAATCAGTATATAATGGTGGTTGACTTGAACCATCTGGATTTTGACACCAAATCATTACTCTAGTAATCATATTCGTTATGTCAGCTGTTATCTTCCTTATTGTTACTTCAAAATCTACCTTGTCAGAAGTAGGCTCACCAATCACTTTTAAGGATACACCTGGAACTAAAGCAGCATTATAGGTCTTCCAGTCATCCCCAACTTTTTCTCCAGTCGGTGAATAGAATCTAGCAACCAGGCGATATTTAAAGTCTGGTCGAACTGCCCATTTACCCACAAAATCATTTATGGAAACACTTTCACTAAAGTCGACACCATCGCTTTTGTAAAAAGTAACACTTTCACTGGTGCCACTATCTACCTCCGAGCCATTAATATCTAAGGCGATCCATTCAAACCAAACAGAAAGTCTATCATGACTATTAGAACCTGTACCAAAAGATCCAGATACACTACCTTTCACATTTAGTGTAGAAGATACAGCTCCTTTAGTGTATTTTGCAGAGCCTGTAGAAAGAACTAATTCAGCTGGCATATCATCAGATTTAGTTCTAAATTCCTTTATTTCACCATATACTCGACTACCACTTGACATTTCTGCCCAGGCTTTGTACTCATATAATGTATCAGCCGTAAGACCTGTTAGTTGTCTACTAAACTCGGTTATTCCATATGCTGTTGAGCCAGGACTTGTTGCAGTAACATTTTTCCATTCGCCCCAACCGTCTGGAACTGGAGAAGGAATTGGATTAGTTGGCGCTTCTCTATACATAAAACCTATGTCTAAAGATGAATATGATCCCATGCTAGTAAGGTTACCTCGCACAATAGCAGAGGTTTCATCTACATATGCCTCCTCTAATGTATCTACATCAGGCGAAACAGGATTACTTGGATCACTACCTGTAGTTGAAACAGACTGTGATTTCTCATTATTACCAGATAAAGAATCCTCGCCATGTGGAACTATGGCTGCTTTCAACGTATGGCTGCTAGCACCATTATTTGGAATAGAAAATTTAATCCCATTAAAATCAACTGATTCGCCAACATTTAATCCCTGACTATGCACACCACTATCTTTTATTACACCATTTAGATATACAGTCCAGTCAAAACCGTCAGTATCCACTCCATTGATGTTAGAAACAGTAAATGTAACAGTTATGCTTTCTCCATTATCAAGACCTTGCTTTGGAGAGTAATCTAGACTTGTAATTCCTAAATCAGGTTCATCATAATATCCACCTAGGTGTACTGTGGTACTGTCATAGTTGTTTTTAAGGTTTTGATCATCATCACTATAATATGGATAAACTTCTACTTTGAGAGGATAACTGTATTCAACACCTAGAGGAACAACCATTTTAACAGACATAGATATGGTTTGCCCAGGTTGAACTGTTTCTTGATAGAACCCATATTTATGATCAGTTGATCCTAAAAACACATTCCATAGATATCCATTTACTACATCATTTCCTACGTTTTTTATATTATAGGTTGCAGTTATTGTATCTCCATGATTTAAATTGTTTTTTGGAGCATAATCTAGATTATTAACAGAGAGGTCTCCTTGTGGTAGTTTATTTACTAGTACATCCATACTTCCATTATCATATCTTAATGCTTCATAAAGTATTGCTTCTTGTGCAAGACCTAAATCAGTAATGTTTCCAGGATCACTATACCATTCAGTGTTACCATCTACTGTTTTACCTAGGTCCTTTAGTAGTTTTTCTGATACCAGCATAGCTTTAGAGCTATAATCTGAGTTGTCTACATCATAAATTACAAATACTTGCGACAGAGCGGCAAATAAAAATAGGAAAACTATCATTATTACACCAAATGCTGTTGCAAATTCTAAGGGCGAGGCTACTGCCTTATTATTCATTTTTCTTTTTTTCATTTTTTAAATCCTCCTTTAATATATACTTACTTATATTAATATACTAATATTTATATTTAACTATTTAATTAACCCTTAATTTGATAAACAATCTCTTCAGAAATGCTAGTGCCTCCATTTGAAAGAATTAAATCAACCGTCAAACTATTTTCTTCAACACTAACAATATCTGCATCAAAATAATTACCATAAGAAATTTCTAATGAAGAAAAAACATCCACAATCCGCTCGAACACACTATACAATAAATCAGAGTTAGAGGTATTACCAATGTTACTTACAAGCATATCGCCAAAAGAAGATCTAACATTTCGGTACTCGTCAACCAAACTAGTGCTCTTTTCCATAGGCAAATAAACATCTTTATTACTAAGATTAACAGAGATAACTGATAAAACTATAACCGAAACGGCGATAAATATAGCAGCCATTATAAACATTTGACCTTTCTCACTTCTCACATTATCCCGAGTATTATTACGAAATGTAATAACGTTTAACTCATAGTATTTATTTCTACCGATAATACTATTTAAAGATTTTCTGTAAAAATGACAAAAATCAAAAATTCTACCGATCATATATACCACATCTCCAACTGGACATCCCTAACAAAACCCTGATGACAAACAAACTTGTGAGTCCTTGCAACACTACCCACAGATATCAATTCATTATGAGGATAATACAAAACACGACTATCATTATGTGGATTATAAACCCAAACATTATACATAATACCTTTAGGAAAAGATTTATTTAAAAAAATAGTAAAATTCTGCACTTTACTAGAGAAATCGCTATTTCCGTCCTCAAAAACATACTCTGCTAATAAATTACTATAAGTGCCATCACTTGGATTATCTTCATAAATAGCGGTTAAAATATCACTACCTAAAATTCTAAGTTGAGTGGTAGAACTTATACTTACTACTGTCCCCTGAGGAGTGGAAGCCATATACACAAAAAGAAAAGCAAACAAAATAATAATCGTTGCAGAAACAGCCTCTAAAATATACATCTGAGCAGAATTATTTTTTTTCATCTAATCTTCACCCCCCTAATACCACGTTCAATAGTTAACATATTAATGGTCCAATAAAGATCACCTAAACCACCATCAGAAAAACCTAGATCTAAAGAACCTTCAGAATTATTAAACACAAACCAGCCCCAATAATAATATTCGCCAAAACCGCCAGCAGAAACTTTAATATCATTTAACTCAGAACCACCCAAAATAGGCTCGGGATTAACATCAATAGCCATATCCATATTGCCTTTGGTCCGATCACCTACGACAAAACTTGCTGTATACAAACCCTCATCAGGCAAAATAACGCTAAAAATGTCTCCTTCCTCAGACCATACAAAATCACCATACAAATAACTACCAGGATGATTATAAGTAGAACCATTCAAAATACTGATCTCACTCCAAGTATAAAAAATAGAATTCTCACCACCTAAAGTCATTTTAATGGGGTCATCGGAATCTTTTCTTAAATAAATCCAGTCAAAATAAGAGATAAAATCACCTGTGGAAGGAGTACACAAACCAAAATAACCACCACTAGTATATGTTGAATCTCCAAAATATGTATAATCGTATAAAATAGAATCATTATACAGATAACGCGCACCAACATTTAGAATATCATCAAAAATATATCGAAGTCTAAACCATTCGTCATTAATCATTGATCTATGATCAGAAGTATTACTTAAAACTACAGAATTGTCCTTCAAAAAAGAGATGTTTTTTAGTGGGTCACTAAAATTACCTGAAGAAAAAACATAACCACTATTATAATGATTTCCTTGATCCTGACATCTAATAAAAATATCAGCCTCTCTAACTTCTCCCACACTCTTTACCTTAGTTTCTAGAACGCCCCGGGATGGTAAAGTTTTACTTTTTGTAACAATACTTGAGACATCATCCATAACAAGTAATCCATCATCAACAGATACATTACTATTTGATTTTATCAACCAATCATCAAGATTACTGTCTGAAAAATCCTCAAAGAAATCAAAAGTAGCATCTCCATCACTAGCTGATTTAGCAGAGGAATTACCATAATAAATGTAGAGTATGGTTCCACTATTCGCATCTAAAGAAGGTATTTTTATCCATATCGTAGAAACACCAAGAGCATCGTTCCATTTCTCTATCCAGTATTGGCAAACAGTTCCATCTATAGTTTCAAAACGAATATCAGATCCATTAGAATTGGCATGAGGATAACAAAAACTAGTCTCATCAAGAGTTAACTGCAACTGAAAATTCTGTAAAGACTCACTATTAGGATTCCATAAATATATAGGTGCTCTATATGGCCAATCACTATAAACATCAGACCAATTACTATTATCACAAGAATCTGTTATCCTACTATAACCTACCTCTCCTGGTGAAGTCTGCTTACCAAAATCAAACTTATACACATACTCAGTCTTATTACAATAAACTTCCATAAAACCTTTACTACCATCAACTCTTCCTGAGACGCATACGCCAGTAGTCTCCAAATTATAATTAGGTGCTTCAACTTCTACCTCCCCACCTGTTGTTTTAACCCATATGGAATCACCAGATACTTCCACATAGTATCTATAACCTGCTAGATCATTAGGTATATCTAAAGTTTTTGAGTATTCGCCATTTGGATACCATTGTTTCATCTTAGCAGCTTCCATAACTGCACCAGCTACTCGATTAGCAAGGGACAAAGCCTCCATCTCCGCTGCATCCCTTTTACTTCGATCAACAAGCACTGTAGAAGTATAAAGAGTAGTTGCAACTACCATAGAAGCTAAAGAAAATGTTAATATAAAACCTAAAACGTGTGAAACAGCCTTATTATTTATTTTATTATTCGATATTTTTTTCATCCTATCCCCTCATAATCTAATTTTATCAATGAGTAGACAAAAATCAGTTTTAAATCATCAAACAAACCTACTGAATGTTCACTATCAGACAAACGACTGAAACCTCTGTAATTAACATAATAATCTTCCCAGGCCTCACCTAGATCGCCAAAAAATTGCATACGAATATTACTATAAAGGTCAGTGTTATATTCTATCATCTGTTTGTCAACCATAGTGGATTTTATAATAAACACACCCCCGCTGTTATAATCACCAAGAGTAAAAGGAGTGGTGGAATAAAGTCGCATTAAACCAAGGTGAAATACACCATTAATATTACTTACATCAGGATCCCTTGAGATTACAGAGCCACCATCAGAGCTACACATACCTACTGCTCCATTATTCAAAACGGTGCTATATGTTCCTAAGGAGGATGATTCAATTTCAAAAGATAAAGAACCGGCATCAACAAACCAAATACGACCAAATAATTCTCCATTATTATATAGATCAATACCTACAAAACCAGTGAGATTAATATTGAAGCTTAAAGTTATATTCTCACCAGCCGTAATAATTCCAAAAGTTTTTTTCTGTGTTGGATTTAAAACTTCAAAAGATAAACAGTTATCATCGTCATCGCCACTTTCTACGTTTCCTGCTAGATCCCGACATCTAATCCTGAACGTATAACTAC
>CAYMMP010000048.1:0-7790 GCA_964391625.1 uncultured Thermoplasmatales archaeon | reverse complement strand
TTGCATATTATATTGGTAAAACACTATTTGGGTCAGGAACTGGTTTAGCTTCCGCTTTTTTGATAGCTATCTTTCCAATCGAGGTTATATATGCAACAACAATTGTCCCCGACATTCCGGTTGCCTTTTACATGGGTCTAAGTGTTTGCTTATTCCTTATTGGTGAGAAAAGCGATAAAAAAATATATTATATATTTGCTGGAATT
This sequence comes from uncultured Thermoplasmatales archaeon, assembly GCA_964391625.1. Classification (GTDB taxonomy): domain Archaea; phylum Thermoplasmatota; class E2; order DHVEG-1; family DHVEG-1; genus CAYMMP01. The sequence continues at coordinate 7,584 of CAYMMP010000048.1, read as the reverse complement.
GCAATCGGTCTTGCATGGCTTGTAAAATCTCTATCAATCTTAATATTACTATTTTATATATCTTACTTTTTATTGGATAAAATATTTGATTTTAAATATCAATTATCTGGTGTAAAAAGGAAATCTTCTAATAAATTTAAACAGATATTTACTATTAGATTGGGATTTATTTTAACATCTTTAGGTTTTATTTTTGTTTTATTTTTAGAAGGACTGTTATATTTGTCTGTCAGAGATAACTTTTTTTTGAGATATAAAATTGAAAGTGAGCATTATGTTTCAACTTTGGGGGGTCGTACTCCAAATTTAGGTGTTTATCCAAAGATGCTTCTTGCAGGAGATTCTCCAGTTTTCAACTACTTTGGATTATTTTTCATTATTTTTTGTGCATGTATTTTTTTGTGTTTATTATTTGATAGGAACAAAAAACTTGTCATTCTAATTTCATGGTTTGTAGTATTATATTTATGGATGCAATATGGTACGATGAATTTTAACGAATATGTTTTAATTGATCACTTACGTAGATTTGCAACAGTTTGGGCAATTCCAATTGCTGTTACAATTGGCTATTTTATAGTAGGTAGTAAAATAAGTAAAAAAAGAATATTTAATGTTGCAAATATTATTGTGATTAGTTCTTTATTGATCACATCGTTTTATTATATCAATGAATCTCATGAGTGTATGGAACAAAACATGGCAAGTTATAGGGAAACTGCAGACTTTCTAAAACAGTATCCAGATAAAGATATTTTTACAGATGATGCAACGTGGGGTAGACTAAATTTTTTACTTGGTTATAAAAGAATCGAAAATCTAAAAACATTAGAGCAAGTGCAAGATCCTAATGAAATCGAGGATGCGTTTGTTATTGTAAATGGATCTAGAGAGGCTGTGGAAGTTAAAGAATTTAGGGATGCTTTGCCCACGTTCGTATATAATCCACCAGATAATTGGATAAAAGTCAAGGTCATACATTCGGGCAATATAATCCTTGGAACATATGATGTTATAATATATTATGTGCCTGAGGTGCCTTAATGACAATATGCTCTGTAAAATTAGAAATTTTTCTGTCAGGGATGATACAAAAATAACGGGTAAGTCTATGCGTATCTTAAATAATTCAGAATGCTTTTTCGATAGTGATGTCCTTTTTTAATCAAATCTAAAAAACGAAAATTGTATAAAAAAACATACAAATTTCCAAAAAAGAGGTAGAATTTAAGTTCTGTTTTTGTAAAATTTTTAAATTCAATTGAGTGATTTATTTGTTTTCGAAAGTCATTCCAATTATTGGATGCACGCAAATACCCGGCTCTTCCTTCTTTTACATATTTGGAAATAACTGTTCCTGGAAAAGGTACCATTGTTGCAAAAATCGGTTCATCAGGATTAATTTTTGCAGCAAATCTTATTGTATCCCATATTGTTTCTTTTGTTTCGTTCGGGTGCCCTAAAATAAAGAAGGCACCTGTTTTTATTTTATATCTTTTTAATTTTAAAAATGCTTTTTCTACCATTTTTTTATTTATCCCTTTTCCTGTTTTTTTCAATATTTGTTCATTTCCCGATTCAACTCCGACTTCTATTTTATTTATTTTGGCTTTTTTCATTTTTTTTAATAAAGCATCATCAAGAAATCGAATGTGTGTTTGAATGTCCCAATTAACTTTTTCCCAAATTTTTATTTTTATCATTTCATCAAGTAAGCTATGTGCAAATTCTTTATTTGCAGCAAAAGCTTCATCCCCGATTGAAATTCTATCTGGAGAAAAATTTTCAATTAAAAATTTTATTTCATCAATTACATACTTTACTTTTTTTAAACGAATGTTATTTCCATTTGGATTAAAACAAAAATTACAATTAAAAGGGCAACCTCTCGTAGTTTGAATATAATATTCTTTTGCACGAGGTAATAAATCCCATGCAGGAATAGTAGTATTGTTCAAATCAAGAAAATAATTATTTTTCCTTTGCAAAATTATTTTATCATTTTTTCTATAAACAATATTTGAAATGTCAGAATAATTCTTTTTTAAAGAAATTGAATTACAAATATTCAATAAAGTTTGTTCGCCTTCTCCAATAACCCCTATATCAATATCTGGGATCTCTTTCATTGTTTCTTGAGGAATGGCAGTAATGTGGCTACCACCTAAAACAATAATAATATTAGAATTTTCTTTTTTAATTTCTTTAGTTAATATTTTAACTTCATTAATTTCATAAGTATATGCAGAAATTCCAATAACATTTGGTTTAAAATCTTTTATTTTCTTAATCAACTGATTTAGTTTTAATTGTGAGAATTTTGCATCGACGCATTCGATTTCATAACTGCTGTTATTTCTAATATATCCAGCAATATGTGCAAGCGAAGGTCTAACAAAAATTGGTTTATCATAAATAGGTTCAATTATTTTATTTAATTGAGGTGTTGTAAGCATAACTTTTAAAGACATTTTAAACACTATAATTATAGAGATTATTTTCCGCAGTTAAAGTATTTATCGTATGTAATTCTTGGAAGTAGGTGCAATCTTGACATAATCCATATGGGATATCTTGCGATTTTTAAATATGGCCAACTCGTTTTATAATCTCTAAATGTTTTAACAGGTAGTTTCATATATTTTTCAAATTCTTCTTTTTTCAAACCTAATCTTTTAATGCAAAGATCTATTATCTTTGGATCTTCGATATGATATATTGATTGAGATCGTTCTATTGCCTTTTTCCTACTCAGTTGACCTGTTCTTACAAGTGCAGCATCGCTATTCATATTTAAATTAATATTAAACTTAACTCTATGGACATAAGTAATTAGACTATGGTATAAATCATCATAATAATGTGCACCAGGATATATCCAATCCAACTCTTTTTTGATAATTGATTCTGCTTCATCCCTGATATAATCAATATAGTACATTGGAAAAAACATTTTAATTCTCTTAAGGACTGTATAATAAAATAGTTCTTTTAATCCAAGATTAAATCCAGGATCATTCGGAGTCCACTTTTTAAGCTTAATTGTCCCAAACTGTTTCTGAACATTTTTAAGATATATGCCATCATGAAAAGACCATGAAAGTGGTTTAATTCCTTCTGTTCTAAATGAATGCGCAATCATCACATATTTTATCCCTTCTTTATTTGCAACACCATAAAGAGTTGCACCAATGCCGACATCTGTTCCAGCATTTAATTCAGGGACAGACGCTTTTAAAAAACTCAAATTCAAATCTTTTGATTCTTCCCAATCTGAAGTAATTGTTCTTAACTCTACATTCAGTTTTTTACATGCCTTATTCATATTTTCTACTGCAATAGGGTTGTCAAAATAATCATCAAAATGCACTGCTAAAGGTCTAAGTTTCCATTCTTTCACAGCTTTATATAATAAATATGTACTGTCTCTGCCTCCACTTATTCCAATTATACAATCATATTTCTTATTTCTTCCATGTTTTTTCATCTTGCGAAACATTTTTTCTAGAATTAATTCACCCTTTTCACCAGAAGGAAATTCTTTAATCATTTTGTCATGTAGTTTACAAAAATTGCATACTCCGTTTTCATCAAATTTAATTCCTGGAACTATTGTACTCTGCCCGCATCTTGTACAATATATTACTTTTTTCTCCTTATTTAAATTATTTTTTTGTTTATCCATAACCCCGCGTCAGCCTGAAAACTTTTATCTATTATTATATCTTTTGAATTTGCTCTGATTATTTTTATGGGAAACTATAAAAAAGACGAGGAAATTTTGCTATATATGATAAAAATCTTAGGCTTAAGCGATTCAAAAACTGAGTCTGGGATTGCTTACTATAAAGATGGCAAACTTGAATTTGCACTTAATGAAGAAAGAGTATCAAGAAAAAAATTAGATGGCGGTTTTCCTTACAAATCATTAAATCTTTTTTATAAATATTATGAAGATGAACTCGAATCAATTGATCAAATTGTATTTGCTGGGGTGCTAACTCCTGTGTTTATATCACGAATTTTTAATTTTTTATTGGATCTCGATAAAAAATCTATCAGACAAGATAATAAATCATGGTTTGATTTACTTTATAGAAATATAAATTATATCCTTACATATAATCTCAAACTTTTTGGTTCTGTTAATCCTAATAAAAGAATTAGTAAATTCATGCAACGTTTACTCAAATATATTTTGAGTCAAAGATTGCACCCTTTATTAAAAGATAAGCCTATCTTGTTTGTTGATCATCACATGTGTCATGCATCTGCGGCATATTTTTCATCAGGGTTTAATGAAAGCTTAGTAGCATCTTTTGACGGATATGGTGATGGCGCTTCTGGGAAAATATATGTTGCTAAAGGAAAATCGCTAAAGAAAATATTTACAATAGATGCTCTTGACTCATTTGGTCTTTATTATTCACTTATTACAGAGTTTCTTGGTTTTACACCGGAAAGACACGAAGGAAAAGTCACTGGTCTTGCAGCGTACGGAAATCATGAGAATGTTAAGGAAAAATTTCCATTTATTCTTTCTAAAACAATGAAACCAAAATATCTTGGTAAAGGTGATATTAAAGATTTGAAAGATATAAAAAATAAGTTTTTACAATATCGCAAAGAGGATGTTGCAAGTTGGCTCCAATATAATATTGAAACATATGTATGCAGAATAATTTCCTATTATATGGGAAAATACTGTCAAAATAATATATGTCTTGCTGGTGGACTTATGGCCAATGTTAAGCTTAATCAGAAAATAAGTGAACTTGAAGAAGTCAAGCAAATTTATATCTATCCAGCAATGTCTGATGCAGGGGTTAGCCATGGGGCAATTTTGTCGTTGATGAATAAAAAAGAAGTGATAAATAACATATATTATGGTCCCAATTATTCTAATCAGTATATTGAAAAGATATTAATCGAGAAAGGTATGAATTATACCAAACCCAACAGTATTGCTAATAAAATTGCAATTTTATTATCTCAGGGTAAAATCATTGCTAGATTTAACGGAAGAATGGAATATGGCCCAAGAGCGCTTGGAAACCGTAGCATACTTGTTCAGGCGACAGATAATTCAATAAATAAGATACTGAATAACAAACTTAAAAGAACGGAATTTATGCCTTTTGCCCCGACTATCTTGGCAGAATATGCATCTAAATGTATTAGAGGTCTTAAAAAAGCTTATCTAACCTCTAAGTTTATGAACATTTCATTTAATGCGACAGATTATATGAAAAAAACATTCCCTGCTGCTGTTCATGTTGATGGTACATTACGGCCTCAAATATTATCTAAAAATGACAATAAAGATTTGTACAATATATTATTTGAATATTATATGCTTACAAAAAATCCTGTAATCTTAAATACAAGTTTTAATATGCATGAGGAACCAATAGTTATGACCCCTTATGATGCATTAAGAGCATTTAAACAAGCAGATCTCGATTATCTAGCAATTGGGAATTTTATTATTGATGGATTTTCTTAAATAATATGAAATAGGATGGAAAAATGATTCCAAGAAGAGATGTAAAACCATATGGGGGGTTAACATATTATATTTTTAAATGGTTTGTTAATCTTTTCAATAAGGTAGATTATTCTCTCGAATTTAAACATTCTTTGGAAAAATTATTTGGAGGAAACATTTTTCTTTTGGCTAGAGGTAGGTTTGCATTTGACCTTATTTTTGACTCAGTTAATCGTAACAAGAATAATGAAATTATTGTACCAAATTATTATCTTAAAGAATTGATTCCGATATTTAAAAATAAAGGGATAAAGGTCAAGTATTGTGACATAAATCTAAATGATTACTCATATAATATTAGAGAACTTTTATCCCAAATAGATGAACATACTAAATATGTTATTGTTTCACACATCTTTGGAATCTGTGGTGATATACCAAATATTATAACGAAGATAAAAAAGAGAAATAAAAACATAATAATTATTGAAGATTGCGCTCATTCCTTTGGTTCAGAATATAATGGAAAAAATTTGGGAACATTTGGTGACTTTGCATTGTTTAGTTTTGATTATATTAAACCATTAAATCTTCTTGGAGGTGGAGCTTTATTAGTTAATAATAAAAATTATGTCACAAAAATTTCTGAAAATTATTCGAAGTTAAATAAACCAAAAATATTCAATACTGTGAGAAAAATATGGTATTATTATTTTCAAATGATTATTTTACATTCGCCATTATTTTTGCTATTAAAGATAGCATTAAGAAAAAATATTACTAAATCTCATATAAAAAAAATGCACAAAGCAAATCCAAATGTATTTGAAAAATTATCGGGCTTTCAATCTTTTCTTGGGTATTATCAATTACAGAATTTGAGCAAAAAAAATTTCAAATTAGAAAAAATAAGGAAAAAATATATACATTTAATTAAAGAGATACCCCATATAAAAATTATCAATACTGGTTTTTGTAGCAAATACTCTTATTACTCCTTCTTTATCATTTCTGAGAAAGATTCTTCTATAATTGAAAAAAGTATGTATGAATTAGGTATTGATGTTGGTATAAAAGACGAAGTAATGGATGTTCGCTCAAACGATAGAGGTTTATATCCAAATTCTAATATGCTTTATGAAAAAATAATCCAGCTTCCATTTTATTATCGTCTAAAAGATAAAAGTTTATTGAAGATATCAAATGCCTTAAAGAAAACGGCGATTAGATGAATTTAATTGATAGATTTATTTATTCCAATAGAAGGATTTTTCCAAATTTTCTTAGGGATACACTATCCCGATTTTACCTACCAATTCATAAATTGAAATGTTTTATTATTTATGGAAATGCAGACATGTTCGATTTTATAACAATTGAGTTGGATCGCATCTGCAATAGAGCTTGTTCTTATTGCCCAAAATCTGTTTATAACGATAAGGATGGTGTCGTTTTTTTTAATAAGGAAAGTTTTGAAAAAATAATAAATCAACTCCTAATAATCAAGTACAGAGGATCTATTTTATTTTCAGGATATTGCGAGCCTTTGATGAATAAAAATATTAAACAATATTTATCAATTGCCCGAAAAAACCTTCCTAAAGCTAAATTAGTTGTCTATACAAATGGAGATTTTCTGGATAAAGAATTTATTAAATTTGTTAGAAAAAATAAAATCATTTTAATCATAACAATTCATGCTCCCAACAGTTCCAAGAATAAACGTAGAATAGAAAAACTCGTGAAAGGATATAAAGATGCAATTATCAAATACAAAATTGAAGATCATTATTTGTCTACTAGAGGAAATATTGTTAATGTTAAAAAGAAAATTAGTAAGAAAGTATGCATTCGCCCGTTTTGTGAGCTTACTATCGACTATAAAGGCAACGTAATACTGTGTAGTAATGACTTTTTTTCAAAACAGGTGTTTGGGAATCTAAATAATGATAAAATAATGGAAATTTGGAACACTAAAAAATTTAGGAAAATCAGAAAAAATTTAACTAAAAGAGTTCCAAATAATGGTTTATGTAAATATTGTAGATAAAATAACATATATTCATATATTTTATGATAAAATCAAATTAAAAAAT
>CAYMMP010000047.1:0-8402 GCA_964391625.1 uncultured Thermoplasmatales archaeon | reverse complement strand
GTATGTTATAATAGAAAGCATAATAACACAGATAATCCGGTAGCTAACTGCCTTTGCTATTGATCGTTTTCTTGTTTCTTTTATAGTTATCATACCCTATAAAGACGAGACTAATCCGCCTGATTAGTGCTATAAACAAAAGACTTTGATTAAAGTCACCAAACCAAGCGTTAAAGTTAATGTGCCTATGGCAATCTTCAATGTTCTCGTTGGAAGTTTTTTGACGATAAATGCAGAAAAAGGTACAGACAACATCGCTCCAATAATTAATGACGGAGCAAGACTCCAATTAACACTCTCTGGAGAGACTATAACAAAAACAACCACACCAACAACACAAGTAAGCCCCTCAGCTAGAGAAGTAATGCCAACAGCATTGTTACCATTCACTCCGGAGAGAATTTGACCGCCTGTAACAACAGGTCCATATCCACCACCACTCATTCCTTTGTTGAATGAAGCAATTGAGCCGAGTCCAATAATCTTTTTCCATGAAAATTTGTAGTTTTTATTCAGTGTCAGGAGTATGATTATTCCCATACCTAAAACAAGTAAACCAATGTAGGTCTTTAACCATAACTTTGGAATATTAATCGCAACAAATACAGCAATTGTAGCTCCAACAATACTACAGACTGCAAGCACAAATGCAATCTTTAGATGAATCGATCCGCGATTAAAATTGACATTACCGGCTTTATGATGAGCCAATCCTGCAGTTATACCAGTCAGTAGCTCAGATAACAATATACAAGGAACTATAGCAAGAGGCCCAAATCCAAACAGCATCAATACAGGCGTCAATGTTGTTCCATATCCCATACCCAGAGTTGAGTCAATAAGCTCGCAGAAAAAAGCTAATATTGTTATTACTAAGAATATTTGAACGCCTAATATTTCCGTACTTACTACTTCAATCATTTATATTCACTCTTCCATAAAATTGCCATCTAAACGTCTTTCACTCAAATTATTCATCAGGGAATTTCATATAAGGTGCGTATATTTTTATTATATTTTTCAGCTTCTCAGTTTCATCGTGCATTAAAACCTCCTCTACTGCAACAATGGCACATACAGAGACCTCATTTTTTCCAAAACCACCAACTATGTCATCTGTAATAGCTAAAACTTCTTCTTTTGTCAGTCCAGCATTCAATGCATTTGTCACACATTTTCTGAGTTGTCTTCTAGCAAGACCACACTTTTTAAAACATCGTCTTAACTTGTCCTTTATAAGTTCTTTTATTTCTTTCTTTATTGAAATCGGTTTAGTTCTTTTGTGGCTCTCTTCATATCGAAGCACTTGACCAATCGCAGTTACAGCACACAGGTAAGCCTCTTCCTTCCATTTTCCAGTCGCCATCTCGTGGGCAACATCTAAAACATCTTGCTTAGTTAGTCCTACGCCCATAATATCCACAACACAGTTTCTTAGTTGTGCTCTCCCTGAGGCGCATTTTTTAAAGCATTCTTTAAGTCTATTCCTTATTTCTTTTTTATCCATTAGATCTACCGCCAAAGATCTTATCCAATCAGGTGGATCTATTAATCGCCCCATCCATACTACATGAATTAGGTAATATGAGTCTAGGCGTCCCCCCTTTCAAGTTCTCTTTCTTTAACTATATCTATCGGCTTTGCCCTTGCACTCTCTTCATATTTTAATACTTGATGTACAGCTACTATAGCACACAAAGATACCTCGTCCTTTCCAAAACCACCAACTATGTCATCAGAGATAGCCAAAATTTCTTCTTTAGTTAACCCGGCATCCAAAGCATTAACTAGACATTTTCCAAGTTGTCTTTTCGCTAAACGACACCTATTAAAACAATCTCTAAGTTTATTTTCTATTTCTTCTTTATTTTTTATCAAAGTAGCTTTTGGTTTCCTGGATCTTTTTTCATAACGAAGCGCTTGACCTATCGCAATTATGGCACATAATGATGCTTCATCTTGTTCAAATCCTGTGACCATCTCGTTAATAATCGTTAAAACGTTTTCTTTTGTAAAACCTGCATCCATAGCGTTAACTACACATTTTCTAAGCTGTATTCTGCCAAGAGCGCATTCTTTAAAACATTCTTTAAGCTTATTACTTATTTCACTTTCATACAATATTTCTTTTGCGCTTTTTTTATTAATCATTTTTCACCTTCTTTTTTCTACAATATATATAAACATTACACATATTTAAATTATTGGTAATTTACCATTAATTAATGGTTTTTAACCAAATAAAACCTAACATATTGGAATTATTGGGAAGGATACCAATTAAAGATAATTTTAAAAATGTAACTTGGTTACGCATCACAAATGATTGGCCTAACTTATCATGAAGATTACAATAAATACGACCTTGGGATAGATCACCCCTTAATAGGTGATAAACCAAAAAGAACGATGGAATTTTTAAAAGAAAAAAAACTATTAGAAAAAGTAGACATATTTTCACCTGAAAAAGCCACTGAAAAAGATCTTTTATTGGTTCATGACCCAAAATTTATTGATAGAGTTAAACAACTTAGTATAATGGGGGGAATGCTCTCATCAGATACACCTGCACCAAAAGGTATCTATGAAGTCGCATTAATCCCAACAGGTGGAACAATACTGGCAGGTATGAAGCTATTTGAAGGCTATCAAATAACTGCAAATCCTCTAGCAGGTTTTCATCATGCAAGTAGAAGTTTTACATCAGGTTTTTGTTTTTTCAACGATGTTGCAATTGTAATTGAAAAACTGAGAAAAAAATACAAACTAAAAAAGTTCTTAATAATAGATTTAGATGTTCATCATGCAAATGGAACTCAAGAAATTTATTTTAGAGATCCTACTGTTTTAAATTTATCATTTCATCAGGATGGGAGAACACTATATCCTGGAACTGGAGCAATAGATAAAATTGGAAGAGATGAAGGTGAAGGGTACACAGTAAATTTACCTTTAATGCCGTATACTGGAGATAAAAGTTACATGCATGCATTTGAAAAAATTGTACCAAAATTAACAGAAGAATTCAATCCGGAAATAATTATTTACCAATGTGGAGTAGATACTCATCACTCAGACCCGTTGGCGGACTTATTTTTAACTCATCAAACCTTTTATTATTTGGCAAAAAAGATAAGAGAACTATCAGAAAAAACTTGTAAAAAATTACTTGTTTTATTTGGTGGAGGATATAACAGCAATGAGAGCGTCGTTTCTTATTACAATATTATGTGTGGTTTGTTAAATAAAAATAATTTTATATCTGAAAAAGAAGTAGTTGATAAAAATTATGAACTAACAATTGAACTAGTTAAAAAAATAAAATCTATTCTAAAACCTTATTGGGATTTATAGTTAATTTTTCGACGATAAGCTTATTAACATGACTTAATATTGCCCCCTCGACCGCATATTTCTAGATAAAAAGGCGATTTAAATGGGCGTTGAGAATCTTGATAAAATTTTTAAGCCGAAAAGCATAGCTATTGTGGGTGCAACAAATCGTGTTGGTGCACCTGGTTTTAGCATTTTAAGAAATCTTGTTGGTTCAGGATATGAAGGAGTTGTTTATCCTGTCAACCCTACAAAAGAAAGCATACAAGGCGTTCAAGCATATAAATCAGTTAGTGATTTGCCAAAGGTTGTAGATTTAGCAATAATTGTTACGCCTGCAAAAATTGTATTAGATGTTGTAGAAGAATGCGGTAAGAAAGGAATTAAAGGAATTTTAATTATTTCAGCAGGATTCAAAGAAATTGGTGAAGAAGGTAAAAAATTAGAAGAAGAACTTTTGAAGATAAAAGAAAAATATGGTCTTAGAATCGTAGGACCAAACTGCGTTGGTTTCATTCTTCCTTATCTTAACATGAATGCGACTTTTGCTCGCTCAATGCCTGAAAAAGGAAATATTGCATTATTTTCACAAAGTGGTGCAATATGCGGTGCAATTTTAGATTGGGCTGCTGCTGCAAAGGTTGGCTTCAGTTCTTTCGTATCTGTTGGATCAATGCTTGATGTTGATTTTGGCGATTTAATCGATTATTTTGGCATGGATATCCACACTCGTAGCATAGTACTGTATGTCGAATCTATAACAAATGCTAAAAAGTTTATGAGCGCTGCTAAAAGTTTTGCAAGAGCAAAACCAATCATTGTCATTAAATCTGGAAGATACAAAGAAGGAGCAAAAGCAGCTACTTCCCATACTGGTGCTATGGCTGGAGAAGATATTGTTTATGATGCGGCATTTAAAAGAGCCGGAATTGTAAGAGTAAAAGAGATTAGCGATTTGTTTAACTGTTCTTCAATTCTAGCAAAACAACCTCGCCCAACTGGCAGAAATATTGCTATAATTACAAATGCTGGTGGTCCTGGAGTACTTGCAACAGATGCAATAATTGAAAGAGGAGGAAGATTAGCAGATTTGTCCGAAGAAACAATGAAAAAATTAAATAGCTTTTTGCCAACTCATTGGAGTCATGCAAATCCCATTGATATAATTGGAGATGCAAATGAAGATTTGTATGAAAAGACTATAGAGGTTTGTCTTGATGATAAAAACATAGATGGTATTTTGATTATCTGTGTTCCACAGGTGGTTGCAGATCCAAAAATACTATCTGATAAAATAATTGACCTTTCAAAAAAGACTACGAAACCGATATTAGTAGCATATCCTGGTGAAGAAAGTGTATATCATGCGAGACAAATTTTAAACAGAAATAATGTTCCGGCTTATTCAACACCTGAGGAAGCTGTTGAATCTTATATGTATCTTTACCAATATGCAAGAAATCTTCAATTAATATTTGAAACACCAGAAGAACTTAACATAAAGTCATCACCATCTTACAGAGAAAAACTAAAAAATACGATTAAAAAAGCTCTGAAAGAAAATAGGACTCTTCTAACTGAAGGTGAAGCAAAAGAATTTATTGAAATATATGGAATTCAAACAACAAAACCTGAAACTGCTGAATCTGAAGATAAGGCAATTAAAATTGCAGAAGAAATTGGCTATCCCATTGTAATGAAGATTCATTCTCCGCAAATAACCCATAAGAGTGATGTAGGGGGAGTTGCACTTAGTATTGATTGTAAAGAGTCGCTTAAAAAAGAATATAAAGACATGATGAAAAGAGTTAAAGAAAAAGCTCCAGACGCGGAAATTCAAGGAGTAACAATACAAAAGATGATTGAAAACAAAGGAACTGAATTAATTATCGGATCAAAAAAGGATCCGGTTTTTGGCTCAGTTATATTATTTGGCATGGGTGGAATATATACAGAACTTTTTAAAGACAGAGCGATAGGTTTTCCACCATTAAATCAAGTTTTAGCTCAAAGAATTATAGAAAAAACCAAGGCATATACGCTTCTGAAAGGCTTTAGAAATATCCCTCCAGTTAATGTGCAAAAAGTCGAAGAAACATTGATAAATTTCTCTCAAATGATAATAGATCATCCTGAGATCAAAGAAATAGATATAAATCCTCTAATTGCAAGTGGCAATGAATTAATCGCCGTCGATGCAAGGATAGTATTAGAAGAAAAACCCTGGGAGATCCCGCATCTTATAATAAGTGCATATCCAAGTAAATATATGAAAACTGTAAAACTCAAAGATGGAACCGAAGTCTTACTAAGACCAATAAAACCCGAAGACGAATACATGTGGCAAGAAATGTTCAATAGTTTTTCTGAAGAGACTGTCAGATTCAGATTCTTTAGAATAATAAAGGATACTCCTCATGAGATGAGAACAAGATACTGCAATATAGATTACGACAGAGAAATCGGCATAGTTGCTGAAATAAAAGAAAATGATAAACGTAAGTTAATCGGGGTAACTAGAATTATTTTACCTCCTGGAAGAAGTAATGAAGCAGAATTTGCTTTAGTTGTAAGCGACAAGTGGCATAGACTTGGTTTAGGGTCAGAGTTTGTGGACTATACAATTGAGATAGCCAAAGATAAGGGCTTGAAGACACTAAATGGAATTGTTCTAAAAGATAATACACCTATGATTTCTTTGTGCAGAGAAAAGAAGTTCAAAATAACACAAGGAGACCCTGGAGAATATAATATAGAATATGACTTAACAAAAGGTTAGAGACGGATAAAATGGAAGTCGAATGCAATAAATGCAGTAAAAAATACAAAGATATGTTCGATACAATAGTTCGTTGTGATTATCTAGAACCAGGTAAAGGTAAACCTTATGAATGGCATCTTTGCATCGAATGTAGAAAAAAATTGATAGATTGGATAAATAACGATGCTTCCTAGTTAATGACGTTGCCTGGAATTTTTCCATTCTTAAAGTGTTTGTCTAACCAACCAGAAACAGTATCATCTCGACTGTCAAAATACTTTACATATGGTTTGATATCGATCAACGGCGTACCGTCTATCATATCCACCTGCGTAAAATACATCTTATTTTCCCGAATAGTTTTGATCTTTACAACAGAAAGTCCCAGATGGTTTGGGCGGTGAGGACTTCTTATCGCAAATATACCATGCTTTTCATTTTCAAGAAATGGTTTCCCTTCAATATCTTCTTTATCTGATTCATGAAAGTAATATATAAGTATGGCATGGCTGAACCCCTCTAAATCTTTCAATCCTTTTACATATTCATCTTTCAATTCTACCCATGCTTCAATATTATCCTTAAATCTTCCCTGTATAGGAATATTTTTTCTTTTTTTATATGGTGAATGAATTACTCCGATTGGACGTATTATTATCATGTCTTTCATCGTTAACTCATCTACATTCTATAACAGACAGTATCTTATAAATAATTGTTAGGCATGCAAGATCATCAAAATATTTCCGGCACCCTAATTACACTTATTTCGACTAGCATAAATCTAATTTAATATTCATTCAATTAAAGTAAAGCTTCTTCGAAACGACTTCAGCAGCCTTTATAATTGGATAGGCAGTTGGGGGTGCAGTAAGCAAAGGATGGGTCCCAATCTGAGCGGTTAAAAGAGTATTTACAGTCATCTTATTTTGAATTGCAAATCCAAGGATGTTTGTTAGTTCTCCTGCACTTGCTCCACCAATAACACCTCCACCAAGTATTATGCCTGATTCCTTTGCAACAATCAACTTTATCATTTGTTTATTTACACCAGGTAATGTTCCGGGATGTTTGTCAAGTCCTTCAAAGCTACCAGTGACAATATCAAAACCTTCTTTACGTGCCATCTTTTCTGTTAAACCAGCTACTCCAAAACCTGTATTCCCAATAACTGTTGAAAAAATTGCAATAGTGCCAGCAAACGTTTTTACTGCTGAAAGTTTGTAAAGACTCATACCAGCTATTCTTGCCTCTGCACAAGCAGTAGAAGCAAGCATAATACCACTTGTTTTTCTAGTAAAAAAGTCTTTCTTTTCAGCACAATCTCCAACAGCAAATATATCTGGATTTTCTGTCCTCATATATTCATCTACTTTGATAAAACCCATTTCATTAAGTGCCACTCCTGCTTTTTCAGCAAGAATAGTATTTGGTCGGTATCCCATTGATAAAATTACTGCATCCGCATCAAGTTTTTTCCCGTTGTCCAATAGAATACCAGTAACTTTTGCATCTCCTATTATTTCTTTAACCCCTGTACCAGAACTTATTTTTACACCACGCGATTTAAGCAATTCTTCAGCTTTAATAGCCATTTCTTCATCAAAAGCAAGAGATAATATGTGAGGCAATATTTCAACGATAGTTATGTCCTTATCACGCTTAGTTAACTCATCTGATACTTCAACGCCGATAAAACCCCCACCTATCGTAACAATCTTTTTACAGTTCTTTAGCTTGTTTAATAATTTATCGAGATATTCTTTGTTCTTTGGTATTGTAAAAACATTTTCTTTGTCTGTTCCTTTAAGCCACTTAGGGGTTTTTGTATCAGAACCAGTCGCAAATACAAGTTTATCAAAACTGATTTCTGTACCATCTGCTGTTTTGCATATTTTTTTGTCTATATCTACAGAGACTGCTTTGTCAACCTTAAGCTTAACTCCTGCTTTTTCCAACACACCATCGTGAACAAGATTCTTCTCGCTGCTTTCTAAAGATCCGAAGATATAAGGAATTCCACAAGGAACGATTGCTTGTTTCTCTTTACGTATAACCATAAAATCTTTGTCAGGGTAGTTTGATTTACCTGCCACTGCAGTAACAAGGCCAGAGGCGCTACCACCAATTATTAATACATCTGTTTTCTCCATAAATCTCACCTCATTTTTTACTTCATATAACCGCAGCTAATCACAGCACGTAACTTAAATCTTTCTAGAAAATACTAGGAGAATAAGTGGATAGAAAAACCAAATTTTAAAAAGAAACTATTGTTTTAAAATTGTAGCGTGTGGTAAAAATGGCA
>CAYMMP010000046.1:7620-8868 GCA_964391625.1 uncultured Thermoplasmatales archaeon | reverse complement strand
ACTTTATAATATTAATTAATAATAAATTATTTAAAATAAGAAAGTATTAAATAGTATTAAAATAACTATTATAATAGGAGGCTAATAAAATGCCTGTAGAAGTTGAAGACTATAATGGAAACCCAGTAATTGTATTAAAAAGAAATGAAACTGATATGTATCCTTTTAGATTTGGGGTTAAAAAAGCACAACTTATTATTGACAATATTGATGCAATTAAAAAATTTGTCAAAGATAACACAAAATAGATAATTCCCATTTTCTAATTTTTTTCAAAAACATTCTTTAGATTATTTGATGCATAGTGTAGGTTAATCTATAAATAATAGAGCTCATATTAAGCAAGACTTGGAGGGAGTTCTAAATAGCTTCAAAAAAACCACCACTCAAAGCTCTTGCAGGAAAAAAGATTGAACAATTGGAAAAATATGCAGTTAAAAGCGATGTTGCAAGAAAGATAGGAGCAATGATATACAATTCAAGCGCTTACAATCTTATTTCAAAAAAAATTAGTGAGTTTAAGGATTTAAAACTGCTGGAGCAAACTAAGAAGAATCCTATGCCGAAACATGTGGCAATTATAATGGATGGTAACAGAAGATTTGCATCGGGACTTGGCCTATCTCCGGATGCTGGCCATCTGTTTGGAAGAGACAAAATTGAAGAGGTTCTTGAATGGTGTTTTGAGTTAAAAATACCAAATTTGACAGTCTATGCTTTTTCAACGGAAAATTTTCAAAGAAGCCACAATGAAGTCAAAACGCTGATGGATCTCTGTAAAAATGAACTTGATAAAGCTGCAAAAGATTCAAGAATACATAGGAATAAGGTAAAAATTAGAGTTTTAGGGAGTTTAGACACTTTGCCCAAAGATATTGCAGAATCAGCAAAAAGAATAATGGAAGAAACAAAAGATTACGATAAATATTCTTTTAATATTGCTCTAGCGTATGGTGGGCGCGAGGAAATTTTACAGGCAATCAAGAAGATTGCAAAAGATGTTAAGGAAGATAAAATTCAAATTGATGACATTAAAGAGCCTATAGTTTCAAAATATCTGTATACAAATGGGATACCAGATCCCGATTTAATCTTGAGAACATCTGGTGAGGAAAGGATATCTAACTTTTTACTATGGCAGCTTGCTTATTCTGAGCTTTATTTTTCAGATGTTTATTGGCCAGCATTTTCAAAACGAGATTTCTTAGAGGCTATACAAACAGTTCAAAAACGAAAGAGAAGGTATGG